>JABMPE010000229.1 GCA_013203845.1 Rhodopirellula sp. | reverse complement strand
TACGGGTCGAGATCTCCCTGAGCGCCTTGCAGGTACATGGCCAGGCAATCGTCGCCGAGTTCCTGTTCGACGTAATCCACCATCGCGCCGGGGAAGTCGCGTGAAACAACTCCGGCTCCCACTAGCGCGACCGGATGGCAGGCGTAATGCACGGCGAACGCTCGCGGCTTACCCGACAGGTCTGCGACTCGGATGACGCCGACCGTTGGGTCAATCGGCTGAGTTGGTCGGCGATCGGGGTTCTCCCACAGAGCACGGACTCGACCATCGCGAACCAATCGCCGGTTATGAGCCATGTACGCGCTCTCGAATGGTCCTTTGCCCGCCACGATACTCGCCGGAAATCGATTCTGCATCGCCTTGCCGATCGCGGCGACGATCTTCGCTTCAGTCGCGGCGTACCACCGATCGGCCGAAAGCCCCGGCCAATCCACCGTCTCGGCCGGAGCCTTGCCGCTGCGCGTCCAATCCGGCGAAGTCGGCGGTTTGATGATCATCCCTCGCGGAGCCATGCCGGCGTGCGTGTGCGTCGCACTGAGGATCACGTGATCGACGCCCCATTTGGCCTTCGCTTCAGTGATTACCTTCTGCGACGCGAAGACGATCAAATCCACCGAGACAATTGCGATTGAAACTTTGTCATCCTTCAGCACGAGTACCCGCGCGAAGAGCGGATCGCGCAATTTCAACGGCCGGCCGAGCAGGTCAACCGCACTTTCCGCGGACGGCGTGATCTCGACCTTCGCGGTGCCGGCCTGAAATGAGGATGTGGTGGCATCGTCGCTCACGGCACTCCTCGAACTGACGAGAATCAGCGAGAGGCTCAGAAACACGATCAACGAGTGATGTTTCATCGGAAGACCTTCTGTCGCGTGCCGGTTTCTTGACGGATTCGACGAGTGTGCGTCAGGACACTTATCAACACAAATTGCGGCGGAACTATTCATTGTTTTGACTCCAGTTCCAGCGCCTCGCGAAACTTCGCGAGCGACTCCGTCTCATTGCCCTGCGCCGCGTAGACGTGGCCGTAGGTTCGCAGCATTTTGATCTTCCAGACCGGAGCCATGCCTGCCATATCGCCGTATTGCTTAAGCACGGCAAGTGCCTCGTCGGTCCTGACCTGATCGGTCAGCAGCCGAGCGATGGCGATGGTCGCGGTCAGTGACTGCCAGCCGTTTCCCTTGCCAGTGATGTCGAACGCCTGCCGGTATGCAGCCAGGGCCTGGTCGTCGTTCTGCAGGTTGTTTGTGTAGTTGTCGGCCAGTGTGAGCCAGAACGCCGGGTTCTTCGGAGCCAGCTTCAATGCCGCTTTCAGATCGGCTTCCGCTTTCAGCCCGTGCTTCAGGAATGAGTACACCTGACCGCGCAGATGCAACGCCTCGCTGGCTTTGTCCTGGACATCGGCGGGCCACGCGGAAAAGTCGGTGGTTTCGAATTCTTCGATCAACTCCTTCCATTTGCGTTCCTGATGGAACGCTCGCATGCGGCTGATCGTTGCATCGGAATCGAACCTCGACGCTCCAGCTTCCACAGCTTCGAAGACAAATTCACCGAAGTCGTTGTGGTCGTCCATCACCTTCGTGCTGCTGCTGGCGGACCAGAGCGAGCGTTCGACTTGATCAGCGGCGGCAAAGTGCGTGTGTCCGATGTTTCCACGCCAGAACGTTCCGGCGGTTGGAGTTGCAACTCCCAGCGTTTTGAACGGGATCGTCAGGAGCGAGATCCAGCGTTGTCTGTCAGTATTGACTCGCGATTCGTATTGCCAATTGCCATTCCAATCGGGGTCGAAGCGTCCGTACCGCGGGTCGAGCGGATCGCTGTTAAATCCGCTTGCGGCGTCCTGCTTCGAATTGACTTCGGGGCCGACTGTGAATCGATAGGTGATGTCCTTTCCGCCAGGCGGCGCGAGGTAGACGTCGATCGTGTCTTGTCCCGAGTCATCTTTCGGTAACGGGGCCTCGATTCGAACATGGAGATGATCGGCATCGGCAATCGCCCGCACAGTCGTCACACCGTGAGGCACATTCCCAACACCTCCGTCTTTCCTCGTATCCACGGGCACTTTGGAAACATACTCCACGGCACAGTGTTCCCATTGCGGCGAGTCCAGTGTGATTGATTCAGTGACCTGACTGACGCTCAGACGCTTTGCTCCGGGTAACGGCGCAACTCGCATGGTTTTCGTGTCCCAGTTCATGGGCGAATTTGCGAATGGTTCCTGATAGCCGTCATAGGCGAGCCGCAGGTGCTTCGCGTCATGTCCAAGCGGCGGGAACATCACGAACGACCAGCCACTTGTCGACGCAGGATTCGAGCCCTTCGCGTCGAAGAGAGAATCGATGAAGGCGTTGCGGGAATCAATCGCATCGAGCAACCGGTTACGTGACGCTATGTCGGGCTGAATCTGAAACGCGTGGTACAGATGCACGACTCTGGCCAGCGCTTTGAGGTAATCAAACTCGCGCCGCACCTGCGCCAGCCGAAACCGCACTTTCCCAGCGTCCTTGTCTGCCTCTGCGGCTTTCTCGGCCTGAGCGAGTTGCGTTTCCAGCGACGTCAGCAGGTTCGGTGTGTATAGGAAGCCGAGGAACTGAAACGGATCGGTCAGATGTTTGCGCAGCTGGCCATAGATGTTGACATAGACCCACGCGGGCGAGCGGGTGCCGAGGTACTCGGAATACAGTTCGATGCCGTGATAGAGTTGATCGTAGAACGCGAGCATTGACGGTGCCGACTTGCCGAACGCCGCATCGCAGAACTCATGCATAAGCTGCCTGGCTTGCAGGTTGTCCGGGTCATCGAACATCCGGCCCATCGTGTAGTAGACCGGCCCCTCCAGCCCGAACAGATCGCCGGGGCCATCGCGATAGATTGACTGAAACTTGTTGCGCGACAGCCGCTTCGCCTGCGACTCAACGAACAATGGAGTCCGCATCGGTGTGTAGCGCGTGCCGAGATTCGGGCACCAGTTGTAGATGTACGACGAATAACCCGCCGGGACTTCATGTCCGAGCCACGGAACGATGTCTTCTTCATTGGTCCCCGTCAAAAGGATGCGGGTGTTGGACGGAAACACCTTGAAGGTCTTGGGAGGCAGCTCGGTCTGGATGTAAGACATCATCGTGACCTGCCTGCCCGGCCGAGCTTGCTCGACGCGCTCGGCCAGGTTGCGATGCAGAATCCAGAGCTTCTCGCCCCAGTCGCTGCCCGTGCCAAAGAGCTTCGCGCAGCTCTCGCACTGACAGGCGCGGAAGCCGTCTGGCTGCCCGAGATCCACGCCGTCAAAACCCCGATCAATCAAGTCGATGAGATCCTGAAAGAACAGCTCCTGCACATCGGGATTCGAGATGCAGTACTGAGCGTTGCCGGTCCCCTTCGCGGTCCGTTCTCCGCCGACGAGAGCAAAGTATTCGGGATGCGAGTCCGCATATTTTTCGCGCGGGATCGCTCGTTCGTACGTGTGTCCGCCGAAGATCGAATCGACCAACGGGAAGCGATTGTTGGCGATATCATAGAAACTGCCGCGAGCCGGATGCGCTGTGTTGAACTCCAGCAGCGGCGTCTTCGCGACATTGAGTTCCGCTGGAATCGCGATCGTCGGCGTCTTGAGAAACTCAAACGCCGGTGAATTGAGGATGTCGATTTTCGCCGCCGCACCAATCGGCTGATACGGCCCGAGGTCCGGGTAAAGAAACCGCGTACCGGCAAACTGCCTCAGGAAATCGACAACTCCTTTCGCCGTTCCGACGCGATCCCATGCTGGCCGACGATCCTGAATTGGCTTCGTCGGAGCCGGCATGTCTCGACCCGCAATGATGACATCCCGCCCGACAGCTTTTTGAACGTAACTCCATCCCGTCAGGGTGCTCGGATCAACGCCGCAAGCCCGCGTGTGGGCGGTGTCTCCCAGAAAAATGCCGGGGTGCGAAGGATCGCGTTTTGCCTCCGCAACGACAGCGACTTCACAGCCATTCGCCTGGAACGCGGCCTGCATCAATCGAGCTGTTTGACGCAGGCTCTCGTCCAAAGCCTGAGTCGGCAGCGCATCGGGGACGACGATCTGATACTCGGACTTGCCTTCCGCGACCAGCACGAGTTCAGCGGCGTACACGAGCTGTCCCGAACTCAACAGACCCATGAGCCCGGCACTGAGAACGACGAATTGCACAAAGACGAAGAGGCGGACTCGGTGCTGGCCATTATCGGGTTCGGCGGTCATGGTGAAATGGTCCCATGTGCGGAGTTGCTAATTTATTGGAACAGTGTCGCTAAATCATTGTCTTTGTGAGTGGTAGAACTGGCATAGCGCCGAGCCGGCATCATAGATACGGCCACTCGTCCGATCAGTCTCCGTCAGGACCACTCGTCATCAACACTTTGTCAAACGCCGGACCTTCAGAACGCGGCTGGCGACGGTGACAGGACATGATGATCGACATGTCAGCTCCCGGCTTTCGTAGCGGCAGATGACACGCGATGTTTCGGGACGCTTTCGTACTGCAAGGAATTTGCAACTTCGATTCCATCGCGAGATATCTTTCATGCAGACTTGGGGCAGACCGCGTTTTACACGGGTGTGGCTGCCGGCCCGTCAGCCGAATCTCGGCCAGTCAGGGTTGCGGCGGTCCGGTGGCGGCATCACGCAGCAGACTCAACGCGGCTTCGACCAGCAACTCTCCACCGCCCGGCATGAGCGCCGAATTGGTCACCTCGTAACTGCCGCCGACGTATGCTGCTCGGTGCGGGATGTAGATCGTCTCCACCGCGTTCGACAGTTCAATCACCAGTGTCGTGCGGAAGGGTGAAGCTTGTTTGATCGCCAGACCCAGCTCGACAAACACTTCGCCTGGCAGGCAGACGATCGCGACGTCGCGGCCGATCGTGATCGCCGTCACATCTACGGGCAACGTTTCTCCGGTGCCGGCCAGCGAACGGCTCAGGCCCCACGTGATGTGGTCGGACGTCGTGACGTACGGCTCGCGATGCCGAAGCTGGTCCAGAATCAGTTTCTTGTACGCTGTCACGTGGTCGAAGAAATCAACCTTCTGCCCCTGCCTGGCCAATGAGAGGATCTGCACGGCCCGTTCCACTTCTTCGCGACGCGCCTCCTGCAGAGGCAACTGCACCGTCGCTGAGCTGACCGTCAGACGCGGTGACGCGACTGGCTGAAGCTGCTGCAGTCCATCGCGAATCGTTGCGCCCAGTGACCGGCCAATGAAATCAACCTTGTTGCGTTCCGGACGTGAGGGATCGGAATGGTTGATGTCGCCGCAGCAGCCGGTGCCGAACAGCGAGATCACTTCCGGGCCGATAGCTTTCCGCAGAGTCTGCTCGATGAAGAACGGGTAGTCGGCGCTCCATCGCATCCCGCCGACCGTGTCCAGATGCAGGGCGAAGTTACTGAGTACCCCCCGAGTGGTCTGTCCCTCAGCGTCACGTACGACCAGCAGCCCGATCTCCGGATCGATCGGTCCGGCGGCGCGAACGACCTCCGGATTGCGATGGTTCTGCCACGTGCGCACGCTGCCGTCGCGCATCACGAACCGACGATTGAACGCGACCGGCGTGGTCTGCTTCACCGCACCGCTGAGCAGTTCAGACGGCCGAGCGCCGGCACTGGCCTGGACGATTGCCGCGACCGGTCCGTCGATCAGTTTGCGGATGTAGTCGGCTCGGAGTTTTTCCTGTGGCGCGTCGCCCAGGAGCAGCCACAGCTCCTTCATGTAATCCGGAGCGGTGTGCGAGTGCGTGGCCGAGATCACGATGTTTGCCGCCGGGATCCCCGTCTTCTCTGCCGCTCGTTGGCGCACCTCGCGAGACAGATCGGTCGCGATGCCGATCAGATCGCAGACCACGAGCGCGGCCGCAGTCTCGCCATCGCGAATCACGATGGCCTTCGCCTTCAGCGGATCGACCGAGCCCTCAGCCAGCCGCTCGTGATAATACCCGGCCATCGGAAAGCCGACCGGTGGTGTGATGTCGGTCTCGGCGACACCTACGCGGAGTGTAGGCCTGAGATCGTCGGCCGCGAAACCGGAAACAGCATTAGCCAGATGCGCCGCCAGCAGGACAGACGCAGCGAGCGCCACGGGAAACCCGGGCAGACGGCGGTGGTCTTGAGTCATGTTGCTTTCTCTTTATCCGATAAGTAGTTCGGCAGATGAGAGTTTGCCTGTATTGGTGGTACTCAGCCACCAGGCTGTGGCACGATGCCGCAGAGACGGCAGGCAAATTCTCATGTGTAGCTCGTGTTATACGTGTACGAGTTTTGAAAGTCCCCGTACGACTGGCAGAAAGACGTAAATGGACTGCAGCCTCCCAAGGATGAAAAGTGCAGGTAACTCGAAGCGTCAGCGAAGATCGTGGAGTATTGCAGCCGCCTACTCGCTTACGCTACGGGTTACCTGAAACCTTTGTCTGGCGCAACAGGAAGTCTGTCGTGTGGGCGACGGTTTCGTGAGCAAGCTGGCACTTGATTGGAGTTTCCCTGAATGGTCAAACCGAACGCGTTGTCACCATCTTTGTTTGCGAGGCTGCTGATCGTTCTGACGTCCGTCCAGATGGCGACCGTCACGGCTTTCGCAGCCGAGTCGCCGGAGCCGGCTGAATTCGTGGTCTGGTCGGATACGGCGGGCTTCTCACCGCCTCAGATCGTGGTGCCGTTCGATTCAGATGCCGACACAGGAGTCAACCGTAAGCTCGCGGCGGATCGGCCGTGGTACGACCGGTCGGAAGCGAAGAAGCTTGGAGACGCCATCCATTTTCTGCGCGAGGGCGTTGAGAAGATGTGCGGGCGGAGGCTCGGCGTGGTGAACTCGAACGACCTGTCTCGCGGCATTATACTGACAACACTGTCCGGAGCGGGCGACGACATTCGCAACGATGCTGCTGTGCAGGCGGCGCTCAGGAGCGACGGCTCGGACGACTACAACCACCGCGAAGCGTTCTTGATTCGCAGTGAGCCGCAGCGCTTGCTGATCGTCGCCAACACGATCGACGGACTGGTCTGTGCGGTGCCCGAGTTGCTCGAATCAGTCGGCTACGAAGTGCTGGCGATGGGACCGAACTGGGTGCATGTGCCGGACGGGTTTCAGAAGCGGATGTCGTTCCAGATCAATCGTGCCGAGCGGCCGACGTACTACATCCGCGGTCTCGTGCCGACGAGCGGGCAGAGCTACGGAGTTGGCACGATCCTCGACGAAAAGCGGCTCAACGATCCGGCCGACGAAACGGTCACCGCCAGCTATCGCCGCTGGGCGATCGGTCGGCGGTTGAAAACGCAGTCGATGCCTGGCTTTCCCGGCCACGCGATGCAGGCCCATCACCGGGCGTTGATTGCGCACATCCGCGAGACCGGCGACACATACGGATTCCTCGGCACGGTTAAACTGGACGACGAATCGCAGCGTCCGACCGCCAGTGATGAGAACCGCGACTGGTTGTGGATCAACTCGCATTCGACGGCCGCACCGAACACGCGGCCCGCGTTTGATGGCGTGTTCCGCTCGGACGGCAAAGAGTGGAAACCAGCGAACCTCGAAGAAGTCGGGCTGAATCTCGACCTGTCCGTGCCGACGGTGCGGGCGATCATTTTCAACGCGTTCAAAGAACGGTCTGAGGCACACTTCAAGAAGTCGCCCGCCGAGCTGTTCGTATTCGGTACCGATCCCGAAGACGGCGGCGGTTACACTCGGCTGGCCGAACTGCTCAAGCATCCGAACTGGTACCCGCAATATCTCGCAGAGACGGGCCGCGACTTCGGACGACCCTATGTGCTGCACCAGTCCAGAGGACTCGATCAGCCTCGCGAGCTGTGGGACGCGAACGCGCCGAGCGACATCGTGTTCGGCTTCAACAACTGGCTGCTGGCCGAGTACGACCGGTGGCTTGAATCGCTGCCGACGGAGCAGCGTGTCACATCGACCGGGCGGGGCAAGCGCGACGCAGTGCGGTGCAGTCTTTACAGCTACAACTTTCATGACGTGCCACCCAACTTCAATGTCGATCCGCGCGTGCGCGTGATGATCGCCAGCTACCCGAAGCATCGCGGTCGCGGCAAGTGGAAGGCATTCGCATCGCAGACGGATTTGGCTCAGGCGTTTGGCGTGATGCTACCGCGCGAGCCGTCGGGCGACTACTGGATCATCAGTCTGTCGTACTACTGGGACCGTGGTATCGACGGACTTGAGCCACCGTGGAACGCGTCGCCTGAATTCCTCGCTCGCCGCCAGCACGACCACTACGCGGCTGGCTTCCGGGCATTGTCGGTCGAGACCGATTTCAACTTCGGGCGGCTCGGACTGGGTTACTACCTGATGTCGCAGTTGCTGTGGGACACGCGTCTGACGACCGACGAGCTGGACGCGATCCGCGACCGCTGGCTGCAACGGTCGTTCGGCTCGGGCTGGCCAGCGATGAAGCAGTATTACGACTACATGCTGACGTCGAACTATCCGGTGAATTCGCCGTACGCCTGGGCGCGGGCGATTCGCTTCATCGACGAAGCTGACGGACTGATCGATTCGGCAGTCGAACCAGCGGCTCAACGACGGCTCGATGACCTGAAGCAGTACTGGTACTTCTACTACCTCGTCGACACGGGCGAGGACAAACCATCGTCAGACGCGATGCGCGAGCTGTTGTGGAAAGGGCAGATGTCTTACGCGAACGCGTCGCACGTCATCGCGCGACGCATCTTTAGCACGAGCGACGCGGTCGCAGCGTCGGGCGACTTCAGCCAGGGCCCGGCTCACTACACCGAGGCCGAGACCGCCGCCTGGTGGTCGAAAGTGCTCGATCATTGGCCGCTGGTGGACGTCTCACGTTTCGCCGACGCCACGCTGGCCGACGGAACTCCGGCTCGCAACGTCGATCTGCACGATCTGGTTGCGGTGAAGGAATTTGGTGATGCACCGTGCCCGCAGGCGTTCCTCTACAACGCCGGATACCAGAAGCAGCCAACCTTCCGATGTGCAGCCACACGGGCCGGCGAAGAGATCGGCTTCCAGATCTACTGGCCCGCCGACCCGACCGGCAAAGACGGCTACTACATCGCCCGGGATCTACCGTACGGCATCAGCGTCTGGAACGCCGAAGACAAAGTATGGGAGTCACTCGTCGATATGACGCTGTTCAAGCAGCCGTCAGTCGAAGTCCAGTTGCCGGGGAGCGAGCGCAGACACCACCTGGTCACGGTGCGCTACTCCGCTCCGCGCCCCGGCACGTACCGCTTCGAGATCGGCTACGGCGGCAACCTGTCATTTCTGACCGACCTCGGCTTCGACCACATAACGGGCCAGCACACCAGCGGCCGGTCACTCACGTTCGACAGCACCGGCGAGGGTCTGACGCAAACGCCGAGCTACATCTACATCCCGAAAGGCACGCAGACGCTCGATCTGGAAGTCTGGGATTCATACGGCGCGAAGACGGTCACGCTCTACAAAAGGCCGTCCGCTGAGCACCCCGGTTTACTCGCGCCGAGTCCCGCCAACATTTCCCGCAAGGTCGACATCAGCGCCCGTCAGACGCACCGCATCGCACTCGAACCCGACGAAACTGGGACGATCGCCATGCTCAGTGGTAACGGCTTCGCGTTCCCGTACCTCTACTCTGTCCCGCTGCTCTGGTCGAAATCGCCCGCGCAACTCCTCGTTCCGCGCCACGTTGCCGCGGCCGATGACCTGACGGTACGCGACTGATTCCTCGCAATCCTCAAGTGCGACGGCTTTAATTGCCTTGTCTCGCAAGGTTCCATTGTGATTCTCGTGGCGACCGGGTTTGCGGGACGAAGGCGACAGCAAGTTTGTCGAGGCCGCAATTTACATGGCAGCGGTGAGCACCACTTCACAGGGATTGAACGGTCGCGACGACAGCCGCTGAGGTTTTTCGATGTGGCTCGCCGGCGGCGGCATCAGACAGGGATACGCTCACGGCAGAACCGACGACATACATTACGAATCCGTCATTGATGTAGTGTGCATGTGTGGCCGGTACGCCACGCTGCTGCACGCTCTGGGCCTGAACCACCGGCAACTGACATTCGATCACAAAGGACGCTAAGAAACACACACGGATGCGGACCTGACCAAAGCGAAAGTCGTGCGAGAATTGCTGGCAGCGAATGAGTCCAACGAATGAAGGGAGACTACGAATGTGGATAAGTCGATGTCCGGTTGCCGTTGTGCTATTTAGTCGTCGACTGCCTCGATTCGTTGGACTTGCTTGACCGTCTCATCACGCGAATCAATTCGAGCAGTCAATGACTGAGAAGATCATTCACAAAGAGCTGTCGTATCTCGTCAAGTGGCCAAGTGTCAGCGATGAAGCAGGAACTCTTGAGACAGGGAGATCGTAGTCGTGAACCATCTTAGGGGCATGTTGATGCACATCGTTTTTCGAGCCTTCGTACTTGCCATCGCGGTTATCACTTTCCTCGTGCTGACTTCAGTGGGACAGGGCGAGGATGACACTGCGGCGGCTGACTTGCCGGATTTCGCTCGAGATGTGCTGCCGATCCTTTCGAATCACTGCTTCAGTTGTCATGGGCCTGATGAGGCGAGTCGTCAGGCCGGGCTGCGACTGGATCGACGTGACGACGCTTTGAAACGGAGTGACGGCGCTGCAGCGATCGTCCCGCACGAACCGGCATCCAGCGAGCTGATCCATCGCATCCGGGCGACCGACGTTGATGTGGTCATGCCGCCACCGGATTCGTTGAAACCGCTTTCGGAAGCAGAAAAGGATGTTCTGGAACGCTGGATTGCAGGCGGTGCGCCGTACGCGGGGCACTGGGCTTTCACCGCGCCTCGACGATCGAATTTGCCGGAAGTGCGGAACGCTGACTGGCCGCAGAACGAGATCGATCGGTTCATCCTTCATCGGCTTGAGTCCGCGGGACTGACTCCTTCGGACGAAGCGGCTCGCAATATGTGGCTGCGGCGCGTCACACTCGATCTGACTGGGGAACCACCCACGATTGCGGAGCTGGATTTGTTTCTTGCCGACGGATCTTCGGACGCGGAGAGCAACGTCGTTGATCGACTGTTGGAGTCCGAGGCTCACGCCGAGCGCATGGCGATGCAGTGGCTGGATGCGGCACGCTATGCGGATACCAACGGGTACAACAACGACGAAACCCGCACCATGTGGCCGTGGCGAGATTGGGTGATCAACGCGTTCCACATTGGAATGCCGTACGACCAGTTTCTGACGGAACAGCTTGCCGGCGACCTGCTTCCACAGCCCACGATCGCGCAGCGGGTTGCTACTGGTTTCAATCGGAATCACGTTTTGACGACCGAAGGCGGCATTATTCCTGAGGAGTATCAGGCCGAGTACGTCGCCGATCGCGTTCACACCGCCGCTACCGTGTTTATGGGAATTTCACTGCAGTGTGCCCGGTGTCATGACCATAAGTTTGACCCGTTCACTCAACGGGACTTTTATCGCTTCGCGGCCTACTTCAATAACATTCCCGACAAAATTGTTGGGTACAGCTCGGCGAAAATGGCTGACCCGGTATTGAAGGTTCCATCGCCCGCGCAGCAGCGAGAACTCGATCGGCTGAGCAAACGGCAACAGCAACTGACGGCCGAACTCAAAGCTCGCACCGAGCGTGTCGACGTCGATGTGGCAGCGTGGGAAAAGGAGTTGACACCGGACGCCATCGCAAAGCTGGGAGCGCTCGGGCCGACCGCTCAGTTTGGATTCGACGAACCAGACGGCAACAAAGCTCTGGATGCAATCGATACGGATCGCCGTGGTGTTATTCACGGAAACGTGTCGCGCGAACGCGGCGTTTCGGGGATGGCGTTGCAGTTGGATGGCTCAACGTGGGTCGATGCCGGCCAGGTCGGCTCGTTTGATGGTGACGATCAGTTCTCGCTGGCAGCACGGTTCCGGGGAACGACCAGCGCAGGGGGCGCCATCCTTTCAAAGATGGATGACGCGAACGCGTACCGTGGATACGACCTGCTCTTTGTTAATGGCAAAGTGGAATGCCATGTAGTGAGTCACTGGCCGGACAAAGCTTTCAAAGTCGTCTCGAAACGATCCGTGTCACTGAATGAGTGGCACCATGTTGTGGTGACCTACGACGGCACTCGTCAGGCGAACGGACTGCAATTGTTCGTTGATGGCAAACCCCACGAAGTCGATGTCACAACGGACAATCGACTCGACGGGCCGTTGACGACAGACAAACCGTTTCACATTGGAAAACGTCAGGCGTCGATTCCGTTTCACGGACTGATCGACGACGTGCAGATTTTCTCGATGAGGCTGTCTGCTGTTGAAGTCACCGCGCTGGCGAATGGTCAGCCCCTCGCTCGCCTGGCCGACATCCTTGCAACACGGTCGGAAGATCGCACCAAAGAACAGCGAGACCAGTTGAAGCAGTTCTACATGGATCGCATCGACACTCAGTCGAAGAAGATTCGCGGTGAACTGCAGTCGGTTCCAAAGCAGATAGAAGCCATCGAGAAGACGATCCCTGTGACGATGGTCATGCAGGAAATGGAGCAGCGGCGCAAGACGCACATTCTGATTCGTGGTCAGTACGACAAGCTCAGTGATGAAGTAAGTCCGGGACTGCCGCAGTCGCTGGTCGGCAGCGTAGAGACTCCGGAAGCAACTCGACGGGATCTAGCTCGCTGGCTGACCGATCCGTCGCACCCGCTGACCGCGCGCGTCGCGGTGAATCGCTGGTGGGAGATGCTGTTCGGAACGGGGCTTGTCGAGACGGCAGAAGACTTCGGCGTGCAGGGGTCTCGACCGAGCCATCCTGAATTGCTGGACTGGCTCGCGACTGAGTTGATTCGGCGTAAGTGGGATCAGCGAGCGATCCTCAAGTTGGTCGTTCTGTCGGCGACGTATCGACAGTCGTCGGACGTCTCGCCGCGACTCATCGAGCTTGATTCGGAGAATCGCCTGCTGTCGCGCGGACCTCGTATGCGTCTGCCGGCAGAGATGGTACGAGACAACGCGCTCGCCATCAGCGGACTGCTTCATCAGCAAATGGGTGGCCCGAGCGTGCGACCGTATCAGCCGGTTGGCTTGTGGGAGGACGTCTCGGTCGAACGTCGAGACAAGTACGTCGCGGATACCGGCGAGGGACTCTATCGACGCAGCATGTACACGTTCTGGAAACGCACCTGTCCGCCGCCCGGCATGGCGACGTTCGACGCCCCGGATCGCGAGACCTGTGTTGTTCGTCGGGCTCGCACAAATACTCCGCTGCAGGCACTCGTGCTGTTGAACGACCCGACCTATGTTGAAGCCGCGCGAGTCTTCGCGGAACGGATCACCGGTCACTCTGACAACGATGCACAGCGACTGGACTTTGCGTTTCGATGTGCCATCGCGCGGCGGCCAAACGACGCGGAACGTGGAATTGTGATGGACATCTTATTGGTGGCTCGCCAGCGGTTCGCTGCCGCCCCGGACGATGCAAAGAAGCTGTTGTCCGTCGGCAGCTCAACGGTCAACTCGACGATGGACACTGCGGATCTGGCTGCGTGGACGTCGGTCACGAGCATCCTGCTGAATCTTGACGAAACCATTTCCAAGCGGTGAATCCAATGATTGAACACTTTCAGCAATTGAATCGCCGCAAGCTGCTCCAGGGATCGGCCAGCACCATTGGTGTCGCGGCTCTGGCTTCGCTTCTGGGCCGGGATGCGACAGCGGGAAATGGTGGGTCGGACAGTGCCTCGCCGCACTTCGCTCCGCGCGCCAAACGGATCGTGTACCTGTTTCAATCCGGAGGTCCGTCGCACCTGGAACTGCTGGACTACAAGCCGAAGCTGCAGCAACTGCACGGCAGCGAGCTTCCAGATTCGATCCGTCACGGCCAGCGGCTGACCGGCATGACATCGGGGCAAACGAGCTTTCCGGTGATCGCGTCGAAGTTCGGCTTCCGACAGTGTGGGGAGGCCGGAGCGTGGCTCAGCGAACTGTTGCCTCACACGGCTCGCGTGATGGATGACGTCTGCCTGATCCGATCGATGCATACGGAAGCCATCAACCACGATCCCGCCATCACGCTGATCCAGACAGGCTCACAGCAGCCGGGACGTCCGTCACTGGGTGCGTGGGTGAGTTACGGACTGGGCAGCGAAGCCGACGATCTGCCCGCGTTCACGGTGTTGATTTCTCACGGCTCCGGCAACGACGCGAATCAGGGACTGCTGGAGCGGTTGTGGGGATCCGGCTTCCTGCCCTCCAGTCATCAGGGTGTGAAGCTGCGCAGCAGTGGTGACCCCGTGCTGTATCTCGCCGACCCGCCGGGCATCGATCGCAGCTTCCGTCGGCAGATGCTGGATGGCCTGGCCCGGCTCAATCAGCAGCAACTGGAGTCGTCCGGTAACCAGGAGATCGCAACACGAATCGCTCAGTACGAGATGGCGTTTCGCATGCAGCAGTCAGTTCCGGAGTTGATCGATCTGTCGTCGGAATCCGCCAGCACGTTCGAACTCTACGGCGACGAGTCAAAGACACCGGGCACGTTCGCGGCGAACTGTCTGCTCACCCGCCGAATGCTGGAACGCGGCGTGCGCTTCGTGCAGCTTTATCATCGCGGCTGGGACCAGCACGGCGGGCTGGCAACCAACATGCCCAAACAGTGTCGAGACATCGATCAGCCGCAGGCCGCATTGATCAGGGACCTCAAGCAGCGAGGCCTGCTGGAAGACACGCTGATTATCTGGGGCGGAGAGTTCGGCCGCACGGTGTATGGACAGGGCGGAGTGAAGGCCGACTATGGCCGCGATCATCATGGCCGGTGCTACTCGATGTGGCTGGCTGGCGGCGGAATCCGAGGCGGCCACGTCCACGGCGAGACGGACGACTATGGCTACAACATCGTGCGAGACCCCGTCCATATCCACGATTTGAACGCCACGGTCCTGCACTGTCTGGGCCTTGATCACCGCCGCCTGACGTTCCGCCAGCAAGGCCGCGACTACCGACTGACAGACGTCCATGGCGACGTCCTGCACTCAGTCTTGTCCTGAAGCCCGTGCGGCCTCAGAAAAAAGCCCGAACTCTCTTATCTCGCGTCCGGTCAAAATACTCCGCCGACCCGTAAGGCCAGTCGACCGCTTGGCTTACGAGTTACTTCAGATTGAATTCTCGGCCGAAAGCAGCGTTGACGACCCGCAGTTCAAGGCACATGGTGGAGTCTTTCGCCCGTGGCTTCGACGCTCCAGTCGCGATCAACGGATGCACGAGCGAAACTGCAGCTGAATCAATGCGACCGCATGGTCTGTGAGTTTCGTCAATCCAGCGAGTCAGATTGGCTACCGTGCTGGCGGTTCAAGCTCAATGAGAATGGGAAAACGCTTCACCTCAGACTTCCCGTTTCGAGCCCTTCTGGGAGAGCGTGCGGACAGATGTGCGAACACAGAAGGCTCGTCGTATCTCACGAGATCGAGCCTTTTCAGTTTTGATGCGCCCGATTCGCAGGCGATCATGTGCGGTGGCAGTGCCGGACTTCGGCGAGTAACCTGGACCACTCAGACACATCGCGCGTCACTCAACTGAAACATGCCCATGCTTATGCACGTCAACCGCCGTCAGATGCTCTCGCTGTCCGGATTTGGATTCGGACAGCTTGCGTTCGCCTCGCTGCTGGGAACGGATCGTCTTTCCGCAACCGGAACTCCACCGTCTGGCGTTCCGATCTACAGTGACCTGAAGCCGCGTCCGACGCACTTTCCGGCGCAGGCGAAGGCCGTGATCCAGCTCGTCCAGAATGGTGGACCGAGCCAGATGGACCTGTTCGATCCAAAAACTGAACTGACTCGGATGGTGGGCAAACCGCATCCTGACGGCGTCGAGATTCATCAGCCGAACAATGAGAACAAGCTGCTACCTTCGCCGCTGAAGTTCGCGAAATACGGTGAGTGCGGCATGGACGTGTCCGAGGCGCTGCCGCACGTCAGCACGATTGTTGATGACCTGTGCTTCGTGCGATCGATGCACACCGAGCACAACAATCATCTTGAAGGTCTAAACATGCTGCTGACCTGCAAGATCTTCCCTGGGCGGCCGGTCATGGGAGCGTGGATCAGCTACGCCCTGGGGACGGAGAATCAGAACCTGCCGGCGTACGTCGTGCTGCGCGATCCGCAAGGCTACACGGTTGGCGGCCAGCAGCTCTGGGCGAACGCGTACCTGCCGGCGCTCTATCAGGGAGTCGAATTCAGCACGCAGGGCACTCCGGTGCATCACCTCAAACCACACGCCGAACTGCCACCCGGCGCACAACGTGCCAACCTCGATTTCCTGCAGAAGCTCAACGCGGCACACCTGCAGGACCGGCCGGGCGAATCGGAACTCGAAGCCCGCATCGAGAACTTCGAACTGGCTGCCCGCATGCAGCTCGAAGCGCCCAGCGTGCTCGATCTGTCCGGCGAGACAGAAGCGACGAAGAAGATGTACGGCATCGACAATCCCAAGACTGCGAAGTACGGCACGCGCTGCCTGATGGCTCGCCGTCTGGTCGAGTCCGGCGTCCGCTTCGTCCAGGTCACCACCAGTCCCGGCCAGCCCTGGGATCACCACAGTGATATCGTCGGCGGCATGAACAAGATTGCGACGGAAACCGACCAGGGAGCGACGGCTCTGATCAAGGACCTCAAGGCGCGCGGCCTGCTCGACAGCACGATCGTCATGTGGGCCGGAGAATTCGGTCGCCTGCCGACAACGCAGAACGGCAAGGGCCGCGATCACAATCGCAACGCCTTCACGCTGTGGTTCGCCGGCGGCGGCTTTAAGCCCGGCCTGATTTACGGTGAGACCGACGACTTCGGCTACAAGAGCGTCATCGACCGCGTCAGTGTCCCCGACATGATCGCCACCGTCTGCCACCAGCTCGGCCTGGACCACCGCCAGGTGCAGTTCCCTCATGGCGGCCGTTACGAAACACCGTCCGACGTCACGGTCACGGGCGCCAAACCGGTTGCCGATCTGCTGAGCACTCCGGTCTACGGAGGCACGGTATGATCAGGGCTTCCCGTTTACTGAGATGCGCCGTCGCGGTTGTCGCTGCTGGTCTGATCGTCGATGACGCACTCGCCGACGAGCCGCAAGCAGCCGCACCGGTCTTCGAAAAAGACGTTCTGCCGATCTTCACGAAGAACTGCTTCAACTGTCACGGCAAAAGTTCGCCGCAGCTTGGCCTCGACCTGCGATCGGCGCGGCTGGTTCGACGTGGCAGTCAGAACGGGCCGGTCGTTGTGCCAGGCTCGCTCGATGAGAGCCTCCTGTGGAAGAAGGTCTCGTCGGGCGAAATGCCGCCGAAACAGTTCAAGCTCGACCTGACCAAAGACGAACTCGCCGTCATCAAACGCTGGATCGAGTCCGGAGCAAAATCGGCCATGGGTATGGAGCTGCCGCAGGACGTGCAGCAACAGCTCGCCCTGTTTGACGAGGAAATTCGTCCCCTCTTCGAACAGCGTTGCGTCGAGTGCCACGGCGCCGAGGAGCCAGAAGCGGACCTCGATCTGCGCACGCTTCCGACGCTGCTCCGGGGCAGCCACAGTGGCCCGGTCGTTTACGAGGGATTCTCCGACAAGAGCGTCCTGATCCGGAGACTCACCAGCCATGAAATGCCACCGCCGGATGCGGGCGAACCGCTGACGCCCGCCGAAATCCACACCATCACAAGCTGGATCGACAAAGGCCGCTTCGCCGACTTTGTAGACGTCGAACCGCGACGGACACCGACCGGAGGACTGCGCGAGTCAGAAGAGATCACCGCTGAGGACCGGCAGTTCTGGTCGTTTCAGAAACCGGTTGCCGCTGATCCGCCAGCCGTCAAGACTGGCGAGCGAGTGCGAACGCCAATCGATCAGTTTCTGCTCGCGCGACTCGAATCCGAGGGCCTGACGTTTTCGCCGGACGCCCCGAAACTCACGCTACTGCGTCGAGCGTACTTCGATCTGACCGGACTGCCACCGACGCGGGCGCAGGCCCAGGAGTTCCTCAACGACGAACGCGCGGACGCGTACGGGCACCTCATCGACCGCTTGCTGGCGTCACCGAGCTACGGCGAACGCTGGGGCCGGCACTGGCTGGACGCCGTCGGCTATGTCGACACCGCCGGCAAGGACTTCAACCCGACGGGCGTGACGCTGTCGGACGGCTACTGGCGGTATCGCGACTACGTCATCAACGCGACAAACAAAGACACGCCGTGGGACCGGTTCCTCGTCGAGCAGATTGCCGGTGACGAGCTCGTCGACTGGCGGAATGCCGATTCGTACTCGCCCGAGATGCTCGAACTGCTGACGGCGACCGGCTTCCTGCGAAACGTGCTGGATGCGACCGACGAAGATATCTCGAACCTGCCGTTCGACCGCTACGAAGCTCTGTTCAAGCTGATGGAGCGAGTCTCGA
The DNA here is from genome assembly GCA_013203845.1 of Rhodopirellula sp. Taxonomy (GTDB): domain Bacteria; phylum Planctomycetota; class Planctomycetia; order Planctomycetales; family Planctomycetaceae; genus JABMPE01. The sequence goes on along the minus strand of JABMPE010000229.1, from coordinate 1,411 downwards.
CCAGCACAATGGGCATGACGCTCGCGTGCGCCCGCTGCCACAGCCACAAGTTCGACCCCATCCCGCAGACGGACTACTACCGCTTCCTGTCGCTGTTCACGTCGGCTTACAACCCGTCTGACTGGCTGCAGCCGAAGCATCGGCATCTCTATACAGTTTCGCGATCGGAAAAGGCCCGGATCGATCGCTGGCAGGCGGAACTCAAGACCGCGAAGAACAAACAGAAATCGATTCGCGACGGCTATCGCCAGCAGCTCTTCGAGCAGAAACTGGAGACGGTCGCTGACGAGCAGCGGGCCAGTGTCAAAGCCGCGTTTGAAACGGAAGAGGAGAAACGAACGAAGGAACAGAAGGCACTCGTCGCGAAGTTTGAAAAGCAGCTTGCCGTCGCCGACCCGGAAATCGACAACGCGCTGAACGACGTTGATCGCACAACGCTCGATGAACTGCAGGCAAACATCCGGACGACAGAAGGCCATCTGGCCGGCCACAAAGTCGAGAAGATTCAGGCTCTGTGGGACGTCGGCGAGCCGCCGACCATCCGGTTGCTGCAGCGAGGCGACGTTGACTTTGCCGGTCCGATTGTCGAACCGGGATTCCTCTCGGCTCTGAGCCCCGCTGGATCATCGCCCACCGTCTTCTCACCGAACGCCATCGGTGAAACAGCCGGTCTGCGGCTGGCGTTCGCGGAATGGCTGACGAGTCCGGATCACCCGCTGACGGCTCGGGTGATCGTGAACCGCATCTGGCAGCATCACTTTGGCCGACGCATCGTCGCGACTCCCGACAACTTCGGAGCAACCGGAGCCGCACCGACTCATCCGCAACTGCTTGACTGGCTGGCGGTCCGATTCATGCGCGACGGGTGGAGCGCCAAGAAGCTGCACAAGCTCATCATGACGTCGACCGCCTATCGACAGATGTCGAAACGAACCGCCGACAACGACGCCCCCGGCGCCGTCGATCTGGACAGCATCGACCCCGACAACACACTGCTGAGCCGCATGACACTCCGGCGTCTGGAAGCCGAATCGCTGCGAGACGCGATCATCGCGACCAGCGGACAGCTCGACGACAAACGCGGCGGTCCACCGGTCATGTTGAAACCGCTGCCCGATGGCCAACAGACGATCCCGAATCAACAGCGCCGCAGCGTCTATCTGCTGGCCCGCCGATCCAACCCGGCCACGTTTATGCGAGTCTTCGACTACCCCGTCATCGACGTGAACTGCACCCGCCGCTCGACATCAGCCACACCGCTGCAGTCGCTGACAATGATCAACAGCGAATTCCTCACCGCCAGCGCCGAGCACTTTGCAAAGCGAATTCAAACCGAAGCCGGCCCGCAGGCGGCGCTGCCCCGGAAAATCGAAATCGCCTACCGGCTCGCCCTCTCCCGAGCCCCCTCCGC
>JABMPE010000228.1 GCA_013203845.1 Rhodopirellula sp. | reverse complement strand
CAAAGCGTTGCTCAACCTCACCCCGCCCACGGCGCGGCAAGTCACCGACAGTGGCGATCATGAAGTCCCGCTGGATCAGGTTGAAGTCGGCGACTGGTTGCGCGTAGTGCCCGGTGACAAAGTGCCCGTGGATGGCGAGGTGGTCGAAGGTCACTCCAGCGTCGAAGAGTCCATGATCACCGGCGAACCGCTACCGGTGGAAAAGACAGTCGGCGATAAGGTCACCGGCGGCACGGTCAATGGTCCCGGTAGTTTCGTCATGCGCGCCGATCGCGTGGGTAGCGACACACTGCTCGGACAGATCGTCAACATGGTTGCCGAAGCCCAGCGAAGCCGCGCGCCCATTCAAGGTCTCGCCGACAAAGTTGCGGGCATCTTTGTGCCGGTGGTGCTGACCGTTTCGGTGCTCACCTTCGTCGTCTGGATGTGGATTGGCCCCGAGCCCAGGCTCGCGCACGCCATCGTCAATGCTGTCGCGGTCCTGATCATCGCCTGCCCGTGCGCTCTCGGTCTGGCGACGCCCATGTCCATCATGGTCGGTGTCGGACGCGGCGCACAGGAAGGCGTACTGGTGAAGAACGCCGAGGCACTCGAACAGTTGGAACGCGTCACCACGCTGGTCGTGGACAAGACGGGCACGCTCACCGAAGGCAAACCCAGGCTCATGGATGTCCTACCGGTCGACGGCTTCGACGCGAACGAGTTCCTGCGTCTGGCCGCCTCGCTGGAGCAGAACAGCGAACACCCGCTGGCCGCCGCGATTGTCCAGGGCGCGAAGGAGAAGGATCTCTCCCTCGACGACGTCAAAGACTTTCGTTCGGTGACAGCGGGGGGCGTTGCCGGCATGGTCGCCGACCGAGCGGTGCTGGTCGGCAAACCGGACTTCCTGCGCAGCGAAAAGATCACCGGCCTGGAGACGCTGGAAGCTTCGGCGGTGAAACTTCAGGAAGACGGCAAGACGGCGATGTTCGTCGCCATTGATGGCAAGCTGGCGGGCGTGCTCGCCGTCGCCGACCCGATCAAAGCCACTACCGCCGAAGCGATCAAAGAACTCCACGCACTCGGGTTGGAAATCGTCATGCTCACCGGCGACAACCGCCGAACGGCCGCCGCCGTGGTCAAGCAACTCGGCCTGGATGCGGTGGAAGCGGAGATCGACCCTGCCGGAAAAGTGGCCCATGTCAAGCAGCTCCGCGCGGCAGGCAAGCATGTTGCGATGGCTGGCGACGGCATCAACGACGCGCCGGCCCTCAGCGAAGCGGAAGTCGGCATTGCGATGGGGACGGGTACCGACGTGGCGATGCAAAGCGCGGGCATCACGCTCGTGAAAGGCGACCTCCGTGGCATTGCCAAAGCCATCCACCTCAGCCGCGCCACGATGTGGAACATCCGGGAAAACCTGATCTTCGCCTTCGTCTACAACTCGCTGGGCATTCCCGTGGCAGCCGGAGTGCTGTACCCATACTTCGGCTTACTGCTCAGCCCCATCATCGCCGGAGCCGCCATGAGCCTGAGTTCCGTCTCGGTCATCAGCAACGCCCTGCGTCTGCGGAATGTGAAGCTGTGACTCCGACGACTGCAAACGTGACCAATCGCAAATGTCCTTCATCGAGGATGACAGACGAGCTGTATCGCTTGTTCGCATTTCGACGTGCGCCGAAAGACCGCCGATTGGAGAAATAGACCGGAATGGGAATCTGCCGCATCAGCCAGCTCGCGTCGGTGTGTTGGACCAAAGCAAGCAACACGATTAGATTTCTGAACCTCGAACGCCGCCGGATGCCGTAGTTTTCCTACGCCGAGCGGCGTAGGATGTCGTGGTGCAATATGACAATATGAATCGAAAAGGAGGGTTCAGACAATGATTATCGAACTGACTCTTGAAAACTTCAAAACATTTCTCGAGCCCACGACCATAAGTTTTGCTGCCGGAACGACTTCCCGAGTATCCGGGAACTTGCTGAGACATCAAAATGGCGAGCGTTTTGTCAAATCGATGGCTGTGTACGGTCGAAATGCATCTGGAAAAACAACAACATTGGATGGGCTTTACGCCCTTTGGGCGTTTGTCGACTTCAGCGGCCAGGACCAAAAGCCGACCTCACGGATTCCGCGATTTGAGCCATTTGCTCTCGATCAGTCGTGGTCAAAACGCCCGTCAAGAGTTGCACTAACGATCGAATTGGAAGGTGAGCGGTTTACCTTTGATGTTTCTGCAACTGCCGATCGAGTTTGGAACGAGACACTGAAGGTGCAACGTACGAGCAAACAACCAAGCCGGAAAACCACAGCAAAGCTCCTGATTGAACGCATCTGGAATCCGGACAATGAGAATTATTCCACGACGCTGCATGAAGATCTGGGTACAGAATTGACACGAAAGGCCGTCATCGAGCAGACGACGCCGAATCGCCTGATGCTTGGCAAGCTTGCTTCGATGAATAGCGACGTTGCTCGCCGTATCACAGAGTGGTTTGACAGAGATTTAGAGTTTTATGACATGCATCGCAATCCATTCTCCGAAGACGCGATGCTTGAAAAGTCCGCGCGTCTTCTAAAGGAAAGCAAGACGTTTGCAGAAGTTGTCGCTCGCTTCATGAAAGACGCCGACACGGGCATACAGGAGTTGCATATCGTCGACGAGGAAACCGTCACAACCGTTTTTTCTGAGTCGGACAAATCCGTCGAATTCAAGAAAAGCACCAAACCCGGTATTTCATTCCGACACGCCACTGAAGATGGGTCAGAGGTTTTCTTCCGCCGGCAGCGTGAATCGTCCGGGACGCTTCGGTTTGTTGCATTGCTCGCCGCCATCCTGGAGCCCAGCCAGCGCCGACGGTTGGTGTGCATTGACGAACTCAGCGCGAGCATGCATCCCGATCTGGTTCGTCGTCTGGTTCGAGTCATTCACAGTAGCCGATACAACAAGTTGGGCAATCAACTCTTGTTTACAACGCACGATACGCACTTGATGGACCCGAATGAGCTGCTCCGTCGCGATCAGATTACACTCTGCAACAAGGATCGATTCGGTCGAAGCACGACCAAACGACTTGACGAATTCCAGGACGCGGCGAGGTCGGATGCCAATCTTCAAAAGCAGTACTTGCAAGGACGTTTCGGCGGCATACCGCAATTCGGCCCGACACTCGAAGATGTGCCGGTCGACGATGAGCCGATGGAGGTGGCGCCTTGAAGAAGTATGCATTCAAGCGTCGTGTCCTGATCGTGGGCGAAGGGCGTGAAACCGAATACAACTACTTTGTCGGCTTTCGCAACACGTTCGAACAAGAACTCGAAGCCACGGCAACTTCCGTCAAAGTCACCCGTGGCAAGGGTGGCGATGCGCGGGCAATCGTTAAGAACGCGATCAAGGAAGCAAAAAAGTTTAAGCCGGACCGAAAGCGTGGCGACCGCGTATTTCTTTTGTTGGATACCGAAGGTGTCGGGCGCGCGCCCGAACTACCCGCAGCCGAGAAACTGGCCAAGGAGCGTGGCATTGAGATCATCTACTCGTGTCCCTCGTTCGAGTACTGGCTGCTGTGTCATTTTGAAAACATCTCTCGTGGACACTTCAACGATTGTGATGCCGTTGTTAACGCCCTCAACAAGAAGTGGAACACCGTCTGCAAAACTACTTACGACAAGGCTGACCAAGACATTTTTGATCGACTGTCGAGCATGCTGAATGTAGCTCTTGTCCAAGCATTAGATATCGATCTTCATCACCTCCATACGAAGGGCGGAGCACGACGCACGAATCCGTCGGCTCAAGTTTATGAACTCATTGCTATCCTGATCGGCGCTGGCGCGGGTGAGAAGTGTCCGATCGCGGGCACCTGGAAACTCGTCGGCGACGCTCCTTTGTCCGTTCAACTCAACAAAGGCGATAAAATACCGCCTCACAAAGACAATTCGGCGCATTGGCAACTTTGATGCGCAACATTACGAGACTTGCCGGCGATATGATCCTCGCTGCTGGCGACTGACATTGGTTGTGCAATCCAGCCACAATTTTCAATGTTCACGCGTGCCGCTCGCATGCTGGACGAGCTCGATCTACTTGAGCTTCCAAAGGAATAGGACCGCTGCTAATCAGCAACGCTTTAGCAAACGTCAAGATTTGAAAGCTGTCGTCACACTTGCGCCTGCACGATATGCCGGACAATTCGACTCCAGCACTTCCACGCGTTGGTGACATCGACCGGGGCGCCGTAAAGCAAGCCACTGTCTCTGAACGTCGATGGAGCATTGAGGGAAAGAGGTCATGAGGAGGGCTTTGCAATGCGGCAGTCAGTCGCAGGAACCAATGCTGCGGTATCCATCCCGGAATTACTTGATACACTTGCGGACGAACGTGAGGCGAATCAGATATTGAAGGCCGCCTCGCTCGATGAATCGGATGACTGAATAAAACGCAACCCGGTCGGTCTCGATGAGATCAAGACTGGGAGGCGAGTTAATAAGTAAGCCGACGTGGTGGGATACCCCAGGGTATTCCATCACGTCGGCTTTTTTTGTGCCTTCGAATCATCGCTTCGCCAAGAAGTTGAATCCTGTTGAAGGGAACGAGATGAGCGCTAAAAAGCACGACGGTGGTCAGAGCGAAGGATCTCCTCCCCGGGATCACGCTCACTCGCACCCTCACTTTTTGAAGCGAGCGCATCGCGATTGGCGAGTCTGGGGCGCGGTCGTGCTGATGCTTGTCCTGATGCTTGTCTATGTGGTGACGGACAACCTGTCATTGAGACCGGTCCTGCGCGTGATTCAACCCGCGTCCGAGGCGACTGCGTCTTAGGATCACGCCCGATTTACCTTGAGAAACAAACCATGCAAATCGACCTGATGGAACAGAACGTCCCGTCTCCAGGCCAGGAATTGGAACCGCTCAACGCGACGGACCCGCTTCCGCCAGAACTTCTGGACAAGATGGATGCGTACTGGCGCGCTGCCAACTATCTCTCCGTCGCCCAGATTTATCTTTTCGACAATCCGCTGCTCCGACGGCCGCTTGCGCTCCCGGACATCAAGCACATGCTGCTGGGGCACTGGGGTACGACGCCTGGGCAGAATTTTATCTACGTCCACCTGAACCGGGTCATCAAAAAATACGATCTCGACATGATTTACGTTTCCGGCCCCGGACACGGCGGTCCGGCGGTCGTGGCCAACACGTATCTCGAAGGCACTTACAGCGAGATTTATCCCGACATCAGCCAGGATGAGGTCGGCCTGCAAAAACTCTTCAAGCAGTTCTCGTTTCCCGGCGGCATTCCCAGCCACGCCTCGCCGGAATGCCCCGGTTCGATTCACGAAGGCGGCGAACTGGGTTACTCGCTCAGCCATTCGTTCGGGGCCGTGTTCGACAATCCCGATCTCATCGTCGCTTGCTGTGTGGGCGATGGTGAGGCGGAAACCGGTCCACTGGCAACGTCGTGGCAGTCCAACAAGTTTCTCGATCCCATCAACGATGGCGCGGTGCTGCCGATCCTGCACCTCAACGGCTACAAAATCGCCAACCCGACGATTCTCGCGCGCATCGAACCGCAAGAACTGGATCAGTTGCTGCGCGGCAACGGTTGGACGCCTTATTACGTCGAGGGCCACGAGCCAGCGCTGATGCACGAGGCGATGGCCGCGACGCTGGACCAGGCCATAGAGGAAATCAAACACATTCAGCGCGAGGCCCGCGTCAACGGCGACACCATGCGCCCGCGCTGGCCCATGATTGTCCTCAAATCCCCGAAAGGCTGGACGGGGCCGAAGTGGGTGGATGGCCAGCAGATTGAAGGCACCTTCCGCGCGCACCAAGTGCCGCTGGCCGTGGATGCCGACCATCCCGAGCATCTCAAGTTGCTGGAAGAATGGCTGCGCAGTTACCGACCGGAGGAGTTGTTCGACGAGCAGGGCAAACTGAACCCGGAGCTGGCCGAACTCGCGCCCCAGGGCAATCGCCGGATGGGAGCGAATCCCCACGCCAACGGCGGCATGCTGCTCCGTGATCTCGTCATGCCGGACTTTCGCGAATATGCTGTGAAGGTGCCGTCACCCGGATCGGTTCAAGCGGCCGACGCACATGAACTCGGCGTGTTCCTGCGCGATGTGATCAAGCTCAACCGGGAGCATCGTAATTTCCGAATCTTCGGTCCCGATGAAACGCTTTCCAACCGGCTGACCGCCGTGTTTGAGGAGACCAACCGGCAGTGGGACGCCCGGACACAGGACAATGATGAGTTCCTCGCTCTGGACGGTCGCGTGATGGAAATGCTGAGCGAGCATCAATGCGAAGGCTGGCTCGAAGGCTATCTGCTGACCGGCCGGCACGGATTGTTCAACTGCTACGAGGCGTTTATCCACATCATCGATTCGATGTTCAATCAGCACGCCAAATGGTTGAAGGTCACCGCGGGCCTGCCGTGGCGACGTCCCATCGCGTCGCTGAATTATCTGCTGGCATCGCATGTCTGGCAGCAGATGCATAACGGCTTCACACATCAGGACCCCGGGTTCATTGATCATGTCGTGAACAAGAAAGCGTCGGTCGTTCGGGTCTATCTGCCGCCGGATGCTAACTGTCTGCTCTCCGTCTGGGATCATTGTTTGCGCAGCCGCGATTACGTCAACGTCGTGATCGCCGGCAAGTATCAAGCACCGCAATGGCTGACGATGGACGCCGCCGTTGCGCACTGCACCGCCGGCATTGGCATCTGGCATTGGGCCAGCAGCGACGCCGGTGCGGAACCCGATGT
>JABMPE010000032.1 GCA_013203845.1 Rhodopirellula sp. | reverse complement strand
GGCCGACCAACTGGACGCTGAGCTTGTCACGAGCCTGGACGATGCGTTGACGGAAGCTGGGATTTTTGTGACGGCGACGTCGTCGGGTGGCTGCTTAAATCCAGATCGTCTGCTGCCTGGCGCGATCGTCGTCGACGTTGGAGTTCCCACCGACGTGCAGGATTCGAAATTGCTGCGTGACGATGTTCTGATATTAACCGGCGGCCTGACGCGACTGCCCCAAAGCGTCGAACGCGAGTCGACCTTTTTGTGGTTTCACGACGGAGTGATTCCGAGCTGCCTCGGCGAGACGATGGTGCTGGCCCTGGAAGGACGCGCCGAGAATTATTCGCTGGGCCGCGAGCTCACTCCGGACCAGGTTCAGGAGATCGGCGGTGTCGCGCAGTCACTCGGCTTTGATTTCAGTGGGCTCAGATCACACGGCTATCCGGTCACTTCGTCTCAGTTGACTGCCTTTCGGAAGACGCTGACTCGTCAGTCGAACACGGTATCAAGTCCCCGATCCGTTGCCGCACCTCAACTGACCTCGGAACATCTGGCACCGGAACATCGTCGACCCTCTCAACCTGGTGACCACGAGGCGACACGAGCCAAACAGGCAGAGAGTGCGCGCCGCCGATACGAGCGACACATCAATCCCGTGCTGGCGGCTTTAGCGGATGACAGCGGACTGATTCCCACATTCGTTCGAGGCACCGGCACAACATTAATCCGGGATGACGGAGAACGGTTCCTTGATCTCGTTGCAGGATTCGGGGCACTGAACCTGGGACACAACCATCCGCGGATCACGGCAGTGCTCCAGCAGGTGCTGCAGGATCAGCCAGCCGGATTTACACCGTCCGCCATTCATCCATTGACGGCGGAACTCGCTGAGCGTCTGACGGCTCTGGCACCGGACGGTCTGGAAATGGCGGCGTTTGTCAACAGCGGGGCCGAAGCCGTTGAAGCGGCTCTCAAGCTCGCACGCGCTGCGACTGGGCGTCGGGCGTTCCTTAGTTGTTGTCGTAGTTTTCATGGCAAGACATTCGGGGCATTATCTGTCACCGGTAATGCAGAGTACCAGAAACTGTTTCATCCGCTCGTGCCTGAAGCGGAGCAGGTGATGCCGGGCGACGTCGAGCAACTTGAACGCCAGTTGCGATCGCGTCGTTTCGCGGCTTTTCTGATTGAGCCCGTTCAGGCGGAAGGTGGGATGTACCTATTCCCGGACGGCTACCTTCGTCAGGCGGAGCAGTTGTGCCGCGAAACAGACACGCTGTTGATTCTTGATGAAGTTCAAACAGGACTTGGTCGGACCGGAGAAATGTTTGCTGCCGATACATTCGGCATTTGTCCTGACGTGATGACGCTGGCCAAGTCGCTCAGCGGCGGACTGATTCCGATCGGTGCCATGCTTTGTCGCCGTGACCTGTGGTTGTCAGCCTACGGTTCTATCGACCGCTTCGCGCTGCATTCGACAACGTTTGGCGGTGGGCCTCTGGCCTGCGCTGCAGCTCTCGAAACTTTGGCAACGCTGATTGACGAACAGTTGCCAGAGAATGCTCGCAGACTCGGCGGACTGCTCCAGGAGCGGCTTGCAGAGCTCTGCACGCGTCATGCCTGCGTGAAAGAAGCTCGTGGTGTTGGCCTGCTGTTCGGGCTGGAGTTCCATCCTCTGCCTGTGAGAACGTTGCAACACTGGCACGGACTCTCTCCCGATTCTTCGAGTCAGTACGTCACTGAGAACATGGACCAGAAACTGGCGACCATGCCGGCTCTTTATATGCAGCGCGTGCTGCTCAATCAGCATCGCCTCTACACCCAGACGGCGAGGTCGCAACCACTGGTGCTGCGCATTGAGCCACCGCTGACGATCACGGAAGAGGAGCTGGAGCGACTGATCAGCGCCCTCGATCAGGCGTGCGAAGGATTCGAATATGCCATCTCGCTAACCGACGAAGTGATTGGACGCACGGCGGTTGGACGTCACGAAGCCAGTCAACACACTTCATGAAGTATACTCACGAAGTCTATCACTCCATCAATGACGTCGACCCCGGCGAGTGGGACGCGTGCATTGATGTCGAACGTGAGATCTTCGCTCGACGGGAATTTGTCCGTGCGGTCGAATGTTCGATGAGCGATTCTGAGTTCCTGCATGTCGTGTTTCGTGATGAACAATCCAGGCCCGTCACGACGGCGACTTTGTGCATCTATCAGATCGATGGATCACTGCTGGCCGAGGGAGCGGCTCTTCGGATCGCCCGGTTTCTGGAGCGAGTCAATCGTTCTCTGATTCACGTCCCCATCGCAATCTGTGGACTGCCCGTATCGGCAGGGCAGAGTAATCTGCGGATACGGACCGACGTGGATGTCGATGTCGACGCCGTTCTGCAGCAACTCGATATTGTTATGACAACCTGGGCACGCCAGCACCGGGCTCGAGCAATCGTCTTTAAAGAATTCAATGACGCCGAATGCTCGCGGATTAAAGCCATCGAAAGCCTCGGTTACCGCAGAGCAGACAGTCTGCCGATGAACTGCACGCAGCCGGGCTTTGAAACATTCGAGGATTATCTGGCGAGTCTTAAGTCACGTCGCCGTTCGCCAATTCGCCGAGCCATCAAGAAATTCGAGAAGACCGGGCTGAGAATCGTGCAGAAGCGCGGAGGCGAAGGCGTCCCCGAGCTGTTCACGGATGACGTCCACAAGCTGTATCTCGCAGTTCTCGAACGAGCGGAAGTAAAGTTTGAACGACTGCCGGCTGAGTTCTTTCGGGAGATCGCTCGCGAACTTCCGGACAACTCATGGTTTACGTTCGTCGTCGACGACCGCGCGAGATCGAACCGGTCCCAGACTTCCGACACCTCATCGGAAACGCTTGAGGCGTCCGACATCATTGCGTTCGCGACATCGGTGCACTCGCCCGCATCGTTCCATCAGATGTTTGTCGGAGTCCGCTACGACCGGAAAGAAGAATCTGACCTGTACTTCAATCTGTTTTTTCACGCGATCGACGTCGCGTTTCGACAACAGACGGAAGAGATTCAGGTTGGGCAATCAGCGAACGAGTTCAAACGCCAGAAATTCAGTTGCTGGCATGAGCCACTCTCATTTTTTGTGAAACCACTTCATCCCGTGGCGAAACTCGTGTTTCGGTTGGCATTCAAGTCGTTCTTTCCGTCTTACCCGGCTCGACCGAAGGAGAAGACCGAATGAGCAGCACGACTATTCCACGAATCGTTCTGCTGACTTCTCCCGGAACGTACGGCTCGATCATCATCAATACGCTGGCACAACACGCCGGAGTGGAACTCGCCGGGGTCGGACTGACCAACCGCGTGTACCGCAACACCGGTCTGATAGGAACGGTCAGAAAATCGGTGCAGAGAATGGGTTGGCGATACACGGCTTACAACGCGCTCGCTTCGAATGTCGCCTGGACCATACTGCAACTTGGGAAGCGACCATCCGGTCTGACCACTTGTAAGCAGAATGTCCGGCCGATAGTCGATGTCAACTCCGCGGAAACTCTCGCCTGGCTGAATGAGATCAAGCCGGATTACGTTGCCTCGTTCTACTTCAACCAGTGGATTGGTGCGGAAGTGCGGTTGCTCCCGAAACGGGACTGCGTCAATGTGCATCCGAGTCTATTGCCCGCATTCAGAGGTCCCGATCCCGTCTTCCGAGCGTTGCAGCGAGGCGTCACCGACATCGGCCTGACCATTCACCGTGTGGCTGATGACTTTGATGCCGGAACGATACTGCATCAGGTAGGGCATACGATCAATCCGACGTCAAGCGTCTTCAACGTTTATTGCGAATGCGCGCAGCGCGGTGCAAACCTTCTCGGCGACTGGCTGGCGACTGGCGGCCAGGTGCAGGTAAATGAGGCGACTGAGACAACTGACGCTCTGGCGGACAAGACAACTGAAGCAGGGCAGGGCGACTACGCGACATTCCCGACAGCCGCCGAGGTCCGAGACTTCGTTCAATCCGGCGGATCACTCATCCGCAGCAAAGAACTTCGTCAGACACTCAAAGAGATCTCCTGATATGTCTGCGGCCCAATCCGGCGATCTGACCTGTGACCTCTTTACGTCTTCCGCAGACGTCGATGCTGACGAGTGGTACAGCGTTTGTAACGTTGCCACCAATCCGTTTATGGATCTGCGGTTCCTCAATGTATTGAACCGATCAATCACGTCGGAAACGCAGACATGGGGAGCCTTGATTCGCGACGCGACCGGACGGCCAGTCGCCGCAACCTGCTTCTCTCTTTATCGAGTCGATGGTGCCCTGGTGCTGCCAAACTGGCTGCGGCCACCAACGGAGCTGATCCGTCGCCTTTTTCCTCGCTATCTGTCGATTCCGTTGCTCATTTGTGGTCACCCCGTCGGCGTCGGGCAAAGTCATCTGCAGATGCTGCCAGGTACTGATCCGACGGCAGTCGTCGAGGTACTCGATCGAACGGCACACGAACTGGCCCGCAGCCACAAAGCAAAGCTGATCCTGTTGAAGGAGTTTACACAGTCAGAAGTCGACCAGCTTCAATCGTTGACGAAGCGAGGGTATGCGTGCAGCCAATCTGTTCTGACATGGACTCTGAACAGCGAATGGGACTCTTTCGAAGATTACTACGCAACTCGCAGCAAGCGAACAAGAGCCAACATGCGCAAGTACTCTGGCCAAATGGAAGCGGCCGGAATCACCTTCGAACAACGGCGGGGAGCCGAAGGAGTCCCGGAATTATTTACCGACGAAGTCTACAGACTCTATGAGAACGTGCTCGATCGAGCGGCCTTTCGCTTCGAGAAGGTCCCTCTTTCATTCTTCCAGGAACTGGCCCGCGAATTTCCCGAAGAGTCCCGCTTTGCCTTGATCCGTCAAGGAGATCGCGTGGTCGGATTCACCTGTGGCCTTGGGACAGGACAACACCATGCGATGCTGTACTGCGGAATCGACTACGAAGTTAACGAAGAAGCCGCCATCTATTTCAACACCCTGTACCGAGGGCTCGCCGCGGCCATCGACACTGGCGTCCAGACGATCAACGTCGGTCAATCAGCAGACGAGTTTAAACGCCGCCTCGGCTGCACATCCGCGCCGCTCTTCATTTTCACGAAACCAATCAGCCCGCTGCTTGGACTGGGCTTCCGATTATTCGTCCAATAACACTGCCCGTTCACGCTGCGCGGATGCCAATGAAGAATGGGCATCTACTCTGCCAGTTGACTGCTGAGCTTCGCATTCCGTCGTACGTTATCGCTCACGACGGCTGGCAGCTTGCGGCATATTCGATCAAAAGTGAAGGCGGCAGGCTCACGAGAATCGATCTGCAGGAAATCGCTCACCAGGATAACGGTCAGACACGCGTAACGTTCGTGGCATTCTTTCACTTTGTTAACGCAACAGCCAGAATGGTCAGCGGCGAATGATTTGATCATTTGGAAAGTCGACGGCCTGACGGTGAAGATTGCCGCAGGACGATCCGAAGCGACCTCACCTCACAGGACACAAAGGAATAACTCATGTATCAACGCCGACGCCAGGTGAAGAATCGGCTCTCAGTTTTGCTCGTTCTGCTGTCGGCGGGCAGATTCGCGATCAGCGCTGAACCGGTTGACGTCGGTAATCGGCTGGAGCTGTTCGTTGACGATCATCTCATCAGCGAAACGAAAGGCGACGTCAGCAGGCAGATGATTCGTCCGGAGCCGAAAGAGGTTGTCTTTGAAACGGGTGAGACGTGGGAAGGAAACACGAGTGGCTACTACACGGTATTTCAGGACGGTGACCTGTACCGCATGATTTATCGTGGATGGCAACATGACGCGAAGATGAAGGCCACACATAAAGAAGTCACGTGCTACGCCGAAAGCAAAGACGGCATCCACTGGTCGAAGCCGAAGCTCGGACTGTTTGAATGGAACGGTTCGAAGGAGAACAACATTGTCTGGCTGGGACCGGGCACGCATAACTTCACCGCCTTCCGTGATGCGAACCCCAAGGCTCCGGCTGAGTCACGCTACAAAGCATTCGGTGGCGTGGGGAGCTTCGGTGGCGGGCTGGTACCATTCGAGTCTCCCGACGGCATCCACTGGAAACTGACTCAGAACAAGCCGGTAATTACGAACGGGGCTTTTGATTCCCAGAACCTCGCCTTCTGGGACACCGACCGCAATGAGTACCGAGCCTACTGGCGATATTTCGGTGACGGCGTTCGAGCGATTCGCACGGCGACATCCAAAGACTTCATTCACTGGGAAAATGAAGCCGACCTGAAATATCACGCGGGAACGCCGACAGAACACCTCTACACGAACGCGATTCAAAAGTACTTCCGCGCTCCGCATCTCTTCATCGGATTCCCGACGCGTTACGAACCAAAGAGCCAGCAGGTCGAACCGATCCTGATGACCAGTCGCGACGGTGAATTGTTCCAGCGATACCCGGACGCCGTTATTCCAAGAACGGCCCCCAAAGATCGCAATCACAATCGCAGCAACTACATGGTCTGGGGAATGTTCCAGTTGCCAGGTAAGCCTAATGAGATTTCGGTCTATGGAACGGAGAACTACTACGAACGAACGCCCGGTCGTGTTCGGCGATTCGTGTATCGAGTGGATGGATTTGTCGCTTTGCGAGGCGGAAGCAACGGTGGTCAGGTCACGACGAAACCGCTGCGTTTCACCGGTCAGAATCTTCTGTTGAACTACGTCGTCAATCCGGGAGGCAGTTTGACCATCGACGCCATTGACGATTCCGGAAAAGTGGTTGGTCAATCGCAACCATTGAAAGGCGACGCTGTTGACGCTCCGGTCAGCTGGAAGCAGAAACCAGACCTGAGTAAGGGAGCGATTCGACTTCGATTCAGCATCACGAACGCAGACGTCTACTCGCTCCGTTTCGAATAACTCACTGCTCAACGACAAACTACCGGAGATCACTTCATGACGACTGATCGATTCGTCGGCCGCCACAACGACAATGCCCAGGTCACTCGGCGGCGAATTCTGCAAACCGTTGCGGCTCACGTGGCAGCCCTGCCGGCTGCTTCGTGGTTCGGCTCTTCAACAGCGGTCGCTGCCGAAGAGTATGAACCGTTGAATCGATTTCCGCGGATGGTGCATGAGTATTTTGTTCGGCAGGTGCGCGAGTCGGGCGCTCGTCACATGCGGAAACTGAATCAACTCAAGACGAAAGCCGCCGCCGAGGCATACGTTCGCTCGGCACAGGAGCGAATTCGTCAGTCGTTTGGGCCGGAACCGGAACGCACACCTCTCAATCCACGAGTCACTGGAACAGTGGAACGAGAGACCTACCGGATCGAGAATGTCATCTTCGACAGCCGCCCCGGATTTCCTGTGACGGCGAACCTTTACATTCCGAAGGGCCAAACGGGACCGATGCCGGCTGTCGTCGGGACATGCGGGCACTCCCACAACGGGAAAGCTGAAACAGCTTATCAGTCGTTCGCGCAGGGGCTGGCGAAGCTGGGATATGTGTGTCTGATTTATGATCCCATCGGCCAGGGCGAGCGACTGCAGTATGTCAAAGAAGATCTTTCATCGAAGATCGGTGTCGGCGTGGCCGAGCATCTGCACGCCGGCAACCAGCAGTTTCTGGTCGGCGAATTCTTTGGCATGTGGCGGGCGTGGGACGGAATTCGGGCACTCGACTATCTGCTGACCAGGCCGGAAGTCGACAGCAACCACGTTGGAGTGACCGGCAACTCGGGTGGCGGAACCATGACCACGTGGCTCTGCGGAGTCGAGCAGCGGTGGACAATGGCGGCCCCCAGTTGTTTCGTCACAACCTTCCGTCGCAACATGGAAAACGAACTGCCGGCAGACACGGAACAATGTCCGCCGCAGGCGCTGGCGCTCGATCTGGATCATGCTGACTTTCTGGCAGCGATGGCTCCGAAGCCGGTTATCGTTCTGGCGAAGGAACGGGATTATTTCGACGTTCGTGGATCGGAAGAGACTTACAACCGACTGCGGAGGCTGTATCGTCTGCTTGATGCCGAAGACAATGTTGCCCTGTTTGTTGGCCCAACGGGGCACGGTTTTTCGGAGGAGAATCGTGAGGCCATGTTCTCCTGGTTCAACCGTGCGACTGGTAAAGCATCTGAATCCAGAGGCGGCAACTTCGACGGGATCCTGCAGACAACCGGCCACGTTGACTTCGCGGACGAACCTGAAATTACGATCGAGAAAGACGAAACGCTCTGGTGTACTCCTCAGGGGCAGGTCGCCACTTTGGAGGGCACACGAACGGTGTTCGACTTCACTCGCGAGAAGTCTAAGCATCTGGCCGAGTCGCGAAAGGCACTTCGGGGTGAACCATTACGACAGGCCGTTGCCGACGTGCTGAAGTTACCAGCCAGACGCCGCGGCGTACCGGATTATCGAAACTGGCGATACCTTGGCTCACGCGGCTACCCGACAAAGTATGCAATGGCCTACACCGTCGACACCGAACCTGGCATGCAGGCCATCGTCTATCGACTGACCGATGAATCCTGGAATTCGCGACCGCCGAATGCCGGCAAGAGAGCGATCCTGTACGTGTCGCATCTTTCCGCCGACGCCGAATTGCGCGACGAGCCGTTGATTCGCGAAGTCATCCAGACTGAACGAGATACACCCGTCTTCGCCTGTGACGTTCGCGGCATCGGCGAGTCACTGCCCGACACATGCAACCCCGGATCGTTCCACAGCAAATATGGCAATGACTACTTCTATGCCATACACAGTCTGATGCTGGATCGACCGTACCTCGGACAGAAGACGTTTGACGTGTTGCGAGTGCTCGACTGGCTGACATCACTCGGGCATACGGACATCCATATCGTCGGTCGAGGCTGGGGAGCGTTGCCAGCGACATTCGCTGCCGTCATGTCCGATCACGTGACTCAAGTGACGCTCAAGAATGTGCTGACTTCCTACTCTGACATCGCCGAAAGCGAGCACTACGAATGGCCGCTGTCAGCACTCCTGCCCAACGTCCTTGCCCATTTCGACCTGCCGGACTGTTTCGAAGAATTGAGAGCAAAGAAACTTCGTCTGACTGATTCCTGGGGAGCAGAGCCACCAAAGGCAACCACGTAACGATTATTCGCCTCCGCCTGTTGGGTACACCCGCAAACGACGGCTCTACTGGAGACCGAACGATGAATTCCTGCTGGCTGAATCAACCGCCCGATCGACGCGAGATCCTGCAAGCCGGAACGATCGGACTGATGGGACTTTCGCTGACGGATGTGCTGCGTTGGGACGCCGAGGCGAAGGAACATAGCAGCACGGGGCCGTCCGTCCGGTCCGTAATCTATGTCTTTCTCAGCGGAGGACTTTCTCAGCATGAGAGCTTCGATATGAAGCCGCAGGCGCCCGACAACGTCAGGGGCCAATTCACGCCGATCTCGACACAGACGCCGGGCCTGCAAATCTGCGAGCACCTCCCGGAACTGGCGAAGCGGAGTCAACAATGGAGCCTCGTTCGATCGTTGTCACATTCCAGCAACGACCACGGCGAGAGCATCCACATCATGGGCACCGGACGCAGTAACCTGCCGCCCGGCCTTAACCGCAACAAGCCACAGCCAACGGATTTTCCATCAATGCTGTCGGTCGCTGGGAGTCAGTTACCTGGTCCCGGTGGATTGCCTGCCACAGCGATGCTGCCTCGACTGATTACGAACGTCAATCGAGCGACTCGCCCCGGCCAGTCAGCAGGCATGATGGGCCCAGCGCACGACCCATGGCTGATCAACGCTTCCGATAAATGCGATGGCTATGGCGACTGCCCAAACTGTTTTTACTTTTCAAACAAGCCAGCATTCAGGCATTCGGTCAAACCAGTGTTTCAAGTGCCGATGTTAAAGCTACCAGACGGACTTTCATTGAGCCGACTTGATCGCCGTGCCGACCTGCTGGAAGAAATCGAACAGCAGCGCCGGGATTTAGATCGCCAGTCGACAGTTTCGCAAATGGATCGTCACCGCGCGGGAGCGTTGTCGTTGCTCACCTCTGGAGACGTCCGCCGGGCATTCGACCTGAAGAATGAAGAACCTCGGCGACTTGACGCGTATGGCCGAAATCTTTTCGGATCTTCGATGCTGCTGGCACGACGTCTGGTTCAAGTCGGCGTGCGGATGGTGCAGGTAAATCTCGGTCGAGGATCAACGTGGGATCAGCACGGCGATCTCTTCCCGGCGCTCGGTCGTTTGCTTCCACCATTCGATCAGTCACTCTCGGCACTGCTGGACGACTTGAATGAGCACGGCCTTCTGAAATCAACACTGGTCGTCGTCGCCGGCGAGTTTGGCCGCACTCCGAAGATATCCAGGCTCAATGTTTACAAGCAGCCCGGTCGAGACCACTGGGGAGCAGCTCAATCGATTCTCCTCGCCGGAGGCGGCATCCAGGGTGGACAGATTCTGGGAGCCACCGACAACATCGGTGCTTACCCGATCAGAGACCGCCAGACTCCGGAAAACCTCGCCGCAACGATTTACTCAACCCTGGGGATCCCCTCCAACGCCCACTGGCACGATCCTGCATCGCGACCGTACCCGGTTTACCACGCACCTCCCATTGACGGTTTGACATAGGATTTAAAATCGTCTTCGCGATTATCTCTGTCAGCCTGTTCGAACTGCAGGCATTCGCCGCTGATGAAATGACGTGCGAGTGGCGCCGTTTCAAGTTGATCACACGTTCGGAGAGGGCCTGCCATGAGCGACAAGTTAGACGAACAGATTTCGCGTCGAGACTGTCTGAAGTCTGCGGCAGTTTCTGCCAGTGCGCTGGTAACGACCGACATTCTCTCTTCGGCTACCTTGGGAAAGTCGCCTTCACAGTCCGGCAAGCCGAAGTCCGTCGCTGCGGTCGTCACGGTTTACGGCCCCGGATCACACGCGGATGTGATTGTCGGGAAGATCCTCGAAGGCTGGAAACAGGATGGTGGTCCAGGACCAGCTTTGAATCTGGCGTCGCTCTACGTCGAACAGTTTCCGAACGATGATCTTTCCCGTTCACTGGCGAGTAAACACGGCGTTCCAATGTTCAAAACGATTGAGCAGGCGGTGACGGTCGGTGGCAACAGTATCCCAGTCGACGGCGTGATCAGCATCGCCGAACACGGTGATTATCCCTGGAATGACGTCGGACAGCATCTTTATCCTCGCCGGCGATTCTTCGACGAGATTACTGATACGTTCCGCAAATACGATCACGTTGTTCCGGTCTTTAACGACAAGCATCCGGGGCCAGTGTGGGAAGATGCAAAGTGGATGTACGATCGAGTTCGTGAGATGAAAGTGCCATTCATGGCCGGTTCGTCGCTTCCGGTCAGCTTTCGTAAGCCTGACATAACCGTGCCTATGGGCAGCGAAATCGAAGCCGCAGTCGGCATTGGTTACGACGGACTCGACATCTACGGCAGCCACGCGTTGGACAGCTATCAGTGTATTATCGAACGCAGACGCGGAGCGAATACAGCTGTCAAGTCCGTGCAGTTCTTCGAGGGCGATGCCGTCTGGAAAGTCCTTGATGACGGCGTCGTATCACGGTCCCTGTTCGAAGCCGCCCTGTCGGTGGTCCCTCGGGCGAACGGCCATGTTCCGACGCTTCAGGCCCCTCGTGAGTCGCTCATTCTTTTCGAATGCGAGGATGGCTTCCAGGGAGCTCAGTTCATGCTGCAGTCGGTCAATCGCACATCTGTCTCCGTTCAACTCACGGGGCAGAAAAAGCCATTGGCCACACAGTTTGAGGAACGAATTGAGCCTCGACATCCTCACTTCGCATATCTACTCAAAGGTATCGAGAAGATGATTCACACGGGGCGACCGGCGTACCCAGCCGAACGAGCCGTTCTGACAAGTGGCATCCTTGACCACGCTATCCAGTCTCGAGTCCAGAGCGGAAAGAAACTGGCAACACCTGAGCTGGCAATCCGGTATCAACCGGTTGATTATCCACACGCTCCTCAACCCAATCTGACGTCGCGGCCAGCAGGCTGATTCGAAACAACTATTCTCACTGAGTGCATACCATGCAGAAAGAAACAATGACACGAATACACAAATGGGCATCAGTAACCACCATCCTGCTGCTGGCGGTTTTTGCGATTCACGAATCATCAGTGACAGTTCGAGCCGATGCCCCCGCGGGATTCACATCGCTGTTTAACGGCACTGATCTAACCGGCTTGAAAGGTCTGGTGGGAAACCCGAAGTCGCGAGCGGCGATGTCGGCTGACGAACTGGTGGCCGCGCAGCAGGAAGCGGACGAGACCATGCGGGCGCACTGGCGAGTCGTTGACGGTGTGCTCGAATTCGATGGAAAAGGCAAGAGTCTTTGTACCGCCAAAGATTACGGTGACTTCGAACTCTACGTCGACTGGAAGATTCTCGAAGGTGGCGACAGTGGCATCTATCTCCGGGGAAGTCCGCAGGTTCAAATCTGGGATACTGAGTTCGAGAACTATTTTCGCCATGGAGCAGAAAATGGTTCCGGAGCATTGTGGAACAACAGAAACAATCCACGTTTCCCGCTGGAGAAAGCCGACAAGCCGGTTGGCCAGTGGAACACATTCTTTATTCGCATGGTTGGCGAACGGGTAACCATCAAACTGAATGGTCAACTGGTTGCTGACAATGTCGTGATGGAAAACGTCTGGGAACGCAACCTGCCAATCTATCATCGTGGGCAGATCGAGTTACAGAACCACGGCAACACTCTTTACTTCCGCGAGATTCATATTCGCGAGATTCCTTCGCACGAAGCCAACCAGTTACTCGCCGCGCAGGAACACGCTGATCAGTTCGAGAGCATTTTTAACGGTGATGACTTCGCTGGCTGGAGTGGTGCTCTGGAGAATTATCAAGTCGTGGACAGTGCGATTGTCTGCAAGGCAGGCAAAGGCGGAACCATCTTCACCGAGAAAGAATACTCCGACTTCGTCGCGCGTCTGGAATTCAAGCTTCCGGCAGGTGGCAACAATGGACTCGCCATTCGTTACCCGGGTGAAGGGGCACCCCATCTGGACGGGCTTGAGTTGCAGGTGCTCGATTCTGAAGATCCGAAGTATACGAAGCTCGACCCGAGACAGTATCACGGTTCCGTCTATGGACTTGTGGCGGCACATCGAGGCTACCTGCGACCAACTGGCGAATGGAATTTTCAGCAGGTCACAATGCGAGGCTCAAAGGTCAAGGTCGAACTGAATGGCTTCACAATTCTTGATGCCGATTTGTCTGAGGTTAAAGAATCGAAGGACGGTGCTGTTCCTCCCGGTGCGGCGAGAAAGAGTGGTCACTTCGGATTCGCGGGACACAATGATCCGGTCGCGTTCCGCAATATTTCCATTCGTGAGCTACCCGGCGATCCGGCTGAACCACCGTCTCGCGAAACGGCGGTCAGCCCGACTGATGGCCCGATCAAACTTTTCAATGGTCGTAACCTCAAAGGCTTCTATACCTGGATTCGGGATTCACAATACTCCGATCCTCAAAAGGTATTCACCGTTCACGACGGCATGATTCACATTTCCGGCGATGGTTATGGCGGGCTGATCACCAATCGTGAATATCGCGACTACCATCTGATCCTGGAATTCAAATGGGGTGAGAAGACCTGGGGCAATCGAGTGGACCGTGCGCGGGACTCTGGGCTGCTGCTGCATTGCTGGGGACCGGATGGATGCTACAGCAATACCTGGATGGCTTCGATCGAAGCGCAAATCATTGAGGGTGGCGTTGGCGACATTCTCGTATTAACCGGTTCCGATCCAGGTACCGGGCAAGTTCTTCCGACGTCTCTGACTGCGGAAATCACGAAGGATCGCGACGGTGAGAAAGTCTGGAAGCAAGGTGGCGAACGGGTCACGATTTCCAGTGGTCGCATCAACTGGTTTGGACGCGACGTCGACTGGGCCGACAGCACTGGCTTCCGTGGAAAAGACGATGTGGAAAGCACGTTCGGTAAGTGGACTCGCATGGAAGTCATCGCCGACGGAGGACATCTGCTGTACAAGGTCAACGGCGTGGTGGTTAATGAAGCGTTTGAAGCCAAACCGGACTTCGGCAAGCTGCTGCTGCAAACGGAACAGGCCGAAATGTTCGTTCGCCGTTTCGAACTGTGGCCGATTGGCAAGGCTCCGACCGACAAACTGAAGCAGTAGCCCTGGTGTGCCGACCACGTGCCGCCTCTCGCGAACAATCGGCTCTGTTGACTCTCATCAATGCACGTGAGCCAGAAGAGCTCCTTATTTCGCAGATCTGTGAGTGATTTTTGATGTCGAAAACAAAGCCCGAATTTCACCGGGGTGCCACCTCAGATCTGGCTCGCGGTATTTCTGCTCGTACCACTGAATTCGCTATCGGCGTAGGCACTTTCGTCGGAAGCCGCGGTCGATTACGTTTCTTTTTCTGTTGACGGCGTTGCGTGTATCTGCGGAGGATGCTCGGATTGCGGTTGATCAGCGCGCGAGGCCGGTTGCGTTCGGGCCGCCTTGTCAAAGTCGCCGCCCACAGCGTGGGCAAGACCTGCCGAGCCAGCAGCTACCCCCAGGATGACATAGTGAATCCGTTCGGCGATGGATTCGACTCCGCCTGCACTGAGCACGAGACCTGTTGCAGCAATGAGGTTACCAACGGCCCAGCGATGTTTCCCGAGATACCAGAGACCCACTCCGGGAGCGAAGAAATTAAGCGTGGCGGCGATGGTTCGATTCTTCATGGCATCGACCTTTCGTCAGAGGAACCAGCAAGGAGCCATGAATCGCACGCTCCTCACCAGCAAGAGAATGAGAATCCCGTGCCATGTCGCGAATTTCGTTGCGATTCGGTCCGAGATTCGCGATGGCAGAGAAAACCGTTGACCGCACACCGTTACCTCACGCAGACGGAGTTCCTTGCCATGTCCACCTTCACTCGTCCTCTGGCGATCGTCCTGCTTGTTCTGACTGCTGGCTGCCTGCCATCTCTGAACGGCATCTACACCGAGGCCGATCTGGTGTTTGAACCGAAGATCCTTGGCTTCTGGAAGCAGGAAAAGTCATCGGAAACGTGGAATTTCTCACGACGGGACGACACTTCGTATGAATTGGTGTATACCGATCAGGCCGGTCGATCCGGGCGGTTTATCGCACACCTGTGCCGAATCGGGGGCACTCTGTTTCTGGATCTGTTTCCGGAAAAGGACGATGTTAATGCCGCGGCGTTCTACAAGTATCACCTGCTGCCAATTCACACGATCTACCAGGTCAAACAGACAAGCCAGTCGCTCGAACTGGTGTCCCTCGACCTGAAGTGGCTCAATGAGTATCTGAATGAAAACCCGAAAGCACTGTCGCATTCCACGATGAACGATCAGAAACTGATTACGGCGTCGACGCCCGAACTACAGAAGTTCCTGCTTGACCATAAGGACAAGTTCACCGGAAGTTTCCGGTTGATTCCGCCGCCTGTCGGAGCAACTGTGGGGACTCCGCAATGAGTCATCCAGACGAGAAAAAAGATCCCCCGGTTTCGTCGCAACAGATCGAAAAGCACTTCGGTCCGGTCTGTGAATGGCACGTCGCCGATCACGTTGACGCGATCGATGAACCGGCAAACTGTGCGGCTGAACTGGCTCAAAAGGGCCATCACGCGCGACACACGATGATTGATGGATTAAGCGTTGTGGCTCGCCGACACGATGTCCCGATTCTTTAAGTGAACCCGCTCCGTGTGGACGTGGACTCAGAACAGAAACGGAACGAACCGCCTGGCTTGGTTCTGCTCTGGCATTCGGCGTACTCAGGAAACGGCGTCAGCAGAAGCAGCTCTTCGATTCTCGCCTTACCGGCAAGGAAGACAACCAGCGTCAGCCTGGCGGTCGTTCTTCACCAGAAAAACCGCGAGAACAAGCAGCCCAGCATGAACAATGTACGCTCGGCATACATCGGGTGTCGAATCAACCTGAACGGTCCGCGAGTGATCAGCGGGGCATCGGCAGTGGACGTACTCCGAGTTATCGCAAGTCGCAAACCATGTGCTGGTTCCCGCACGTACCAATGAGTCCGTCGCACAGGAACGCGTTCAGAACAACCTTCTGATACCCGCTGGAAACGCAAGCAAGCGGGCAAACGCAGCCTTGCTGTAATTCACTCGCATGCTCTTCGAGCTGATTCTGAATGCGAGAATTCAATTCGGACGCGTTCTTCAGCTCCTGGTGGGGGATTCAGAGGACCGGAGAGCAAATTGCGACGCGTTCGGTACGGCAATCGCGTGGGAAACCTGTCAACCGCAGTCAATGTAATAAACCATGTTCCGGCAGGGTCCATGAAGCACGTTCCAGGAAAGCAAACCAACAAGCGGCGATCTCCAGCATGGCGGTACTGTGCGATGGCGGTACTACTGTTGTGTCAGTCTGGGTATGTCAAACCACAATTTGCATCTGAGCAAGTGGAAGAGCCAAAGATTCGCTGCATTCCGGTTGAGATTTATGTCCGGAACGAGAAGCCGGGCACCGTAGAGGCTGCGCAGCGACTCCGCGATCACTTCGCGAAGAGGACAGGGGTTATCGTCACGATTCTTGACCTCGGCGTACCGCAGAATGACGCACGATTCCAGCAAATCTGCAAGGCTTTCCGTGTGCAGAATGCGTCAATTCCGCTGGTGTACTCGTGCCGCCAGGTCGTTACAGACAGCGGGAAACCCGACGCCTTCTACGCTCGCGTCGAAGCAACGCTCCGCATGACGGTTTTTGTACGGAACGGATGCCCGCACTGCGCGCGTGCAAAGCAGTTTCTGCCAGGACTACGGAAAAAGTATCCGGGCCTGGAAGTCAGATACCGCGAAATCATATCGGACGCATCCGCGAATGAAGAACTCGATCGGTTGACACGACTCTATCAAACAGCGGCAGCAAGCGTCCCGGTGTTCCATTTCTGCAATCAACTGGTTGTGGGCTTCGATCAGGATTCCACAACGGGACGGCGGCTCGATCAGATTCTGACAACCTGGACTCTGGACTGTCCCGATGATTCAGTACGTGCCAGATCGAGTGCCCGTGTCGAAACCGGCACTCGCACTTCAGGACGACTTCGGCGTCCACAATCGAGTCGGTTTGTCACAGCCGCTGCGATGTTCCCGTTCTTTCTGATGACTCAGGTCGAACCAGTGGTTTCTGACGACGGGCCAGCGGCCGATGCCGACTCGGACCTGAAAGAACCATTCGAAGGCCAACCGGCAGCTAACCTGTTGCCGTTGCCGCTCGACCCGCTGCCGATACCGGGTTCCGGGCTTCCGCCGCCGATGGGGGATTCCAATTCACCTTCGGACCTGGAATCGACCGAAAGCAGCGACTCGATTGATCTGCCGATGTTTGGTGAGCTGAGCGCCCGAGCGATCGGCCTTCCGTTGTTCACAATCGCGGTGGGGCTGGTCGATGGCTTCAACCCGTGTGCGATGTGGGTGCTGCTGTTTCTGCTGTCGGTGCTGGTGAACCTGCACGATCGCTGGAAGATTGTGGCAGTCGCCGGCACGTTTGTGTTCATCAGTGGAGTCGCCTACTTCGCGTTCATGGCCGCGTGGCTGAACGTGTTTCTGCTGGTGGGACTGCTGCGCTGGGTGCAGGTTCTGCTGGGGTGTCTTGCCGTCGGAATCGGCAGCATTCACATCAAGGATTTCTTCGCGTTCAAGCAGGGACTGTCGTTATCGATTCCGGATAGCGCGAAGTCAGGGTTGTACGCTCGAGTCCGTCGCATCGTCACCGCCGAGAGCCTCATCGGGGCGATCGTCGGCGCCTCAGTGCTGGCCGTTCTGGTCAACATGATCGAGCTGTTGTGCACGGCTGGACTACCGGCGTTGTACACGCAGATTCTGACCATGCACGGATTGCCGGCATGGCAGAATTACGCATACCTGCTGCTCTACAACATGGCTTATATGGCCGACGACAGCGTGATGGTAGGGCTGGTTGTCGTGACGCTGGGCCGTCGGAAAATGCAGGAGCGACACGGCCGGTGGCTGAAACTGTTGAGTGGCGTTGTCATCGCGTCTCTGGGGGTCGTGATGATCGTCAAACCCGAGTGGCTCGTCTGAGTCGTACGCCCGGTGAAAACAGACTGTTGCTGAGGACTCGTCATGGTTGCGTCAGGCGTCACGAGCCTATCGATCAGCGAGGTGTTTGACGAAGTGGCAGCGTTGCTGGAGGCTCAGGGGGCGAACCCGTTTCGGGTCCGTGCCTGGCGAAACGGAGCCGAGACGATCCGCACCGTCCAGCGGCCGATTGACAAACTCTTCGATGAATACGGTGTGGACGGACTGCAGGAATTGTCGGGAATCGGAACATCGCTGGCAAACGCCGTTTCCCAGCTGGTCATCACCGGACGCCTGCCGCTGCTGGAACAGCTACGCGGAGGCCTGACCGTCGAAAAACTGTTTTCCAGCGTTCCCAGCATCGGTCCGCTGATGGCTGCCGAAATTCATCATGAACTGCATATCGAAACGCTCGGAGAACTTCACACAGCGGCGTTTGATGGTCGGCTTGAACG
This sequence comes from Rhodopirellula sp., assembly GCA_013203845.1. Classification (GTDB taxonomy): domain Bacteria; phylum Planctomycetota; class Planctomycetia; order Planctomycetales; family Planctomycetaceae; genus JABMPE01. The sequence continues at coordinate 923 of JABMPE010000032.1, read as the reverse complement.
TGTCCCTGGAATGGGTCACAAGCGAGTGCAGGCGGTCAGAGACTTTCTGGCAAACCGGCTTCGCGCAACTGCACCGTAGACTTCAGCCGCTCCGCTGAGGTTGTGTCGGCTGGAGGTCCAGCACGACGGCACGACCGGAAGCATCGTGCTTACCGGATCCCGCCCCGCTTCCGCCCGAAAACCAGTCAGCTGTGACCCAGGCTTCCCACCGGTGTAGACTTGCCCTCGTGCCGATTCGTGACCATCATTGATTCCGCAGTACCCCGCTACCCCACTCACGAAGCGGAAAACTTCAACGCACGATCTATCCGTCCGTATCCCTGCCGCCGGATAGATCGCAATTCGTTAGGTGCAAATGATCAAAGATGGGATGTGAGCGTCATTGTTTGCGCTAAATCCATCACTCACAGACCTGAATTACGGAGGCAAGACTGAAACGATGTATCTCTACTTTGCCCAGACTCCGGAACTCGCCGATTTGCCGTCTCGAAAGGAACGAGATGCCGTCCACGCGATCGCCTGGCGCCAGCTCAAATTGGAACAACCTGAATTATGGCGAAGATCGTTCTGGGTTGTCATTTGTTGCGGAGCTCTCGCTTGCCTTCTTGGCTATCCGCTCTTGTCGTTTCTTCCGGTCGGACCTTGGGCGATCGGGCCGTTTCAAGCACATCCACTCGCGTTCATTGGTGGCATTGCCGGCGGTTTGGGCGCGGTGATTCACATCCATCTTATTGCGAGTGCGATCCGTCCATACTACGCAAGCATCATCGCAAGCCGTGAATCGCGATAACCACAGTGGATTAGAAACTCACGAAGCCGAGTTCTAATTCTGTGTTCAAGAAGCCCGGGTCGGTGAATCGGGCTTTTTTCATGCGCGGAGTGTTCGTCACGGGCGTTGGTGAGTCGCGTGATGATGGTGGTGT
>JABMPE010000227.1 GCA_013203845.1 Rhodopirellula sp. | reverse complement strand
GCGTTGTTGCGCGAAGGGCGAGCCACTGAAGCAGTTGACGAATCCTCACCAGAGTACTTGCAGGTGCAGCGACACGCGCTCGCGGCGATGGCTGACCTGACTCTTGAAGACGCCGCGACAGCAAGGGCGTTGATCGATGAGTTTCTGTTGCCGTCATGCCTGATTGCCGGGAATGGCAACACCGAGCGCTTGATCGAGATCGGCAAGCTCAGAAAGCTCTTGGTCAAGTGGCTTGAACAGTACGCCGATTTCGACGGCGAGCCTGTCCGTGAGCGCATCCTCGACAGGCTCTGCGGTCTCCTTCAACACGAGCCTACGAAAGAATGCCTGTGGACGATTGGAGCGATTGGATATCGAACCGATACCGTAACCGCAAGCTTACGGCCTTTGGCGGTTCGAGACGATGCGATGGGGGACGCGGCACTTGGAACGATCGCGGGCCTTGGTATGCCGCCCGAAACACGTCGCGCCGTTGTCGCGTTGTTGCGACAGAAGATCGCGAACGGCGGCCTGCGACGGGGATTGCTTTATACCATCCAGGAAACTGCTGGCTCCGAGACACTCGATTTGATACTGCAAAACATTGCCAAACCGGGGACAGAGGGCGCGAAACCACTGAGCAGTCCCTTTTCGTTGCTCGTGACTTCGCTGACAAAGGCGGCTGCGGCAGTTCCTGAAGATGCCGATCTGCAAGAGCGTGTCTGGGACACGATACGCGAGCACCGGTTGGAAGCGACTCGCTCCGGTGACGTTGCTGCTGCGTGTAACACGGGAACAACAGTTGTTGATTACGCGGATTGGGTTGCGGACGACTCCGAAGAAGGTGATCCGACCATCCGGCGATATATCTATTATGACCGAATGTCCGAACTCACGCGGCCAAAGGCACTATCGGGATGGGAGCAAGTCAAGCGAGATACTCTTCTGCCTATCCTCAAGGCTGACGCCACACATGACACAGAGATAACCGGACAATACGTCACGACGAACGCAAGACTCAAGGAAGCCGCTTTTGAGACGGCTTTGTGTTTAGGCGCGACCGATCCAATTGGCTGGCTGGAGTCGGCAGTCCGCGATGAGACCAGCGGGTACGTCCAAGGGGCCGTGCTGGAAATGGCTGCGTGTCTTCGCGTGGAAACACTGCCGACTTCCGTCTTGGAACTAATCTCGACCGAACGGAATCTCGAACGAAGCGAAGGCACCGACGAGTTGGTCGCACACAACGGGGCGATAAAACTTGCGAAGAGTGCGGGGACGCGACAGGCTTTTGAAACGCTGGCAGATTTCGGTTTCACGTATGGTGGAGGCGTATTGCGATCTGTCTCGCAAGCGGTCGCTGATGTCGCACGTCAGCGTATTGATTCAGGTGACAAGGACATTGTTCAGACCTTACTTGCCAAGGCGGTGAACCACGATGCGCCAAAGCGCCACCGTGACGTTGCGATCGCTTCGCTATGTCACCTTGCGACCCGTGATTTGGTCCAGGAAGACGTTTCCGACGACCTGCTGCGACTCGTGAAAGACACTAGCCTCGACAACTTCTCACGTTGTGAGGCGATCGAAGCCATTGGATTTCTCAAGGCAGGATCGATTGGAAGTGCAGTGCCCATACTTGTGGAGTTGGCATCGAACGAAAGCGACCTTGGTTGGCGAGCAATTGAGGCGCTCATCCGACATGAGCTTTTCACCGACCACTCCGAGATGATCGCTAGTCGGCTGAGGCTCCAACGATCGGGCTCAGTGTGGTCGCTCGCAGACGACCAGCCGATTCTAGGATGGCAGGCATTCCTTGTCGGATTGTTGTATCGCTCAGAGCGCGACCTGTTTGCAACCGCGGTGTCGCAGATTGTGGAGCGAGCGAAAGCGGATGCCGTCTTCCAAATCTTGCAATCGGCATCGCATTACGGCAAACACACTCCAGAGACTGTGACAGACGCACTGGTGGGCCGAATCTATCGACGCTTCAGCACTGGGACCGTCGAGACGGTGTTGTTTGATTCGTTGGCGTCCATATCGTCGCAACGGTTGGTCGATGAGGAGTGGGACCGACAATGGGCAGATTGGTTACCAGACGGACGTGTTGCCTTTTGTAACGCTCTGGCTGACACCCAGTTAAGCGAGCGGTCGCTCGGCCGAGCGATCACGCTGTTGACACAGCTTGCGCTTGATGGCATCTACGCCGTGCGCCGTGCGGCTTTTCGAGCAATGGCATCTCTAGATGCGCAGGCCTTCATCGACACGTGTTCGATATGGGCCCAGTCTTCGATGGTCCGTTTGCGAAAGCGTGCCGCGGAAGCCATCGCTTGGTTTCCGATGAGGGCATCTGCACCCGCAAATGTTGATGATTGGGGATTGTCATTCGACTTTGAGCGCTCCGTACGAGAAATCGCTGCAAATTCCGGTTCCGAGCGTTGGGAGCGTCACTGGGCGGATGAGTACCTGAAGATCGTCCTGGAAGTCAAACAACCAACAAACGAACAACTTCTAAATGCGTATCGTTACGGGCGCGCGCTCACCAAGCTCGGAGACGACGCTACGATACGCCGGCTACGCCAGCATGTTACTGACTCTCCGCTATCAACAAACGTATGCCACTGGATTCTTCGATTGATTAAGGCGACTGAGGATCGATGGAACAAAGTTTCGCGTAATTGGCCGAAACCGTGGTTCAATTGGAGCGGCGTCGTTGAGGAACTGGATGGGAACCTAGTATTGGGCAACGGCAAGACGTTCGCGTGCAGTTTCTCACTGTGGCGGATGAGTCAGACAGGGCCATCTGACCTCGGCGAGTGGGGCGGAGCTGTCAAGCCATCGCCGGATGTGAATTGGGCGGCTTTCTTGGCCGTTGGCACGGTCGAGGTTGAAATTCCCGGACGCTCCAACGCACATGTTATCATCAGTAAACAATTCACAACCTCTGTAGAAGGCACACGTCTGCTGATCATTCATGGAAGCGGCCACTATCCCGTCGAAGTTCCACGCGGTACAGATAGGACCACAAAAGATCGCGGACCGCAAACGCATGCCGAAGAAGATCCGCTTTGACCTTGATGAACTCTGTGTAGCCAGGACGTAACCCGCAGGATGTTATGGCATTTGGCCAGAGCGTGCCGAAGGCATTTCTTCGTTTCTTCTCCGCATTTTGGCGCATATGCCGCGAAACTTACTTCTGTCGACAGGCGGAAGCAGAACGGAGATTCTTGAGGGCACACAGGCGATGCACTACTGCCTTCAGCAAATGCGCCTCACCATTCTGATTCTCACGTTCCCTGAGAGTTCACCGTCGCGCGCAGTCACAGTTGCGACACGCTTCGGGCATGCGGATCGCGACCTCAGCGGGAAACGGCAGCTAAGCCAGACTGCACAGGAGGGCGTGTCCTGTGTCAGTTGAGCCGAGCGCCGACAGCGAAACAGACGACGACACGACTACCCCCTGCAATTCGGCCCTGAGAACGCGAACGGGTACAGACGGTCTAGGGCCCGGAGATCGCCGAGGATCGAACCCGCCGACAGCGAGGAGCGAAGGATCCAAGCACCCCGCCGGGCGGGGCATAGGCTGTCTAACATTCCGACGGAAGGACTGTGTCTTGTGGCCGAATGCCCGGTGTGGATCACGGCTCGGGGGCCTCCCTGCTGGAAGTACCTTTTGACCCGGGGGCATGTCGGCATCCTCCTCAGTCCTCCGTAACAGGCCCGATCAACTGATCCACCAGGTCCTCGAAGAACTCATCGGGCGACATGCCGGCCACGCGAACGCCCTCGCTATGGTCAACTTCCGTCCGTTCGGTGTACCCGCGAGATTTTCCGAGGGTTTTCAGTACGAAGGTGATGGCTCCCAACTCGGGATCGTCGGCGTCGAGCTTTTTGTTGAGTGCCGACTCGGCCTTGTCACAGAGCGACTCACGGGCGTCCGTGATGCTCCCCTGGAGCTCGGGCGACTTGGTTACTCTTGCCCACAGTGCGGAGCGGGAATAGCCCAACGCACGGGCAGCAACCGCAACGCACCCGCAACTCGCAACCAAAGCGATGCCAATGTTCTCATCACTCACGCGTTTCGGCTTGCAAAACTTACGCGGTTTTTTCTTCGCCATCTATCCAATCCCCTTAATGCGCCCACTTATGCTACTTACTGCCGAACCAATTCAGACCGATTACGCCTTCCCAAACCGCTCTGGCACCGCCCTTCTCGCTAACGGG
>JABMPE010000226.1 GCA_013203845.1 Rhodopirellula sp. | reverse complement strand
CTTCATCGCCGCAATAGCCAGCACGGTAACAGCCAGCCACGTCGGCCCCGGAAATGACCCCTTCCACTCATCGGCAAGCCAGGAAAGCCCGGTGCAGATGATGAGTATCATGAAAATAAATTTGTACGGGGGATGGTGATGTTCTTCGTGGTTTTCCATCACTCATTCTCTTCTGTGTCTAAGACTTTGGTTTAATGCGTCTATGAAACAAGCTGCCGAAACCGGACACTGAACGATGCGTCCCTGTCAGGAAAACTCAACGATGTAGAGCAGAGGAAACAGGAAGATCCAGACAAGGTCAACAAAGTGCCAGTAAAGCCCACTATTCTCAACAAAATCGATCCACTTGCCGTCAAGTTTACTGCCTTGCAACAGCACGATACCGAACAGAATCATTCCGATGACGACGTGGATGGCATGAAAACCTGTCATCAGGAAGTAAGTTGAAGCAAAAACATTGCCATAGACCATTGGATGCGGATCGTGAGCATGGAAATACGGAGCAATCTGCTCGTCACTTCTCATGGCCTCCAGACGTGAGACAATCTCGGGATTGATTTCGTGATCGACTCCAACGTGCAGCGAAATCTTTTCTCCGCGTACTGCGTCGCGAAGCTCTCCATAGTTCTTATCGAGCTTCTGATAAGCGGCAACCATTGCTGGATCAAAAGCTGCTTCACCCTCACCCGGACCAGTTGCCAGCGTGCTGGTCTTCTTGTTGGCGTCGTCATCCCCTGGCACAATCGCATTCAGCAAAGCAATTCTGGATGAGTCGAACTCACCGACAAGTTTTGCCAAGGCCTGCTCGTCATTTTCGGCGATGTGACCAGGTACGATGTCGTGATCGAACTTCCCGTAATATTCAACACTCTTAATGCCAAGGAACACAAATGCCAGCACCATCGTCCCGGCCAGAAAGTTCCAGGCTTTGCGATAGTTCTTGTCAATCATCGCCTCGTGGGACAGCACAACCAGATAGCTGGAGAAGATCAGCACAAACGTGTTGATACCGCCAGCCAGAACCAGGATGTGAGTGTCTTTGGGGTCGCTCGGCCAACCTGGCGAACCAAGTCGCAATACGATGTAGCTTCCGATAAACGCCGTGAAGAACATGATCTCGGTACCTAGAAAAAGCCACATACACAGCTTTGAATTCGGAATCGCCAACCCCATCTTCAACGGGGGAGCCGAACTTCCGTGAGCATTTTCTGAGTGCGACATGCCTCAAATCCTGAAAACCGAGACGTTCTCGATAAGTCCACTAAGCAAATAATTTTAACATCAAGCAGGTGTCAGCCAAATCCGCGATCAGCATTAGCTATTCGCGAAGCATTGGATCACGACAGCAACCAATAGTGATCCCACGTCATCGTCAGCAGCACCACCGGCAGATAAACGATCGAACAAAGTACCAGCTGTTTTGCCCGCTCAGTCGACAATTCCAGCAGAAAACGGATTGAACTGACCAGATAAACAACACCTCCGGTCAAAGCGACTGCAAGATACAGATTGCCAGCCAACCCCTGCTGCCAGACCATCACACTGACAGGAACCAGGACGCAGGCATAAGCGACGCCAACAAAGCCTGCACCGTTCGAGTCACCACGAACCAACGGCAACATCCGCAGGCCTGCCGACTCATAGTCTCTGCGATAAATGGTCGCGATCGCCAGAAAGTGTGGAAACTGCCAGGTAAACAGGAGCAGAAACAACGCTAAAGCACCACCGTCGAGGCTGCCGCCCGCAGCAGTCCAGCCCAGTACCGGCGGCATCGCCCCGGAGACGGCACCAATTACAGTACACAAACTGGAAACTCTTTTCAGAGGTGTGTAGGCAGCCACGTAGAGGGCGAGTGTCATAAACGACAATAGAGCTGTCAGAACATTTACCGAAACCAGCAGCCAGCCCACACCGCCAACCATGAGCAGCAGACCAACGGTCAGGACTTCTGCAGGACGGACTCGTCCCCCAGGAACCGGGCGATCCGCCGTCCGCGACATCCGGCGATCTGTATCCTGTTCATACCACTGATTCAGAAAACTGCAGGAGACTGCCACACAGGCAATCCCGAAGCAGGCGCTGAGCAATTTCCCAACGGAAAATGAACCTTCACAGCCGACAAAATAGCCGACGGCGACGGCAACCATCCCCATCACAGCAATTCGCGGCTTCGACAACTGCAGATAGTCAACAAATCGAGTAAACGGCAACGCCGCTTCTCGACCAGAAAGAGCAGTGGTGACACTTGCAGAACTCATCGCTCACGAAACTTTCAATTCAAACAACTCGGCATTATCAACGCCGTGACTAACCTGTTGCCAGCTTGCTGCCTACCGCCGTACATCCGGACGTAGCTTCTGATCTCAAAATAGTGACAGACCACGAGACCGCCGTTGCGACAACAAGCATTCCAACAAAGGTGTGCAGCGACCGAAAGATCACCTGCGGCATTGAATGCTGTACTGCGACCAGTCCAGATGGAGCAAAACCAAATTTGGTCACCCAGACGCCCAAACCGATCAAAACCTGAAACAACACCGCCAACCCAACAAGAATCGCTCGACGAAGTACATCGCTGACACCACTACGAAAAGAGCTTATCACCACACAACCGGCAAAAACGAATACCAGGACCGCTCCCGCCAGGTGAGCATGCAACATGCCCCCTAAATGCCTGACAACGCCACCGAAAACGTATTGAACCAAAACCACCAGCGGATAAGCCCAGGCAAGAAGCCAGACGAACTTCGACTTAACCGCCCTGTTGGCAATCTGCGACCAGTGACAACTCGTTGCCGAACTGACCATCCACAAACTGACAAAGACGAGACAACCAAAAACGCTATGACCGAATGCGACCACCTGCCGATCCAGCCGAACTCTCAAACCACCTAACAATCCTTGTACAATTACTCCCGCGAGTACCGCCACCACAGCGTACCGAACTCCTCGGGAACTCCCACCAAACCAGGCCGCCGCACAAAGCCCAATTGCACAGAAACCAACGAGCATCCCCGCCAACCGATGCCCGTGCTCGACAAACTTGTCACCCGAAGACTGCAACCACGGGTAAGCCAACATTCCCTGTCCATCTGACGTCGGCCAATCAGGAAACGCCATTCCCGCACCCAGCGTCGTCACCAACGAGCCAAGTCCAATTGGAGCTAACGACACAAGTGCCGTAACCACCGCAAGAACATGCACCCGTCGGTCTTGTTTCGAGCGACCAGACAACCGACAACCTCCGCCCTTATGAATGACCGCCTGATTCAGCGGGAGCTCCATCCGCGTTTCCACCATTCGGCGTCTTCGGATCGAGCTTCTCAGTCTGCATCAGATAATCACGGTCATCTACAAGTGGCGATGAATACTCGTAAGGACCACGGTAGACCACAGGAAGGATATCAAAGTTGCCATGTCCCGGCGGCGATGGAGCCGTCCATTCAAGCCCATTCGCATTCCAAGGGTTTCGACCAGCCTTCTCTCCATAGAAAATGCTGAAAATAAAGTTACCAATCAACAGAAACTGAGCGACGCCCATCAGCACTGCACAGATCGTGATGAACTGGTTCATGGGCATCAGATGCTCCATGTACGGATGAATGTAAGGATCAGCATACCTTCTCGGGAAACCCGCGATCCCAAGAAGATGCATGGGGAAGAACGTACCGTTAAAACCAATGAACGTCAGAAAGAAGTGAAGTCGCCCCACTCGTTCGCTCATCATGCGGCCCCACATCTTTGGGAACCAGAATTGAATCGCCCCGAAGCAACCGAACAGCGTCGCGCCAAACAACACGTAATGGAAGTGTGCGACAATGAAGTAAGTGTCGTGGAAGTAAATATCGACTGGCACTGCCGCCATAAAGATGCCGCTCAGCCCGCCCACCACAAACATCGACACGAACGCAACGCAGTTAAGAGTCACCGTGTTGAACGTGACTTTCCCACCCCAGATCGTCCCGATCCAGTTGAAAACCTTAACAGCCGAAGGCAGAGCGATCATCATTGTGGAGATCATGAATGTCATGCCCAACGCGGGATTCATCCCACTTGTAAACATGTGATGGCCCCAGACGATAAAGCCCAGACCAGCAATCGCCGCCATCGAGTACACCATGGGCTTGTAACCGAAGATCGGTTTACGTACGGCACAGGCCAGCATGTCAGAAACCATCCCCATCGCCGGCAGCAGCATGATGTAAACCGCCGGGTGCGAATAAAACCAGAACAG
>JABMPE010000225.1 GCA_013203845.1 Rhodopirellula sp. | reverse complement strand
CCTCACCCTTGGGAAACCATCGCCACTTTGCTTTTTCACCGTCTTCTTTGGGCAGGCTGACACCGAAAGGAAAATAGAACGCGCAGAATCGTCTGGGCGGCATTTCCTTTCGAACTTTCTGGTCCTCGGCCATGCAGTCGAGCCACGGCAAGCCCAGAGCGACACCGGTGCCTTTGAGAAACATTCGACGATCGAGTTGCCAGGACTTCATCGCAGGACTCCGAATTCGACTTTTACTTCTGTGGTGTTGTTCTTCACTTCGTGAGAAACGGGTCGCTCTTAACTATCTCGTGGATCAAATCTCTCAACTTGAGATCATTCTGCACAAAATTCTCAGTCAGTGCATCAAGATCAGGTTCGTCACCCAAATCGAGAGACCTGCCCAGCGCCCAGGTAAGCAGCTTTGTCACGATGGTTCGAGCGAATTCATCACCGCGTTTTTCCAGCAGGTAGTGCTTCAGTTGTTCCGGACTTTCGATCTTCGAGCCGTCCGGCAGGATCGTTTGATTATCCACTGGTAGAGTTGAGAAGGACTTCTTTGCCGAGTCAGCACGACGGATCTCGTCCCGCCAGCGCCCGACGGCATCGAAGTTCTCAAGAGCGATGCCCCACGGATCGATGTCCCGATGACAGCTCGCGCAGGCGGGGTCTTTGAGATGGATCTCCAACTGTTTGCGGATGGACAGTTTTGCGAAGTCGGCATTTTCAGAAGCCAGCTCGGGAACATTCGGCGGAGGCGGAGCGGGTGGGTCATTCAACAATCGGCGGCGTAGCCAGACGGCTCGCTTGATGGGGTGCGAATCTTCCCCGGTCGAATTGGTCAGCAGGATACTGGCTTGAGTCAGCAGCCCTCCGCGATGAATTTCCGGTGTCAGCGTCACTTCGCGAAAGTCGTAGCCGAAGACATTTTCGATGCCGTAGTGTCGCGCGAGCGGTTCATTCAACATGGCGAAATCTGACTCGACGAAGTGGCGGGCACTGCGGTTCTTTCTCAGCAACTCCATGACGAAGTGCAGCGTTTCGTTTCGCATGTGGTGCTTCAGCTCGTCGTCAAACTTCGGGTAGTAGTGTCGACTGATCGCGACCCGATCCATACCGCCGAGGTTAAGCCACTGATCCGTAAACTGATCAACGAATTGCCCGGCACGGTCGTCGTCGATCATTCGGTCGACCTGGGCCGCAAGAACTGCCGACGTCATTAGCTCGCCAGACTCCGCGAGCTCGAATAACGGATCGTCCGGCATCGTGTTCCATAAGAAGTACGACAGCCGCGCTGCCAGTTCCCAGTTTGTCAGCTTTCGCTTCTGCTTTCCGGCGGGTTCGGCGAGGTACAGAAAATCCGGACTGATCAGTACCAGTGCGAGTGTTTCACGCATCGCCTCTTCGAAGACGGGGAAGTCCCCACGAAGAGAGTCGAAGAAGCTGGTAAAATCGTCAATCTCATCATTGGTGACCGGACGTCGCCACGCACGCCGAATGAATCGACGGAGCACTTCGCGTACATATTCTTGCTCGTTGGTTTTTCGTAGATCTGATTCGAAAAGAATTCGACGATGATGCTCCGGCGGCCAGCTCTCGAATACCGGACCGTCGAACGTGACCGAATCAATGATCAGCTTCGGGAAGTCCGGTTCCTCTGGATCAATGCTGATCTCTTTCCCCTTGTCGTCTTTCTTCTTCACTTTGGGCGGAGCGGGTTTGCCGTCGTCGTAAACGTTGTTGATGTGGATCACCAGACCGGGGTATTTGCTTTGTCCACGAACCGGCAGTGGGAAGTTTTCGATGCGGCCTCGGATTTCGAACAACTCCGACTCCGACGATTTGACGTCTGCTTCGAGAGCCGTCGTCAGGATGATCTTTGTGTCGGGGCGGTAACCAATCGCAACCTTCATGCGAGGAGATCCGAAACCGTCTTTTCGCTCGGCATGAGCACGGACGCGAATCAGAAACTCGCCAGTCTCCGGATAGTCCGGTTCCATGCGGGCGAGAAAGATACTGAATCGATCGAGTTTGTTGTCGGCGATGGTTGGGTTCCCCAGCCATTTTTTGTGGTTGCTCTTGTCGAACTCGTGATGGAAGACTGTTGGTGCGGGGCTCGTCACGATCACTCGATCTAAAGCTTTTCGAGCGGATTCGAGGTAATTCTCAAGCTGCATCGCGGTCATGCGAAGCGACAAACCGTTATTGCGAAATCCGTCAGGCGAGAGTCCTTCGGGTGGCAAATCCCGCACGTAGTCCATTTCAAAATCAAGCAGATCCCGCATTGTATTCTGATATTCGGTCCGGTTGAGTCGCCGCATGACGGTCAGCCCGCCGGTGCTGCGGCGAGCTTTGATGGCATCGTCAATCGACGGCCTGATCCAATCGGTCAGCAGTTTCAACTGCTCAGTGCTGGGCTGCGGTTCGTCTTCGGGCGGCATCTCGCCGCGGTTCAACACGTTGAGCGTTTCGTGCCAGTCTTCGGCCGCCGCTCGATCCTTCACCAGATCTGTCGAAAGCGAGTCGAATCTCATCCGCCCATTCTGCTCTTCCGGGCCGTGGCAGCGGACGCAGAACTGTTCCAGTACCGGTCGGATGTCTTTCGCAAAGTCGGCGCGCTCAGCTTCCTCTGCAAGACCGAATGAGAGGCCGCAGGATGAAAAAATGATTGCTGTGACGAGAATAATTCTCATGACATTCAGGCGGGGTGGAGAACAAGGAAGGAGACCGTGGAACTCATGGTCCTGAGGCGGGAAAATCGTCCCTCAGACTACCGCAACTTCTGCGGCAGGGAAACACCGGCGACCATCTTCACCGGTCGATCAATCTGACTTCTTCTTCCCGCGTGAGAACCAGCCACCGGCCTTCTTTTTAGGTGGCGGGTCGGCTGGTGGTTCGATTGGCGGAGCGTCTGCTTCAGTGACAGCTGGAGCCGTGACGTCGATCTGCGGGAAGTTGAATTCATCCTCTGCCACACCATCTTCATCTTCCTCGTCGTCGTAATCCGGTTCCGGCGGCATGAAGAACTGGGGCACGGCAACTCCGCTGGCCGGCTCCTCATCTTCCTGGTCGTTCGCCATTAAGTTGTCTTCTTCATTCTCCTCGTCGGTCATCAGCTCTTCGTCAGCGGATTCTTCCGCGATGGGTTCCTGAACGACAGGAGCAGATATTTCCACGGGTGGAGCTTCTGCGGGCGAGTCCTCGACAATTGGCGTAACGATGGTCGGATCAACTGGGGCCGCAATCTGTTCTGGCGGTTGTGGTTCGGTGGTCGCCGCAGTTGCTGGTTCGGGGGCGACCTCAGTGTTTGCCGGAGCCAGGACCTCGACAGCAGAATCCGGGATTCCTGATTCAACGAGTTTCGTCCATCTGGCGATCGAGTCTTCGCTCAAACCGGCGGCTCGTTCAATTGTCATTTCGGCATCTTTACCAATCGATGGCAGACTGGCCTGAACCGTCAGCCGACCATCCGATCCATACTTGAACGTCACTTGTACCGGAGTGTTCGCTGGCAGATTCTCCGGCAGTCCTTTGACTTTGCACCGTCCGATGGCTGTGGAATTGTTGCCGCTGGAGTCTCCGCCTTCGATCACGTTGACCTCGACGCTTCGCTGATTCTCTCGCAACGTTGGAAACGTCTTGCGTGCTTTAATCGGAAGCTGAGTGTTACGCGGAATCATCGTGCTGCGTCGTTTGCGACCGGTTTCACGTTCGACACCGAGAATTCCCAGATCGTGGGAGCTGACATTGGTCACGGACATGCCGTTGATCCGTGCCGCACCGGTTTTCATCAGCAGGCCAGCGTAGATGGCGGCTCCGTGCGCGACAGACTCATCCGGCGAAAGTGATCGATCTGCCTGCAGGCCGGTTTCGCGTTCGAGCAGTTCAGTCACTGCTGGCATTCGAGTTGAGCCGCCTACCAGCAACAGCCGAGTCAGATCGTTGAACTCCAGCTTGGCCTCACGCAGCAGCTTATTGACCGTCATCAAAGTTCGGTCGAGCAGGTCTGCGGTGAGTTCTTCAAACGTTTCCCGGGTGACCTCGTGTTTCAGACGGCGGCCTTCGTAACTGAGAAAGACAGTAACCGAATCACGGGTCGACAGTGAGTGTTTTGTTTCCACCGCCTTCTGTTGCAGCATCTGCCGGGCGACCGGGTCGGGTAAGAGGTCGATACTGTGTTCAAGCTGAAACACTTTGGCCAGATGGATGACCAGTCGCGCGTCCCAGTCAACTCCGCCCAGGTAGACATCTCCGGCAGTCGCCAGAGCGGTGAATTTCATTCCGTCAATTTCCATCAGCGTGACGTCGAACGTGCCGCCTCCCAGATCGTAAATCAGAATCCTTTCCTGCCCGCGGCTCACACCATCGTTGGTGAGAAATCCCTGTTGAATTCCAAAACAGATGGCCGCGGCTGTTGGTTCGTTGATGATGTCAAGCACTTCCAGACCGGCGAGTCGTCCTGCATCCTGAGTTGCCTTACGGCAGGGTTCATTGAAAAAGGCCGGCACCGTGATGACGACTTTTTTGACAGTCCCCAGCTTCCGTTCCGCGTCGCTCTTCAGCTTCTTCAGAATGATCGCCTGCAGAACTTCAGCAGGAAGTTTCTGGCCGCGGATGTCCTTGCTGTAAGCCTCTTCGCCCATGTCACGTTTGGCGAACTGTGCCAGCCGGTCAGGTTCGAATTCTCCTGCCGCAACGGCTTCTTTGCCGACGATGGCGCCGGACGTGTCGAAGTAGACCACGCTGGGCGTCGTCAGGTCGCCGTCCGAGTTGAGAATCGTCCAGGGGCGACCGTCCGAATCCAGATGCGCGACGGCTGAGAATGTCGTTCCAAGGTCGATGCCGACAGGTGGTTGATCAGGCATATGGTCGTTCAGTCAGGTCTAAGTGGCGAATAGTGAGTCGAGATTTGATTCAGTAATCTGATGAAGGTGCTTCCGTCCCGGCAGGTTGAATTCAAGGCCGGACAAAAACTTCGACGATCAACGGTACGAAACGTGACCGCACTGTCGCAACAGATTGGAGAATACGCGACTCGAAACGGAAGAACTGAAGTCCGGGAAACTCGCTCCAGCACTTGCCGCAGCGAGCCACCCGCCAGCGGGGCAAGAGGTTTTCCGGTCTTCGAAAACTGACTGCCTGGCGAGGAGATGTTCAGAACATTTCCTGGTGAAGTCGGCTGACGAATTCGTTCATGAAACGGAGGCCCTGTCAAACTGGAAGTGCCCGCCGACGCCACGGAATCGTCGGATGATGTGAATCAGAGGCTGGGGCTGCATCCACTCGTTGACACCAGGTTGCACCTGACCGATCTCCTGTCGCCACTTGAATTCAGTTCCCGACAGATTCACACTGGTGTTCCGTCACTTTTGTGATCGATCACTTCGGTTCTGAATTCCTTGCGACATGGCAATCAGCGATGAGCGACTCGTTCGATCCTTACCACATCTGGCTGGGTATTCCCCCGAAAGATCAGCCGCCGAATCACTATCGGCTGCTGGGGCTGCAGAATCTGGAAGAGAATACCGACGTCATTGATGCGGCCGCCAATCGTCAGACAGCATATCTGCATGAAATGGCGGCGGGGCCTCGACGCAAAGAATCACAACAGCTTCTTAATGAGATCGCAGTGGCTCGTCGTTGCCTGCTGAGTCCGGAAAAGAAACAGGAGTACGACGAACAGTTGCGGGCTGACGCTGCGGCGATCGAAGCCGCTCGAACGGTGACCGCTGCCCCGGCTGCTATTCCCATGGCGGTCCCGATTGCGCAGGTCGTTTCGCCGCCTGTACCGCCTGTACCGCCTGTGGCGTCGGTCGTTGAACCAGCGGTTCCGTTTGTCGACACCAGCGACAGTCCGGTTGCCGAGTTTTCTCACTACAATTTCTCAGACAGTGCGTCGCCGGGATCGGTCGTCGAAACCGGTACCAGTTTCCCCACCGTGAACAAGCCGCCGAGCGACGCGCCGGTAATGCAACGGTCACTTGCCAGCGAGTCAAACCTGTCCGACGATGGCACCACGTCGACCGCGAAGAAACCTGTCCCGAAGCGGTGGATTATCGCCGGGTGCTCCGTCCTGGTCGTCGTTGTGGTGACGCTCGTGTTATCAAGCGGGTCAGAGCCCGAGCGTAAGTCGAAAGAAACGGCAACGACGACAAAACTGGATGGCAGTGGAGCCGCCGTGACGACCTCGGTCGAGGCTTCGTCATCGACAGAGCCTGAATCACCGACCGTTTCCCTTAAAGAAACTCCACCAAAGAAGGCCGAGCCGTCGCTGTTCGACCAGGCCACTGATCAGGACAGCTTCTTCAAGGTGCCGACGAGCTTTGGTGGCAAAGAGAAAAAGAAAAAATAACAGGCAGCCAACATGCAGCTTCTGCTGGCATCTCAATCGGAAAGAATTACGCAACGGATTTACCTGCCCGTCGCTCCGGGTTGAAATGCCAGAAGCGGACGTGACCGATGGTCAGCAGCACGAAGATCGACAGTCCGCTGATCCACAACCCGTTGCGGACGCTGTTCGGGTGGTAGGTCCATTCGATGGAGTGCAGTCCGGCGGGAACGTCAACCGCCCGGAACATCCCCTCGAAGCGGTAGCCGTCGGCGGGTTTGCCATCGACAGTTGCCGACCAGCCGGGAAAGTAGAGGTCGGTCATGACGACGGTTGCCGGGACAGCAGACTCAGTTTCAATCGTCGCTGAGTTCGCGCGGTAAGACACCAGTTCGACGTTCTGGTCAGAAGCCGGCTTCGCAAACGCCGCGCGACTTCGTGAATTCAGAATCTCTGTGAGGTAAATTGGTTCGTTGAAACCGCGAGCCCACACTTGATTCAGAAACAGATCAGGCTGCTGCCACACAAGCCGAGTGCCTGCAACGTCTGTGGGTGGAAAACGGCCAGCGACGCGAGGATTCTCGAACGACACCACGTGCGTGATTCCGGCGCGGCGGCACCAGTCGATGAAATCCGGAGTCAGCCCTTCGTAAGGCGGTGCTTTGAGATTCTTGTCGTAGTACTCGGTCGGTCCGATTCCCAGATACTCAGGCACGGAAGAGTGCCCCAGCAGGTTCAACAGGTTCGGCCCCGGACCGTAAACACGCGCCGTGCCTGAATAATCGTCGAGAATCTTTCGCACCGGGCTGTGCTCGACATTGGAGAGTGGCGAGGTTTCGAGTAACGCAACAACGGAAACGACGCGTGAGACATACCACAGATCAACCGTTGTCAGGACGCAGACCGTCGTGCATAGGATCAGCCATTTGGCTCGCGAGCGATTTTTTAAAACCGAGCCGGCGGCCTTCCCCACGATCAGGCCAACACCCAGAGCGGCCAGAATTCCCCAGCGTGCGGGACCTCGGAAGAAACCGAAGCCGGGCAGGTGCTGAGCGAACGGAACCAGCAATCCTGTTGCGTAAACGATGCCGGCAACGCTGAGCAGCAGCCACATCGCCGTCAAGCGGTTCAGCAAAGAAGCTCGATGCCGGGCAGAAATCAAAGCCGCAGCAAGAATGAACAGCGGAACCAGTCCAAAGTAGAGATGCGCTTCGGTGTGGTTCGTAGCCGCCGGACTCGACAGAAACGTCAATTGGCTTAACGCCTGATTCAGATTGATGTCTGGCGAGTACCAGAACCACCACGACGCGACGATCTGCGACAGGTACAGCGGCGGGATGTGTCCATAAGCAGGATCGAAATCCGGGCCTTCGGCAATGTTCTGGCGTTGGCTGAGCTGCTTCAGCTCCCACGTTGGAGCCAGTTGCGCGGCAGCGATTCCGAAACCGATCGCGATGAAACCGAAAATCAGAGCTGCAGACTTCACTCGGTGGGTGGCAATGTTTTCCGCAAGTTGTTCGCGAGCGAACATCAGCCGCAGCCCGAGAAACATCACGAGCAGAACCAGCGTGATGAAAGCCAGATTGAAGTGGCCAGCCAGTAGCTGCATCCCGATCGTGACACTGAGACCGCTGAGGTATCGCCAGTGGCTCGTTTTGAGAAAGCGTTCGAGCCACCACAGCGAAAGCGGCAGCCAGGTTCCTCCGATGATCGCCCATTCCAGACACATCCTGGGAGGAAACCATCCATAAACATAAATCAGCGCTGCGAGGATCGCTCCACACGGTTTGAGCCCCAGCTCGCGAGCCAGCAGCCAGGTGAAGGCGAACGCGAGAATGTAATGCAGAATCTGAACGGTGTTGTAACCATCGTTCACGCCGAGTAGTGGATAGATCAGCAGATGCGGCGGGTAGAAAGCTCCGGTCTGGCTCTCGGCGATCAGCGGGTAACCGAAGCCGCTGCGGTTGTTCCAGAGCGGAAATTCACCAGCGTGCAGCCGCTCGGCGAAGAACTGCTTCTGAGGAAAAAAGTAAGTGTAGGTATCGCCGCCGATCAAACCGCCGCCGGTCCACAGTGGCTTCCAGAAGACGAACGTCAGACCGACCGCCAGCACAACCACGGCCAGCGTCTCTCGCCAGGTGATGGCCGTTTCGCCGTTGGATAAGACTGCGGGTTTCGATGCTGAAGTCACTCGGTCGATCGTTTCTGCAGGACTGTGGTGAAAATCTCGAACACTGAATAGACGCTGATTTTCGCGAATCGTTCTGGAGTAGCTCACGCCTGTCGTTCGTGTTGATCAGTGATAAATCCGTGTTCCCAAGTCTGGTTTCCTGCCGACTGCGCTTCGCATGCAGCGCACGCCAAATCACATGTCGTCGCTCTGCCTTGTTGACAATTGTCGGTTCAGCGATCGGCGGAAACGCCATGATCGTTGCATTCTGTCAGATCGGCAACGACTCATTTGATTCCTGTCTGTGAAACTCGCAATTCTCACGCGTGAAGGTCTACAGCTGAGCGGGTAGACTACTGAGAACCAATGTCCGTTGCCGAGCTGTCTGCCAGGCAGATACTCGGACCCTGACCAAAGGCGGGAAGTTTACCGTGGCTGATCAACGCAGCGTGCTCATCGTCGAAGACGAAGAGATTATTCGAAAGTCACTGAAGGAAGTCCTCACGGGCGAGGGCTACGACGTGGGCGAGGCCGAGTGTGTTGCCGATGCCCTGCGGCTGGCTCGTGAACGCGATTTCGATGTTGCCTTCTGCGACGTTCAGCTGCCTGACGGAGATGGCATTGCGTTGCTGCGGCGGCTGCATCAACTGAACGCGCACACGTGCATCCTCATCATTACTGCCTACGCGACCGTCGAAAACGCCGTCGAAGCGTTCAAAGCCGGGGCGTTCGATTACCTGGTCAAGCCGGTGATCTTTGAGGATCTGCTCAACAAGCTGGATCGGCTGTACGAGTTCCGAAATCTGTACTTCGAAAATCAGTCCCTGCGGCGCGAGCTTTCGCGGCAGGGGAATCTCGAAGAAATCGTCGGTTCGAGTGATGCCATCAAGGCCGTGCAGGACCAGATTCGCAAGGTCGCGGTCACCAACGCCAACGTCCTGCTGGTGGGCGAAACTGGTACCGGAAAGGAACTTTTCGCACGCGCCATTCACGCCGCTGGTCCCAATTGCACAAAGAGTTTTCTGGCGGTTAACTGCGGAACTCAACCGGTCGAATTGCTGGAAGGCCAATTGTTCGGACGCCGATCCTCGGTTCCGGGCGGTGGCCAGACAGTCGAAGACGGACTGCTGATTCACGCGGGCGAGGGGACGGTGTTTCTCGACGAAATCGGCGATCTCCCGCTCAGTACTCAGGCAAAACTGCTACGCGCGATCGAGTATCAGGAAGTGTTGCCGGTGGGCGGCTCAGAACCTCAACAGGTCAATGCTCGCATCGTTGCGTCCACAACTCGCGAACTGGCTCGCGAAGTCGCGCAGGGCAAATTTCATGAAGACCTGTTTTACCGACTCGACGGCGTCAAAATTCCAATCCCGCCGCTGCGTGACCGGATTGATGACGTTCCGGAACTGGTCGACTTCTTCACGGCGAAATACTCGAAGCAGATGAAGAAACGCGTCGCCGGAGCCAGCAGCGAGACTATTCGACTGCTGATGTCTGCCGAATGGAAAGGTAACGTTCGGCAGCTCGACAATTCCATCGAACGAGCCGTCATGATGTGCGAAGAGAGCACGATCGAGCCCGGCGATCTGCCACCTGACCTGCTGGGACTCGGCCAGCCACTGCCCGACACGGAAGACCTGCGTAGCGCGTTGAAGCATTACGAGCGGCTGCACATCACTCGTGTGCTGCGACAGTGGCCGGACAAACGCGAAGCGGCGAAACGTCTGCGTCTGGGACTTTCGAGCCTTTATCGCAAGATCGAAGAACTGGGCATTGACGTTTGAATGTCTGTTCGGACTGGCCGTTTGATCGCAGCAGATAATCGCAGCGGACAGTTGAAGATTCACCCGGTGTGAACAATTCAGCCTGCCGCAGAGCTTCGCTCCTTCCGCATCAGCAGACTGGAACCGTTCTCCCGGTATTCAACACGGTCCATGAAACGATCGATCAGCGCCAGGCCACGGCCATTCGACCGCAGTATGCAGTCCGCATCTGTTGGTGATGGCACCTCGTCATAAGCGAAGCCCGTACCCTCATCGCAGACTTCAATTTCAACTCGTTCAGTATTTACTTGGCACCGGATGCGGAATCGTTTCGACTGGTCGCGACCGTTGCCGTGTTTGACCGCGTTGGCGAGAGCTTCTTCCAAAGCCAGCCGTACTGCGAAGCGGTCCCGGTCCGGATACTCAAGCTGTGTGAGTAACTGTGCGATCTGCTCCTGGACATTTCGCATGGACTCGGTTGTAGACGGTAGACTGGATCGAAATCCCTGCAGTCGCTGCATAGGAGAGATTCCTCGTTCAATGGCTTCGAACGAAGCCGAAACGACAGGTGGTGATTCGTGAATCGAATCAAACTGAGAGGTGTAGACGAAGATTACGTAAACTAGCTGATAAAATCGCCATAGCAATTGCGGTACCGCGGCCAGAATTAATAATTCCGTAATTGTTTTATGTGTCGTTGATCTGCTGGAATCAGCTGGTAGTTGTTGCTTTCGTTATTTCTAATGCGGCGAGAATTCAGCAAAAGCGATGACATTCCAGTTGCCGAGTCTTCGGCGTGCGGTTTCCCGCGTCGTCATTGGCGACGCTGTTCCGGCAGAATGAGACGGCGACCGTTGATCAATGAGCTATCATCGGCACCTGTTTCTGCCAAATCGTCCTGCGAAACCTGTCATCAATGCCCGAGTCACTCCACCCTGCTGCATGGCCGCCAGACGTTCTACACGCCCGATGTCAGGAAACAAGAACTCGGCGATCCGGGCCGGGCGGACAGCACCGGAACAAAGTAGAAACGGCGATTGTTCTGTTTGATCCGGAAACGGGAATCTCTGCGGAAGCGTCCGAGCGACGCAGTCAGGCAGAGAACCGTCGAATGGCGATTTTCCGGCTGCGACTGAACCTGGCTCTTGGGTTCCGGATGGAACCGTCGCCGCTTGATGCTCTCAGCGAAGTCTGGAACACTCGCTGTCGCCACGGACGAATCAGCATCAACCCGTCCCACGATGATTTCCCGTCATTGCTGGCCGAAGCCCTGGACCGAATCGTCTCGTGCGACTGGGACGTCATTGCCGCGGCCGAGCAACTTCAGGCCACGACGTCGCAGATCATCCGGTTGCTCAAACACGAACCCCGCGCGCTGGCACTCGTCAACCGCGAACGACAATCACGAGATCTGCGACCGTACAAGTGATTGCGACCGCGAAGACGTTGGATTCGCCAGTTCCGGTCGCCTACTTTCGTGCTCGAGGCGGCTTGTTTCGTGCCATGTGTTTGGCAAGAAAGGGCATCGTTGAACGCGCCATAGTGCCGCCGCTGTGACCGACGTTTGGCACAATGACGCAGGTGATGGCACCTTTACGTTCGTTTTCGACCGCATACTGATTCATGGCCTTCGCCCACGACTGAGCGCGAGCAACGTGCGTGTCACCTTGTTGGCTGGCGTTGTGATGGAGAGGTTCCAGATCGAGCGCACCTGAAGTGATCAGCAGCGGAAGCTCGGCAGCTGCAATGAACGCTTGCGGGTCAGGTGTAACTAAAACGTCTTGATCTTCGGTTTCCCCTGGCCACCGGCGTATCGACCGTCGGGGCTTTAGTCCTCTCGGCCAATTGTCTTCCATCGTTGGGAAAGGCAGCCAGGCCGGGGCGCTAATCGCCGCAGTGTGGACACGCGACGGATGTTTAACGACGTAATGCGATGCAAACTGGCCACCGGCTGAGTGACCGAACATATAGAATTTCCCGTCGTATTCAGGGTTGAGCCCTTTGAGTGCGTCGATAATTTCGTGTAGGAATTCATCTGCGCCGATATGGCGACCGTAAAGTCCACGATAGCCCCATCCATGAGGGCAGCCCGTTCCAGCACCAAATGTCTCATCTTCGAATGCAGGCGCGACAAGCACCGCCGATGTGGCATTAGCGAATTCAATCCACACCTTCAGAAAGCCAATCGCTGATGTTACGCCAGTGTGCTCCTCGGTGAGCATCCCATGGCAAATGACGAGGACATGGGACTTCGGGGTCACGGTCTTCGGCAGGTATCTCCAATATTTTCCGTGTTCAACAGTTTCAAGTGTGGGCTCGCCTGCAACGGGACGAGTTTCCTGCGCGATGCAGCTATCACAATACAAGAGTACACTGATTGCAAAGATAATTGCTCGGGAAATTACCATTATGTTCCTTCGCATAACTTAAAATTCCATTGGGCAATTCGTGACAAACCAACGCCGCATGATGCACGGCAATATTTAGTGAAGTAGGGTGCGCCTTGACGCACCATGAGGGTTGTCACGCCCTGAAAGGTGCGTCGAGTGAAGTAGGCTGGAACAAGCTCCGCGCAGTTCCGGCAAAGGGACGTTCGCGTGATGCCGGAACTGCGCGGAGCTTGTTCCAGCCTACAACGTTATCCGCAACCCGTGAACGTTTACGCCCATACGCGGCGGAAGAAGTCGAGCCAGTTGCGGTTCATGATGCCTTCGACGTCGTCGTCGCTGTAGCCACGGTCGCTCAGCAGTGTGGCCATCTGCTGCAGATCGGCAATGCTGGTGAGGTCCCGCGGAACCTGTTCTTTGCCGAAGCCGCCGTCCAGGTCCGTGCCGATGCCACAATGTTTCGCGTTACCGGCCAGCTGGCAGATGTGATCGATGTGGTCGACGATGTCGGACATGCCGACGGTTTGCGGATCCGACACAAAACGAACCCAGCCCGGTTT
>JABMPE010000224.1 GCA_013203845.1 Rhodopirellula sp. | reverse complement strand
GCAGAACGATGTCGCCGGGCTTGAGGCTTTCAATCGCTTCCCGGAAGTCGGCGACGGTTTTTACGTTCCTACCGTCGACGGCGACGATCAGGTCCGCAGTGCTTCGGTCAAGTCGTTCGAAAACGAACGGACCTCGACGCTGACGAATCAGGGTGGGACCTCGAACGCCAGCCTGTTCGGCGGCACCGCCCGGAGTCAGTTGTTCAACAAGCAGACCATTCTCTGTTTCGAAGACTCGCTGAATGCCGATTTCTGCCCGGTAGACTCGACCGTGAGCGATCAGCTCCGGTACGACTCGCGAGACCAGGTTAACGGGAATTGCAAAGCCGACGCCGGCGCTTTGACCGGTGCGACTGGCGATGGCGGTGTTGATGCCGATCAATCGACCGTGGAGGTCCAGCAGTGGCCCGCCCGAGTTGCCGGGATTGATCGACGCGTCGATCTGGATGATCGATTTGATGGACCAGTTTTCCTGAACCTGGATCGACCGGTTCAAACTGGAGACGATGCCCGTGGTCAGTGTTCTTTCCAGCTCGAACGGGTTGCCGATTGCCAGCACTCGCATGCCGACTTTGAGTTTGTTTGAATCGCCCATCGTGATGGGAAACAAAACGTTCCCGGGAGCATCGATTTTGATGATGGCGATGTCGTTGGGCGGATCGTAGCCGACAACACGAGCTTCGAAGGTCTCACCATTGTAAAGGGTGACTCCGATGTTGCGGGCGTCGGCGACGACGTGCCAGTTCGTGACGATGTGCCCCGAGCTGTCGATCACCGAACCGGATCCGGTTCCTTCAGATGTTTGCTCCGTAAAGAAGAACGAGTCCACTCTCGTGCTGCGTGTCGTGATGTTGACGACGCTTTTGTGAAGTTGTTCATAGACGGAAACGTTAATGGCTTCTTCGGGGGTGAGGCCATCGGCGTCAAAGTGTTTCTCGACGTCGCGGTCAGTGTTGCGTGGGACCTGCAGAGGAAACAGCGGTTCGGTCTGGCTTTTCGCATCCTGGGCGATGACCGAGCCTCGACCGGAGTGCTGTCCGTCGAGCATCCAGATGGTGAAGCAGCTGCCAAGAACTGCCGAGCAAACACATCCAGCGAGAAATCTCATTTGCCTGTATCCCTTCTCAGTCGTCTGCATTTTTTCGTGAATTTCCAGCAGCCCGCAAGAATCATCTGTGATATGACTCGCAGCCGGAAGGCCACAAACTCCGCGACTAACGCACGAATGTTAGTCATTTGCCTGCCTGCCTCAAGATGATTCATCAGACTGAAGCGTCAGCCGTCGTCCACTTTTCTGCGAGATTCTGTCATGAAACGGATTGCCATTCTGACTGCTGGCGGTGACACGCCAGCTCTGAACGCAACGCTCTATGGAGCCGTACAGCAGGCGAATGAACTCGGCATTGAGGTCTACGGTTTGATCAAGGGCTTCGGAGGTATGGTCAGTCCTCAGCTGCCACACGTCCTGTTGAACCCGCTGTTCTCGACGATCCCTGAGCTGAATCCGTGCCAGGGCGGGACGATTATTGGAGCGTCACGAACCTATATCGACTCGGACGAAAAAGATCAGTTGAAGCTGGTTGCCGGGAGGATGGAGAAGCTCGGCATTGAAGGCCTGATCTGCATCGGCGGCGACGGAACGATTAACGGAATGCAACCGCTGAGTGAATACTTTCCCTGCGTGTTGGCTCCCAAAACCATCGATAACGACCTCGGTCTGAATTACATCGACGAGCCGAACGAGTGGGCGAAGGATCACACCGATTCGATTCGCGACGGGTACCGGCGAACGTCGACGCGTGACAACGTGTCGCTCGGCGAGATCGTGAACTACGTCACACCAGGATATGCCACAGCCGTCTTCGTCGTCGCGCAGAGTATTGAGAGAATTCGCACCACCGCAGAAAGCCATCGCCGGATCTCCATCATCGAAGTCATGGGTCGTGACTCGGGTTACATTGCGCTCGGCGCGGCCTACGGTCAGCCGGACATGATTCTGATTCCGGAAGTTGATCTGGACTATCCGAAAGTAATCGCCCGCGTGCGGGAACTCTACGATATGCAGAAGCACGTCGTCATTGTGATCGGCGAAGGCGTGCGCGATGCAGAAGGTCAACTCGGCGCGAAATCCAAGAGCGTTGATCCAGCCGGGAATGTCCTGTTCAGCGGTGCTGCCGAGCGTCTTGCCGAAATTCTGGTACAGGAACTGGGCGACGACTACTTTCGAAAGAATCAACGTCACGACGACGCAAAGTCTGCCGTGTTTACTCGAAAGATCGGACATACCCAGCGAGGCGGACGACCGATTCTATTCGACCGATTCTACGCCGCGCAGCTTGGTGGGAACGCGGTCGAGATTCTTGACCGGGAACACAACAATTATCTGGCGACACTCAACTGGTCACCGATTTCTGGCTTCACGCTGGAAGAACTTTCGGCGAACAAACTGCGAGACCGGTGGGGCGTCATTCACGCGCGGGAAGTTCATCAATCGCTGTACAGCGAGCAGCGGTTTCAGCCGTCAGAACTGGGG
>JABMPE010000223.1 GCA_013203845.1 Rhodopirellula sp. | reverse complement strand
CTCCTGCTGCCGGCCGTGCAGCAGGCCCGCGAATCCGCGCGTCGTGCTCAATGCAAGGCCAACCTGAAGCAGATCGGGTTGGCTTCCACAATTACCACGACGTTCATAGTACCTTGCCACCAGGAGTTAACAATTCAGGTCAGGCCGCCACTCAAGCAGGTTCCCACACTATCGCCACCAACCATACTGCTTGGGTATATCTTCTACCTTTCATCGACCAAGGTGCGTTGTACGGAGAAATGGACCTGAACTGTGCGACCGGACCGGTTGTCAATAGCAGCAACGCCGGCTGCAACCAGGGCGGACCCTCTGGGACAACACAACGGACGCTGGCATGTGGTTGGGGTGCGGGCAATCCCAATGTTCCTCTTGTCTCGACAAAATTGGCCGTGCTGCTGTGCCCATCTGATGACGGTGCCGACAAACTGATTACCCGCTCGGATTCCAATCACTATCAGCTCGACAAACATGCGGTTTCCAATTATGCCCTTACTGGTGGCGCACACTATAGTGGCTGGAGCTGTGGAGCCTACTGGAGCACATACAGGAACACTGTCAACAACCTGCCAGATGGCAGGACGGGAATCAACGTTCGCGGAGCATTCGGAATGAACAGCAACTGTAAGTTCAGGAGCATCACTGATGGTACCAGTAATGTCATGCTCGTCGGCGAGGCAATGAGCACATATAGCGGAAAAGCGTCTCAATACGGAGTAGATTCGGAGGACCGGGTTCGCGTGTGGGCTGCTCATCGGCATCATGGCACATTCAATATGACCCACCCCGTAATCGGATCACACTGTAACAATAGTCGATACCACATAAATGGCCCAGTTCACGTTGCTGGTCTTCCAGGCTGTAGCGCGACGGCAAATGACATTCGGTCACACTGGAACGTTCATTCCAGCGTCCATACGGGCGGAGCTCACGCGTTAATGGCAGACGGGACCGTTAAATTCTTAAGCGAAAATATGGATCACAACCCATACGCGATCATCTGCCGAATCAACTCAGGGGAGCAAATTTCGGGTGATTTCTAGGCCGTTCAATTGTAAAACTGAGTAATAGTGACGCGGGACACTCTTAAGTGTCCCGCGTCTTTTCAAATCTCGGTTCGTCCGAGCCTTTAAGACGGTAATACCAACGGAGAGTTCAATGAAGATCTGTTGTCGGTCCTTGACGTGGCTACATGCCGCGGCTGTTGTACCCTCATTGGCGTTTGGTTTGGCTGTTTCCTTGTCAGGATGCGGCGGAGGGTCGCCAGAAAAGGAAAACCCAGCTGTTGAAGTAATTGATGCAACAACTGGAGATCCCTCAGCCGTTGAAGGCACAGAATCACCAAATTAGGAACCGTTGCGGAATGACATCTGTACGACACCTTTCCAAGCTGTCACGATTTTACAGTCAGCTTGGAAAGGCTGACGTACGATTCGCCAATTTATTTTGGAACAAATCCTTAGTATTGGTCCCGGAGTGACTTCCCGAACGTTTATTGAGCAGCGATGCTCATCATTGGTATATCGGGAATTAATTTCGGGAATGATCCTTACACGGCATTTGGTCAGAATTACCAGCGACGGTCGCTGTATCGTGGCTGGTTTTCCTTTGGTCCAGTGCATGCCAGCCGACCAGTTCGATGCCAGAGGTAACCCTTTTGAGTGAAACATTCACGAGTCCACATAAAAACTGATGTTCTGAATGCCTCAGATTCGCTTGAAGTCCGCTCGACGCCGAAAAGTCTTCGTCGTATTTTTGATACTTACTCTTCTAGCCGGAACCTGTTGGGTTCCCTATCGAAACTGGAAAGTAAGGTCGCTACTGCGGATTGCTGATTTCGAATTGCTTGTCAATCAAAGTGCTGCCGCCGCAGAGGCGACCTCGAGAAAGCTCCTTTGGTACTCGCCTGACCATGCTCAGGGACTACTGATCCTGGGGATTGCACTCAGCAAGCAGAAAAAATTCACGGAAGCAATTTCCTGTGTTGAGCGAGTCCCCAGTGACAGCCCTTTCTACTCGGAAGCTGTCCTCACGTTGTGTGAATGTCTACTGAGTGACGGCCAGTACCGACGCGCCGACCTGCTGCTGCAGAAATCGCTGCAGACCTATCCAGACAGCAGCTCGCTCACACAACTGGCGTATAATCTATACAAATCAACTTACCGTTTAAGGAAAGCTATCGAGACTCTTGAACAAAGTCTTCGATATACACCTGCTGACGAAGGTGCCTTGCGGACGTTATTAGACCTTCAGACTGGTGTCATTTCGCCCGGAGCCTTAAGCAGACAACTACTGCGTGATTGCCCGCGTTGGCAGAGCGAACCTGATGTTCTCGCGGCGTTAGGCCAAGCATCAATCCTGCAGGGAGAGGCGAATCTTGCTGAATCATATTTCCAACAGGCTCTGCATCTTGATCCGACAAATCCAAGGATTCAGCTCTGGTGCAGCGATCTGTATCTCTCAATGGATCAAGTGGACATGGCCCGGACACTGCTTCAAAGTTTCGATCAAGCTGAAGAATCTATGCACAGTACTGGTAACTGGATCCACTCTGAATACTGGAGGCTGAAGTCGATTTTACTAGAACGCGAGGGCGATGCCGAACTGGCATTGAAGTACTGCAATGAAAGCTTACGACTGTACCAGCAACCGGAATGCCTCTCCTTAAAAGCAGGCATCCTCAGGAAACTTTCGCGTCCTGATCAAGCCGAAGCAACTTCCAGACAACTGATACAACTGGGCAAGCTGGACTTCGAGTTGTTGAAACTCGGATCTGGACAATCCAGAATTTCGCTCAGCCCTGAACTTTGCGAGCAACTCGGGATAGTCTTCAGCGGGCTTGGACGCCATTCGCAAGCGAAAGCATGGCACACGTTGGCAAAGCATCTAAGCGGCAATCCACGGTGAACGTGAAAGTACGACGGAAGCCAGCGAGGCTGGAATCAACACTGTTCTTGAGGTCCTATTATCGATGACTCCGATATTCGGCGACACCCATGCTCGTTGCCATAGACCGTCCCTTGCTTTGGCGACGCTCACTTTTCTCGCAATTTCGTGTACCAGCGGATGTTCTTTATCAGAGCCGGCAACTCCTATCCCTGAAAAAACCAGTATGCCGATCCTGGAGATCGACGAAAAGCCAACCGCGTCACTGAAACTTTTTTCGCCGGATACCAGCATCAGGTTCGATGACGTGACTGAAGATTCCGGAGTCACCTTTCAATGGAGTGGTGGGCCGACACCAAGCCATTGCATGACCGAACAGAATGGCGGTGGTGTCGCTCTTTTGGATTTCGACCGGGACCAGCTTCTGGATATCCTGCTAACGGATTGTGGTGTCTTCGATGGCTCCGGCCCCAGCGCCGTGAATTGTGCTCACCTGTATCGCGGTCGGGGCCAGTTTCAATTCGACCTGGCATCCCGGAATGCTGGCTTGTCTGACAAGTCCACCGCAATGGGAGTGGCTGCTGGAGACATTAATTCCGATGGGTTCACAGACATGCTGGTTGCCTGCTACGGCAGAAACATCCTGTATATCAACAGTGGCGATGGCACATTTCTGAACGTCACTGAAGAATCGATCCCATTCAGCCAGCTTTGGTCGACAAGTCCGGCATTTGCCGACCTGAACGGAGATGGTCTTCTGGATCTTTATATTGTCAATTACGTTGATTGGACGCCTGAATCTCCGTTATGCCGTGGCGGCAAGAATCAAGAGTTGATCCTGATTTGCAGCCCTGCCGGATTTGCTGCGCAACCTGACGAATTGCTCATCAACCGCGGAGATGGTCAGTTCGATGAACTCAGTACTGACCTTGGAATCTCCAGCACGGTAAACGCAAAGGGGTTGGCCATCTGTATCGCGGATTTCTCCGAGGACGGGCAACTCGACATCTTTGTCGCGAACGACACGACGCCAAACAGCCTGTACGCAAACCGTGCATTTCAAGGATTTGACGACAAGGCAGTTGCGTCAGGAGTAGCCGTCAGTTCCGACGGGACACATGGGGCCAGCATGGGTGTGGCCTGCGGCGACTACAACCGGGATGGGCATTTTGACCTGCTTGTTTCAAATTTTCGCAACCAGTCCAACGATCTGTTCGCAGGTCTTGGAGCAAATGGATTCATTCCATCCAGTACCAGCACCGCGATCGATATGCTGTCGCGCGATAAACTGGCCTTTGGACTTGTATTCAGCGACTTTGATCTCGACGGATGGCCGGACATCTTCGTTGCCAATGGACATATTTGGGATTTGTCATCCGTCAATAAAGACATCGATTATGAGATGACTGCCGATCTGCTCCAGAACGCTAACGGGCAATCATTTCGTAATGTCCGTGAGTCCGCAGGCGAGTATTTCTCGCAGAAGTGGCTGGGACGAGCCGTTGCCACTGGTGACATTGACAACGATGGCGCTACCGACCTTGTCGTGCAGCATGTCGGCAAACCCGCGCGATTGCTTCGAAACTCAAGTCATTTGAAATCTGGTTCTGTCCTGCTGGACATTGTCGGCACGACACACTGTCGAGAACCACTTGGCTGTCGAGTCACGGTGTCGGTAGGCGGGGAAAGCAGCGTCATGCACATCCCATCGGGCGGAAGCTTTCAGGCATGTCTCGATCGGCGTCTGCTTATCCGCGTTCCTGAAGAACGAATGCTCGATCTTGTGACCATCTGTTGGCCCGATGGCACGACTTACTCCTGGCAGAACATTGCGGTAGAAGACGCCAACCTGCTCGTTTTGGTTGAAGGAATGCCGCGTCCATACAGAATCGCGACACTCCAGTAAACTACCCACGACGAACCGAGTGGCATGAGACGCTGGCGTCCGAACCTGACCGCTGCGTTGAAGATGTCTCAGCTGATCTGCTGCGGAAAGAGAACCGCCTGCAGCGGCCGCAGGGGAGTTGCGAGCTTCCTCTGGCGGTCTCGACTCAGTGGAACATCGTGCGTGCCCAACTCGCAGCGCCGTTCGAGATGTGTGACGGACTGGCGAGGAATCTTCCCGGCGAACTCGAAACGATCGTGGCGAATTGTTTGACGCATGGCCGCCGCAACTTCGTGGAACTGCTTTATCGATTTGCCGATGAATCCCGGCACGTGATCAAGGCCTTCCAGGTGATCTATCACAACGACAAGGTCGCACGTGTAAAAGCCCTGTCTGCGGAAGCACGCCGAGTTTGTCGAGCCAAACTCGGCGCTGGGCGATGCGATCAACTATCTGCTCAAACGCTGGCACCGGTTCACGTTGTTCCTGCGTCAGGCGGGAACTCCTCTGGATAATAATGTGTGTGAACTCGCCCTGAAGACGGTTGAGTCATTGCAACTCCTTGGTATCACACCCATTTAGTATGCGTTTGCCCTGGGGCTGGCTCCTGATGGCAACGGTGTCTCAGCAGCTTGGAGCACCTCCGCAAGATACTCCGTCG
>JABMPE010000222.1 GCA_013203845.1 Rhodopirellula sp. | reverse complement strand
CGAACTCCGCTTACAACGTAACAGATTACCGCCGCGGATGATGGACAATCTGTGCCGGTTGAAATTACCTGGGTGCCTGAAGACGCGGGCGATTACGAATTTGTTCTGGAAGTCACTCCCAGGTCGACCGAGGTTGATCGAACCAACAACGCTGAAACCAGACAGGTCAGCGTTCGGGAAGGACGTATTCGGGTCTTGCTGATTGACTCGGCACCGCGCTGGGAGTTTCGTGAACTCAAGGTCCTACTCGAACGCGAGCGAACCGTCGAACTGCATACCGTATTACAGGATGCCGACCTGCAGTACGCCGATCAGGACGCCACTGCGCAGCCGTTGCGAGGGCGTTTTCCGGTCAGCCGCGACCAGCTGTTTGCGTACGACACGGTCATCTTCGGCGATGTGAATCCTCAATATCTGAGCCCATCGATTCTCGAAAATCTTTCAGACTTTGTCGGCGAAGCGGGAGGCGGGTTGATCATGATCGCCGGACAGCGGTTCAATCCTGTTTCGTACGACGGAACGCCGCTGGAGACGCTGCTGCCGATCGACCTCGAAGGTGTCTCGCTCCCGGCGGTCTCAGAACCGATCACGACACCGTTTCAGCCGCAGCTCACGCTGGAAGGCCAGAAGAGTACTCCGATTTTTCGCTTCGACGAGGATGAGAAGAAAAGTCGAGACATCTGGAACGAGCTGCCTGGCTTTTACTGGCTGGTCCAAACGCCAGCGATCAAGCCTGGTGCGGTTGTCTTCGCCGAGCATCCAACGCGGATGGGAACAGATCGTCGACTGCCGGTGATTCTGATGCAGCGGTTCGGAGCGGGCAAAGTCATCTTTCACGCAACTGATGAAACATGGGCGTGGCGGCGTCGCGTGGGAGACCTGTTTTACGGACGCTACTGGGTGCAGGCGATTCGCTACCTCAGCCGTTCGCGACTGCTCGGCCAGTCGAAGTCGGCTGAGTTGAAATCAGACCGTCTTGTGTACAACCGCGGAGACAAAGTCACGCTGCGGGTACGATTCTATAACGAGCAGGAAATCCCAACCGGCGACGACTCTGTGGAAGTTGTCGTCGAGCGTCGAGGTGCCGACACGCAAACGGTCAGGCTTTCGAAAGTGCCTCAGGCTCCAACCGCTTTTGAAGGCCAGTTGCGACGCCCAGCCGAGGGGACGTATCACGCCTGGGTGGCACGCCCGGACTTTTCTGATTCGCCTCCGTCGGTCGATTTTCGAGTCGAGGCTCCGGATCGAGAACTTCGAATTCGTGGTCTCGATCAGGCGGAACTCGTCGGGGCCGCACGCAAGACCGGCGGCAGGTACTACAGCCTCGCGGCTGCCGGTTCGCTGCCGGACGATGTTCCGCGAGGCCGTCCGGTTCCAGTTCAGTCCGAAGAGCCGATTCGCTTGTGGGCGCGGTGGGAAGTTCTGCTGCTCTTTGCGCTGCTGCTGACGACCGAGTGGCTACTCCGCAAACGTCTTCGCCTGGTGTGACGTTGAGTCCGTACGACGCTTGTCCGAGTGTTTACAGCAAGCGTCCGGGATCCGCGAATTTCCTGCTGTTTAGCTCAATACTTTGCCTATCTTTCCCAGATTTTCGGCGGTGGCGATCTCGAAACAGGCACATTTGCTGCTCTGGAACATTCTGAACAAAGTCCGTTCGATTTCATTCCAGGCGTGATTAACTCGCCATTTTGCCTCATAGGCACAGATGGAGTTCTCCTCATTGGCAGCGCGTTTGTTGCCGATGCGAGAAGTGGATTGGTGCTTTTGACGCGTCCCCGGTGAATGTTTCAATGTGCAACGGTCCAAATGAGACACTGCGGCAGTGTACCCCAGGCTGCCTGACTTGAAGTCCTTTCCTCTTCCGAAAATCTGAAGGTCGCGTCTGAGACCGGATTCTGAGGATACGATTCATGCGGCTCAGCCCGTGGCTTGCTCCACTGACAGCTCCCCGAATCCGATCGGTCGAAGGGATCGTGCGCCAGAAATTTAACCGGCGCCGACATGTCAACAATCGTGTTTCGCCCATGACCGAACGTCTGGAAGCTCGAACTCTGCTGACGTCGTTCACGGTTGACAGCTATTTTGACACCGTTGACGCCGGCCCCGGTGACGGATTCGCACTGGATGCTGTCGGACAGACTTCGCTTCGCGCGGCCATTATGGAAGCCAATGCGAACCCCGGCGCGGACACCATTTCATTGAAAGCGGGCATTTACAGTTTTTCGATCGAGGGAACTGACGAAGATGCAGCGGCGACCGGCGACCTGGATGTGCTGGAGAATCTGCAGATATCAGGTGAGTCGTCAGAGACAACTTTTATCGACGCTCGCAGTATCGACCGCGTCTTCGACGTCTTTCCCGGTGTGCAACTGGTGCTGTTCAATCTGACGGTTACCGGCGGTGACCTCGCCGGACGTGGCGATGGTGGTGGCGTGCGGATCGACAAGGGAACGCTGATTCTCGATGACTCCGTGATTACCGATTCACGTGCATCGAACGGCGGAGCGATTTCCAGCATCGGCGGCAACGTGACCATTGATCATTCGACACTGTCCAGTAACCGTGCGGAAGGGAATTCCGGTTTTGGCCAGGGCGGAGCGATTGACTCAATCGGCGGCACGGTGACGGTTCAGCAGAGCACGATCAACGACAATCATGCTCAATCTGCTGGCGGTGGAATCGCGGTCGGCGCAGATAGTCTGGGTGGCTCGCTCTCCGTCGAAAATTCGACCGTTACGCAGAACCGCGCCGGAGATTTTCAGGGGACTTCGGGTGACGGCGGCGGCATTTACGTCCAGGCAGGCGTCAATGCCACAATCCTGGCAGCGACGATTGCATTCAACAATGCCGGCAGTCAGGGCGGCGGCGTCTGGGTGAATGGCACGCTGACGCTGGAGCGGACGATTGTCAGTAATAACATGACGGATTCGGCGACAGGGCCGGAAGGTTTTATCGCCAGCGGCAACGTCATTTCGAACGGGTTTAACCTCTTTCGCGAAGATACCGATTTTGGCTTCTCTCCCGGCACCGGTGATCTGATTGGGACTTCCGGAAATCCGACCGATCCGAATCTGCTCGGCCTGGCTGATAACGGCGGACCGACTCAGACGATCGCTCTCGGTGGCATGAGCCCCGCCATTGATGCAGGACCGTCGATCGCTTCGCCTTTATTTGTTGATCAGAGAGATCTTGCCCGTGAACGCGACGGCGATCGTAACGGTTCGATGATCACAGACATCGGTGCGTTCGAAGTCCAGTCGCCGTCAGACTTTTTTGTGGACGACATCGGTGGTGGCACGATCGTCACCACGATGAACGGCGACTTTGCTGGCGATTTTCAAGTCATCGTCGACGGCGACGGGGTTAGCGGTCAGGGGGGGGGAACGCCCGACGGCATCCTTAACTTCGGCGACATCGTCACTTTCAGCCCGCTCGGTCAGTCGGTCTTCAATCTGGAGTTCGGTGTGCGGGCCTTTGGCACGATCGATGACGCTATCGCCGCCGCGCGGTCAAGTGGCGACTTCCTCAACGAAGTCGTGCTCGGACCAGGAACGTACGCGGAAAACCCCACGCTCGACTTCCCCAATCTAGTGCTGCGAGGGCACACGGGAATTGCGACCGACGTTGTCATTGACGGCGGAGGGGCAGGGACTGGAATCGCAGTGACCGCTGATGGAATTTCTATCGGCTCATTGAGAGTCACCAACGCCGCGACCGGCATTGATGTCGCCCCTGTTTCTTCGGCGCAAAGTTTTGTTGCGAGGGACGTTCAGGTTGATGGCAACACAACGGGAATTCAAATCGTCGATACCATCGGGTTCATGGATGCGTCCATTGAGAATTCGGTGGTGACGGGCAACAGCGGGGACGGCATCAGGATACCGTCGGTTGGAGTTGCTCATTTGCGGAACGTCCTCGTCTCGTTGAACGGCCAGGACGGGATTGACGTATCGAACGCTGAACTTGTCTCATTGGATACGGTCATCGCGGATCAGAATGGTGGCCGCGGCCTGCTTCTTGACAGCGTCGGGACGATTGCCGTGAAGGATCCGAGGACTTCTGCAAACACCAGCGGTAACGGGTTCTCCAATACTCCGGTGCTTCTCTTCAAGGGAGTCGAAGGAGAAGTCGCCAACTCGACCAAAATTACCGATTCCGAAATTCAGTTTGATGCGGGTGCCGGAGCTGCCCAGCAAAGTATCTCACTGACGAATGTCTCCACTCTGTTCGTGTCGGGTGACGGCGGCAACGACACGCTGACCATTGATTACTCAGCCGGCCCGCCGCCAGGCTCCCGGCAATTATTTCTAAATGGCGGCCTGGGCAACGACACAATCATTTCGACCAGCGACACGCATCAGCGGCTGACCGAATCGCGACTTTCGCTGGCCGGGGTTGATGATATTGCCATTGCGAATTTCGAACAGGCGCAGCTGAATGGTGGAGCTGGCGACAACGATCTCGATGCAACCGATTTCGATGGGCAGTCCACGCTTTTCGGACTGGCTGGTAACGACACGCTGCGAGGTTCTGCCAGTGATGATGTTCTCGTTGGGGGAGTCGGCGACGACGTGCTGACGAGTGGTCCGCTTCGCGAGCAATACATTCTGGGTAGAACGACGTTCGAAAATAGAAATCTTGCAGATACGGACACGGGCGTCGTCACGATCCTCGACGAAACCGATACGGACGTCGCGACGATCCTGCTGGATTCCGACATCTTCCGGTTTAACGGGGTGACTTATGCGGGGAACTCGCTTTTCGTCAGTCCGTCAGGTGTTGCCTCTCTCGGCGGGCCGATCTTTCCACAGGACAACTTTGAACTGACCAACGTGCCGTCCACGGTTTCCAGCTTGCCGATTCTCGCTCCGCTGTTCGACGACTGGGTCACCGGTCTGACGTCTTTCCGCGACTTTTCGCTTCCGGATGCGAAGGTGCTTTATCTGTTTGAAGATACCAATGCCGACTTCATCAACGATCGACTGATCATCGAATGGAATGATGTCTATCACCGAAGTCAGATTGACACCATGACGACGACGCCGGTTCTGAAAGCGGGTGCGTCGCCGGTGACGTTTCAGTTGATTCTGGAACTCAACACGTTCGATCGCGATGGCGATGTGACTTTCAACTACGTTGACCTCGACACCGGAGCAGCTTTCTCATCCATCGCCGACGGTGCCAGTGCAACGGTTGGCGGTAAAGATGGCGGTGACCGGGCGAACGGTGTTGAACAGGTTTCGTTTAACTCGGCCAGCATGCTCGTTGGCAGCTCGAAGGCGATCATCGGTCGCAGTGGGCTCAGCGACGGAGACGATCAACTGATCGGCGGGGCAGGCGATGATACTCTGGTGACAAGTTCCGGAGTTGATTTCATTTATGGCGGAACCGGCGCCAACGATCGTTTGATCTTCGACCAGTTAAGCAACCCGTTTACGACTAATCACACTGTCAGTGGTCAGACTGTTGAGTCGACAGTTTTCGAAACGCCGATGCGGTCATACGACTTCAAATCGAGCTACTGGAACATTGAGGTTCTCGACATCGGATTTGGATTCGCTGACCAGAACGTCCTTGTCGATCTGAACGGCCTACCGGCAATGGTCTCACTTGATACACGAGGGCCGTCGGCGTCCGATTCGGTGACGATTAACGGAACTGCCGGAGACGACGTCCTGTCGCTATCGGGATCGACGCTGACCGACGGTACCACAACGATCAACCTCGCTGGCGTTGAGAATCTGATTCTCGATATCTCCAGCGGCGGCGCTGATTCGATTTCGGTGGATCAGGATTTTGCTGGTTCGGCGAGATCAATCGCCATTACGGGTGACTCGGCCGACGACGCGGTTTCAATTCAATCGACGGCCAGGGCGCAAGTTGTCAACGCTTTCAGTGTCGAAGGCTTCGGTGTGACGGTTCGTGAGAACCTCGGCGGCGATCTGGTTCTCGAAGAACTTCTGGCCAATAACGGCGACGACGGTTCAGCGAACACGATCACCGATCAACTGTCACCGGACCAGATCATCGTCAGTCCGGACGGAACCTGGGTGTACGTGGCCGCGTCGGATTCCAGCAGTCTGGTGGTTTATCATCGTGATGTGGTGACCGGCGATCTGACGTTCAGCGAGTCGCTTGTTGACGGCAACAACGACTTCCTCGGAAATACGATTTCGGGCCTGGCTGGAGCGAGCAATGTGATCGTCTCTGCCGATGGCCGGTCCGTTTACGTGGCGAGTGAGATTGACCGGACGGTGGCGTACTTCGTACGTCATCCGGGTGACAACCGGCTGACATTCATCTCGTCGACGATCCTCGACAGTTCGGGAAACGTGTTCAACATTGACCTGCCTTCGGCAATGGCGTTTACGCCCGACGGGTCGGTCCTGATGGTCTCGTCCGAATCGGGGGATCTTATTGCGTTTCTCGAAGTCGCCGATTCCGGTGACCTGACGGCGGTCGGCACGTTTGTGGACGGAGGATTCGATTCGGGAAGCAACACGATCGACGGCCTTGATGGAGCGTCGTCGCTGGCAATTTCTCCCGACGGTCGGCATCTCTATGTGACCGGAGCTATCGACAACTCCATCGCTGTGTTCAGCAAGCCGGAACCGGGTGACGACAGTGGGCAGCCAACGCTGCCGTTGTTCGTTCAGAGTTTGACGAACGGAGACATGGGCGGGACTGTTTCAGGACTCGCCGGCGCGTCCTCGGTTCAAGTCAGCCCGGATGGTCAGCACGTCTATGTGACAGGCGAAACCAGCAACTCGGTGGCGGTTTTTTCCCGCGACTCAATGACGGGCCAGCTGACGTTTGTTGAGAGTCTTCAGGACGGTGGCGTCGACCAGATGAGTCATCTGGTCGAAAATCTGCTCGCACCGGTTTCCGTTTCTGTCAGCCCGGACGGCACCACGGTCTACGTCGCAGCTTCCGGCAGCGCCGCCATTACAGTTTTTGCTCGCGACAGTAGCACTGGCGTGCTGACGTTTCTTGAATCGCTCGCCAACGGTCTAAACGACGGAGCGGGCACGTCGGTTTCAGGCCTGGCCAGCACATCCAGCGTGTTTGCGAGTACTGACGGCCGGCACGTTTACGCCTCAGGAACCGACGACGACACCGTGGTTCGTTTCAACGTGCCGAGGCTGCTGGACGTTTCAGCAGATGGAGCGGCAGCTGTTTCCGTGACAACTTCTGCCAACGATGACGTCATTACGCTGGGCATGACCGGATCGCCGACGCCGCTTTCGATCGACACTGGCGGTGCAAGCGACAACGATCTTGTCTTCATTCAGGGAACCGATGGCGATGACACGGTCGACGTCAACGGAAACACGGTGATATTTAACGGTCGGGCGTTGAATATCACGAACGCCGAAAATCTGAACCTGTCCACCGCCGGGGGCGACGACGCCGTCAACGTCACAGCGTCTGCCGCGGGGCCGATGTTCTTCTCCGTGGATG
Source organism: Rhodopirellula sp. (assembly GCA_013203845.1). GTDB lineage: Bacteria > Planctomycetota > Planctomycetia > Planctomycetales > Planctomycetaceae > JABMPE01. The sequence continues at coordinate 10,049 of JABMPE010000222.1, read as the reverse complement.
GAGGATCGCAAACGGGAAGCGGCGACGAGTTGAATATCGACGCTCAGGCCGCGCAGGTGTTTCCCAATGGATCGGGGATCTCGTTCAGCGGAAGTCTGCGGTCGGTTAATTTCGTGGAATTCGAAACCGTTTCTATCACCAATGCCACGCCCGTCATCAATGACGAGACCTTCTCGATCGCAGAAAACTCGCTGTCTGGTACCGTGGTGGGAACGGTCAACGCATTCGATCCTGAATCCGGCGAAAGCCTGACCTGGAAAATCGTATCGGGAAACACGACCGGCGCATTTGCGATCAACTCGTCGACCGGTCAGATCACCGTCAACGCAAGTCTCGATTTCGAAATGCTGGCATCTTACACCCTGGTCGTCGAAGTCGAAGATCAGCAGACGTTGACCGACACAGCGACGGTCACGGTGAACATCAACGATTTGAACGAGCCACCGATTCTCAATCCAATTGGTAACCAGGTAGCGACTGTTGATCAGGAGCTGTCATTTACCGCGACAGCATCGGATCCGGATGCACCACCGTCGACATTGACGTTCAGTCTGGGCGCCGGAGCGCCGGTCGGAGCATCGATTACCAGCGGTGGTGATTTCACCTTCACGCCAACATCCACGCTGGACGGGATGACGCTGCCAGTCACCGTGATCGTGGTTGAGGATAACGCCGGGGCTTTAATGGCGTCCGAGACGTTTCTGATTTCTGTCACAAGTGTCGGGCTGGATTTCGGCGACGCGCCTGCAACGTTCAAAACAACACTGACCGATGACGGACCGCGGCACGTGATTGGTTCGCTCTTCCTGGGTAATTCGGTCGACGCTGAGGTCGATGGTCAACCCGATGCAATGGCGCTGGGCGATGACCTCAACGGCGGTGGATTTCCGGATGACGAAAACGGCATCACGTTTCTGTCGGCTTTGAGTATTGGAACGACGCGGCGGGTCCGCGTTTCCGCTTCGGAAGCGGGGTACCTCGACGCTTGGATCGACTTTGACCAGAGTGGTGATTTCAGCATCGGTGAAAATCTCAGTGCGTCTGCGACTGTCGAAATTGAAGGCGGCGAATTGTTGTCAGGTTCGTATAGCGCAGGGACGGGAATTGCCGTGCCGGCCGGGTTGAGCACGGTCAGCTTCAACATTCCAAACACCACTCTGCCAGGGCCGACCTTCGCTCGGTTCCGGTTAAGCAGCACAGGAGGACTGGCTCCAACTGGACTGGCCAGTGACGGCGAAGTTGAGGACTACCTGGTCCGCATTGATGCTCCGCCAGTCGGAAATTCGAATTCGATCGAACCTGTGCTCGATCTTGCCGTCGACGGATTCTTTGGTGCCTTCCCGGACGAACTGAACGATCCGGATCCCAACGTGACCGGCAATGAATTGCCACTCGCGGTGCAGGCCGAGAACGGTGCTCAGGTGCGGCGTGTTAACGGAGCTCCACCACTTAATCTGACGGACCCTGATCTCCGCGTGGTGATTCAGGCGATCAACAACGCGGTCAGCATACTGGAACAGGATCGCGGGCCGAACGAGAACATTCTTGTGCTGGCACTTCATCCTGTGGACTTTTTGCTGACGGACACGCAGGGCCGTACGGTCGGATACACACAGGCACAAGGGACGATTAACGAGATTGGAGCCGATGCGACCTTCTCCGGAGATGGCGTTGTCGAGCTGCTGACTATCCGCAACGCTGATTCGGGGCAGTATGGCCTGCAGCTGGTCGGCGTCGGCGGAGTCTTCCGTGGTGGATCGAGTTTAATCACGCCGACCGGGACGCAGCAGGTCACGTTTCAGGGAAGCCTCACGCAGAATGACGATGTGCAACTGGCGCTGACTTACCAGGAAGGCGTCCTGGCGATTCCGGCGCGGACAGGTCTGGAAAGCGTGGACTTCTCTGAGATCGCCGACATCGTTGCTCAGATTTCCACTGCAGGCAGTGACGCGAAGACGCTGGCCGCTGGTGTGATCGAAGCGTTGGCCAGCATCGCCCTGGACGGTCTTGACGCGTCGCTGTTCAGTAAAAAAGACGACGAAGAACTTTCCATTCAGAAATTACTGGAGCAAATTGGCGAGGCTCGCACGAAGCTGCTTAACGCGATTGAAACGTCGCTCGATAAAGACGAACGGGAAAGTCTGAAGCTCGTCTTTGGTGACTCGCCGGAAGAGACGGAAAGTGTCGAAGTGCTTGCGCGAATGCTTCTGGAAACGGTGAGCGGTCCGTTAATTTCTGCGCCGCGTCAGGTGAAAGATCTTTCTGGTTCGCTACAGCAGTTGCTGGAACAGCTGCGCGAGCAGCAGAAAAATCAACAGAAACAAAAGGACAATCAGAAGCCCGCGAATTCAACAGTCCCCAAGGGAGCCGCCAACCCCGAAGTCGAGGACAAACGCACGAGTCAGCGGCGGCCTGACCGGAAGAAGCCAGCCTTCGCCAGTTCGGTCTTCGTTGCGGATACTCAAGAAGTCGCGTCTCGCCGCAGATTCGACCAGGCGACCGCAAACCGAACGTTGAAGAAAACAGACGCTGAAAGAGAAGCCGCGCTTCGAGAATCCAAAGTGGTCGCGAAGGACGCGCCGCCGAACTCTCAGGACGAGACTGCGGCGGCGGATGCAGCGGCAATGCAGACCGGACCATAACGCGCCGCTGACCCTATTCAGTCTGCAGGTTGAAACAGGCAGCTTCTTCTCCGTTGCGGAGAAACAGGTGGCCATTCCAGACGACCGGATGGTTCCAGGATTTTCCGTCGAGAGCCTGGAAACGGTGCAGCTCCTCATGCTTCTCCGGCGTGAGCGAGACAAAGACGACTTCGCTGTTTTCGGCCTGAACGATCAGCACATCGCCACACCGCAGGATCTGTCCATAGCCATAGCGGCCTCGTTTCCATTCCGGCTTGCCGGTCCTGAGATCGATGCACGTCAGGACGCCTTCGTCGAGACCGTAGACATAATCGCCCTTGCGAACGGGCGCGTTGAATTTCAGCTTCAGCCGTTTGGATTCCCAGTCGGACGTGACGTTCCAGTTGTCCCCTTCGTGCGAGAATCGAAGCAGCGCGCTGCCCAATGCGTAGCCGCAGCTGATCATGATCGATGAGTCGTCGACGATTGTCGGAATGGCGGCGTTCACTTTTGGGCCATTTTCCCACTTGAATCGCCACAGCTCCTGGCCGGTGTCGAGATCATGTCCGACGGGTCCCAGGCCGCCGTAGATGATGACCTGCGGTTTGCCGAGCAGTGTTGCCAGAACCGGCGCCGTGTATCCCGCCGGATCGTTGCCGACGGCCCAGACCTTGTCTCCCGACAGGGTGTCGTACGCGATCACGCCGCTGCCTTTGCCGCCGCCTGGATTGACGATGACTTTGTCGCCGACAACCAGCGGCGAACCGGCCATCGCCCAGTCAAGATTCGTGGCATCCGCGTCTTCAAGGATGTTGGTCGCCCAGACTTTTTCTCCCGTCAGCGTTTTGAGGCAATTGAGCTGGCCAGTGGCACCCAGCGAAAACAGCAGCGGTCCGTGAACCGTTGGCGTGGCTCGCGGGCCTGGTCCGCCCAGCGTTTCTTCAAAGCGAATGCTGTCTTCGTGAACCCAGATCTGATCGCCTGATTGGGTATCGTAGGCCACGACACATTCCAGCTCTCCTCGCTGCTCCTGAGTGAACAGGTACGCTTTACTTATCGGCGTGGCGTCCGCCTGCTGTTGTGGCAGAGTTAACCGGGCGATCGAAAAGGACGACCAGCCAGCACCGACCGGATGCCGCCAGACCTTTTCTGGAGTCACCGTCCAGTCAACGTTGGTGGGAACGTTACGAACTACACCATCGCGAGCCGGGCCACGGTACTGATCCCAATCCTGTTCCGCGTCGACTGTCCATTCGGCAGCGATCGTTTCTGACGAACTCTGCGTCTTCTGAAACTTCGCCAATCGTGATTCCGCCGTCGGTTCAAAGCGACTGGTGAATCGCGGGATCATGTCGCCTTCGAAGCCATCGAACCGGTACTGTGAATAGAACAGAAGGCCGACCGCCGCGACCGCTCCAGCGCCGAGAAACCGAGTCGCCCAGTCAACGCCGCTGAAAAACATCCACCAGATCAGCAGGAAGAATGGAGTTCCCGAGACGATCGACAGGGAATAGATCACTTGGTAAGTGCGGTCCTGGCCGATCAGATTCCAGACAATCAATTCCGCGACGATGCCCAGCGCCAGGATGCCCAGACCCCAGCCCCAGCGAAAACGGTACTCTCTGGGCGGCGGTGCTGATTGTCTGATGACGTCGTCTGTCGACTCGAACAGCCGGTCTACTGCGGTTTTGTCCGGAAAACTTTCCGACATCTTCATCACTCCGTTGTTGCCATTGTTGACTCTGCATGTCGCGGAAGCGGCGAACTATCGAAACAGGTCAACGTACCACTTCATGATGCTCGAAAACGGTTCGATGTGGCTTTTGACCAGCAACACGACCGGAGCATAGATGACTTCAACGGCCCTCTGAAAGGCTCGGATTTTCAGAACGTTATGAATACCGGCGACCGGTCCCGCAGAAAGCAGATAGAACATCAGAAAGCCAGACACGCTTAACGCCAGCGCTGCCACCTTTTGCCGCCGTGTTGGTTGTTCTGTTGTTGTTCCGTTCGTCGCTGCTCCGGCCAATCCCAAGGACGCAGCGTCGACTGCGTCAAGCGTTGATTCAGAGACAATGTTGCCAGTCATGTGGAAACCTTGACGAGACGTTCTGTAAAACAAACGGGACAGGTAATTCGTCAGGTGGATCAGGCCGCCGACAGAACTGACGAATGCTGCAGGCATACCCGTGAAAACGCGATTCGGTTTCGGAAGCATTCTGGCCAGCGGTCGAGGGTGTCACAAGCAGATATCTACATTGACGCCGGAGTGCGATCGGCTCGAGTCAGCCTGCCGCTGCCTTCGGTGTTGCTGATTATTGCAGAAGTCCGAAATTTGCGGCGTGAAATTTCATCAGCTCCAGTCCTCGCTTTTCATAGATCAGCATCGCGCTGTGAGGAACGCCTTCCACGATCAATCGCTCGAATGGAATCTTGAGAGACGTCAGAAATTCCATGTACTCAAGGTTGTTCTGGTAGTTGAACCCTTTCGTTCCGACATGGACGAGAATCTTCAACGGCGGCTTCGGATTCTTTGCGTACTCGCGGGCCAGATCCCAGGTGTTGTACCCCTCGGCGAAAACCAGACTCTCGTTCTCGCGTCCGTGGTTTTCGGAGATGGACTTTTCGGTCGAGTGTCCCGCTCCGCCAGGAGCGCACGAGCTGAACAGGTCCGGATGTCGGAACATGATCCGGGTTGTGCCGCGACCGCCCTGAGAAAAACCTTCCAGCCCACGGCTTTCCCGCTTGGCGATGGTTCGGTACGTCGCATCGATGTATGGAATCAGTTCCTTGACGAAAACATCTTCGCCCATCGAATCAAATTGCGGCGTGTTGTAGTGGCTGACTTTGCCGCCGTTGACGAAGACATAAATCATGTCCGGGACGTCGTCGTTTCTCATGGCCTTGTCAATGTACGTGGTCAGTCGGATCGATTTTGTTTCGCTGCCGGGGCGTCCACCGTGCAGGTAATAGACCACTGGAAATCGTTTGCCCGCATTTTTGGAAGCCTCATAGCTCGGCGGCAGGTAAATGCAGTACCCGACGTCGATGTTCATCGCCGGACTCTTGAACGTGCTATGTTTAAGTCCGGTCGGCCAGTCGCCCTTGGGCAGAGGATTCACCCAGTGAAACGGCGCGGGCGGCTTCTTCACGGGTTTCTTTTCGTCGTTCGCCTTCTGTGCAAAAACAGATGACGATGCGGCAATGACGGCGAGTGCCAGACAGAATGTGCGAATCATGGTGTCCGTCTCTTTCGAGTTTTCTGCGAAAGTATTGAAGATGATCCTTCGTTGAGCGATCGGCCAGGTCGTCAGGCGGGAATCAGGACCGGGCCTTTCCGAGCAGACGCGTATAGTTCTTTCCAGCGTGTGGAGCCATCATCTGGCAGCAGCGTTGTGTCGACGCCACGTTCGAAGTAAGGCATGCGTCCTTCCTGCCCGATCGTCAACATGAAATTCACTTTGCCATTATTGGCAATGTACATCCGGCGTCCGTCGGGCCAGGTAGTTTCGATCAATCGTGGCGGTTCAGGTCGACGAGCCGGCTTGCGAACTTTGTATTTCTCCACAGCGTCCCAATCGATTTCGCAGCCGAGTCCGGGGCCGGAAGGGATCTCTGACAGGCCGTTGTCGACGTGGATCGGTTCAGCGAGAAGTTGATGCTGGTAGAGCTGGTGACAATTGACGGCCGGCCATCTGGCATGGCTCAGGACCGCTCCGAAGTGTTTCGACCAGGTGGCGGTAATTCCCGTCCCCACGATCTGAAGCCAGAAAGGCTTATCTGCCATCGCCGCCACAGTTCCTCGATTGCGGACTCGGCTGGCACCACCGCCAATCACGAAGCCGTCGCAGATTTCGTTCTTCAGAGCGACGATGGCGTCCGGGTTACCGTAGTGCATGGCGACGGGCACCCGTGTTGCTTTGCGAATCGCCTGATTCCCGGCGATGTCGTCCTGGAAGATGGGCGTCTCCCAGAACGTCATCTGAGGGAATTCGGCCAGCTCTTTGAGAATCGGAATGCCTCGCTCAGCAGTGAGTAAGGTGTCGTTAAAATCGAGGGCGACGTGAAAATCGTCCGGCACCGCTTTCGCGGTTTCTTCGCACATGGCCCACACGTCGAACCACGGACGGCCTTTCGTTTTGTAAGCTCGATAACCCTGCCGATACGCTTCGGCACATTCGGCAGCCATGTCTTCTGGCGAGGTATCGATGTTCCACCAGGCAAGCGGCGTCGTATCCGTCAACTGAGTACCCAGCAACGCATGCACCGGCACTTCGCAGGCCTTGCCGACAGCGTCAAACAGAGCCATCTGGAGTCCGGCTCCCAGCTCGTCGTCCCACATGATTTCGACGGCATTTTTGCCGATCGCACCTGTGACGTCTGCATCTTCAGTCGCACCATACGTGTAATAGAGCAGCGTCTCGCCGTGGCCGACGTGCCCGGATTTCAGTTTGACCGAGCAAATCTCCGAGTACATCCAGTGCGGAATCTCTCGCGACATCGCACGGTGTGGAATTTCGCGAAACGGTACTTTCACCGTGACGCGATCAATCGATGCGATTTCGAATGAGCGACTCGGTTTTGGCGCGGCCGCAGCCTGTGGCAGGCCATCAGGAAACCCGCAGCCTGCATACGCTGCTGCTGCGCCGGCCCAACTGAGAAACTGGCGTCTGTCGATCACCGGATTCGACGAATTCCTGCAGGTTGTCTGAACTCGGAACATAATCATCTCCATTGATGCAAAACGGTCGCGTTTATCCTGGGAGATCGCGCGAGGTTCCGCCACCGAAACGACGAGCATAGTCTTCGCCACTCGGCCAACGTGGCATATCGTCGTTCGATCGATATCCTTCGCCGATTATGCCAACCGACGTACCTTCCGAAATCACCTTCGACCTGGCCAGTGAAGCCGAGACTCAGCGTCTCGGTCGCGCGCTGGGCGAGGCCGCTCAGCCGGGACTTGTCGTCGCGCTGGTGGGAAACCTCGGCGCGGGAAAAACGAGATTCGTTCAGGCAGCGGCGGAAGGACTCGACATTCCTCGCGAAGCGGTCAACAGCCCGACCTTCGTCCTGATTCACGAATACGAAGGTCGTCTGCCGGTTTATCATTTCGATACTTACCGGCTGGGTGACATCGACGAGTTTCTGGAACTCGGAGCAGACGAGTACATGTCCGGCGACGGTGTCTGCTTCATTGAATGGGCCGATCGCATGGAAGAAGTGCTGCCGCGAGACCGGTTGAACATCACGTTCGAAATCACTGGCGAGCTGACTCGTCGCCTGACGCTTGCAGCCGGAGGCCGAGTCTCGCAATCTGTGCTTGAGGTCTTACAGAACGGGCACGGCTCAGACTGATCTGTTCAGAACCACGAAAACACAGAGTCCCACGAAAAAACGGATATTTTCGTTTCGTGAAGCTCGTGGTTGTTTTCCAAGAGTCTGATTCTGAAGTCGGCAGCGTTTTCGATTTGGGTCGCTGTGGATAATTGTGTCGGTTTGACAGAACTCTGTAAGGACGTTTTCAGGTTATCTCAGACGAGTTTCCCCTTGTATCGTGTTGGAGAAAAGAACCATGAAGAAGCAACTGTTTATGATCCTTGCTGTGCTGTCCGCAATGGCGGTGCCGTCTGTTGGAAATGCCGCGAATCTCTGGCAGTTGAAGGAGGGCACTCCGGATCTGCAGTCGGCCGGGGCGCTGACGTTCGGGCCGGACGGGATTATTTTCGTCGGGGATCAGAAGGGGGCAGCGGTCTTTGCCATCGACACCGGCAAAGCCAAAGGAAAGGCATCTGGTGTGTCGGTGAATGTTGCCAGTGTCGGTGATCAACTGGCAAAGCTGTTCCATGTTGCGGCGAAGGATGTCACGGTGAACGATCTCGCTGTGAACCCCTCGACGGGTCAGACTTTTCTGGCTGTCACCAGGGGCAGCGGCTCGGACGCGACACCGGCTCTCGTCAGAGTTGATACCAAAGGTGCTTTCAGTGAAGTTTCTCTGAAGCAGGTCGCGTTTTCGAAAGTCGAACTGCCGAACGCACCGGAAGACAAGGCAGTCAGCGTCCGCGGACGTTCGGTGAACTCGCGCAATGATTCAATCACGGATCTGGCGTACGTCGATGGTCGAGTCATCGTCTCAGGGCTGACCGCCGGAGATGAAGGAAAGACGGGCTCGACGATTCGAGAGATCGCCTTCCCCTTCGCGGCCGCTGATCAGGGATCGCGGATCGAAATCTACCACGGCGCACATGGCAAGGTAGAAGACCACGCGGCCATTCGGACGTTCGTCCCGTTCAACATTAACGGCGAGCCGACTCTGCTGGCTGGTTATGTCTGTACTCCGCTCGTGAAGTTCCCGTTGTCGAGCCTCAAGGCTGGCGAAAAAACCGTCGGTACGACCGTCGCCGAACTGGGCAATCGCAACCGACCGCTCGACATGATCGTTTACGAAAAAGACGGCAAGGATTTTCTGCTGCTGGCGAACAGCGCTCGCGGCGTCATGAAAATCAGCACCGAAGACATCGCCACCAACAAGGGCATCAACGAAAGAGTCGCTGACAAGGCCGGGCAGAGATACGACACGATTGCGTCACTGCAGGGCGTCGTGCAGCTCGACAAGCTGAACGACACCAGTGCGATCGTGTTGATCCAGTCGGAAAACGGAGCCATGCAACTGAAGACGGTTGATCTGCCGTAACTTCGAGTTGCTTATCTGAGATCGCCAGCTTTGTGGCCGTTTATCGTGACGGTCACAAAGCTGGTTTCGTTTACGGACGTCTACAGCCGTGGAATCCGCATGCCACCATCGACGTACAGGACCTGGCCCGTGGCATAGGGGATGTCGCCGCGAACCAGTGTGGCGACCGCTCGACCAATATCAGCCGGTTCGCCCCAGCGTTTTTCGAGAGCCAGACCGTCTGCCAGTAGCCGGTCGTACTTCTCGGTCACGCCTGAGGTCATGTCTGACCGGATGACTCCCGGTTGGATTTCGTAAACTCGAATGCCGAATTCAGCCAGCCGGGTTGCCCACAGCTTTGTCGCCATGCCCGTCGCCGCTTTCGTCAGGCAGTAATCGCCGCGGTTGGTCGAGACGAACTCCGCCGAAATTGACGACACATTCACAATGCAGGGTTCAGCGTCGATGCCGGTGTCGCGTAACTCGATCATGAAGTTCGCCGCGAGCTGTGTCAGGAAGTACGGCCCTTTCAGATTGACGGCGACAACGCGGTCGAAACTTTCTTCGTCGGCTTCCAGCAGATCCTTGCGTCCTGGCGACGTGATCCCGGCATTGTTGATCAGCACGTCGAGTCGCCCAGACTTGCTTCGAACTTTCTCGATGATGGCTGCGCGATCGGCTGCCACACCAACGTCACCCTGACAGTAGATGACCTCGGTACCGGCATCACGAAACGAGGCCAGCACATCGGCGACCTG
>JABMPE010000221.1 GCA_013203845.1 Rhodopirellula sp. | reverse complement strand
TCGGCCATCGCGGATGACCAAACGGCAAGAAACACGATGCCGATGCAAACATTGAACGTTAAACAGCCAACTCGGGATATCGAACTTCCTGTTCTGTTCGACGTCGGACGTTCGATGCTGGATGTTCGATTTTCAGAACAGTTCATCGATGACACTCCCGCCGTCGAGAACCTTTAATTCCGCACGCTGTTGCGCTCCAACGCCCGCAAGTTCCGCAATCGTCGTCCCTGCCATCAATGGAGTGATTGGTCGAGAAACCGGATGTTCGCCTTTGGGATCGCTTTGCCCGATCACTCGGCCCGGTTGAACGCCGGCACCTGCCCAGATGGAGAAGTAGCACTGATTCCAGTGTTCCCGTGCGGCTCGGTTGCTGATCCGCGGAGTCCGTCCGAACTCGCCCATCGCGATGAGCAGCGTGTCTTCCAGCAGACCACGTTCGGTCATGTCATCGAGCAACGCCGAGTACGCTCTATCGAAAATCGGACCGTGCCGATCCTGCAGCAGTTCGAAGTTGTAGATATGCGTGTCCCAACCCCAGTCACCGCCGGGGGTGAATGTTTCAACGTACTCGCTCCAGTTGACCTGGACGTAAGGCACGCCGGCTTCCGCCAGACGCCGAGCGAGCAAACATCCCTGCCCGAACGTTGACCGACCGTAACTCGAACGCGTCTTCGTTGATTCCTGAGTGAGATCAAAAGCCGCCCGTGCCTCAACACTGGTCAACAGTCCGTACGCCGACTGGTACTTGTGGCCCCACTCTTCGACTTTGGACGCGTCGAGCCGGTAGCGTTCTTCGTCGAGCTGATTCAGAAGCTGTCGTCGGTCAGAAATTCGACCGGGAGACATGTTCGACATTATCTTCAGGGTGGGAATGCTGACTTCGCCACGATCCGACGCACTGACAAGGAACGGATCGAATGCTTTGCCGAGGGTTCCTCCACCGTAGCCTTCGATTCGCGTTGGCAGGTCGCGTGGAATTCCTCTCCCCACATAAAAGAACGGCGGCAGCGAACCGTTTTGTCCACGATATTTGGAAACGATCGCTCCGAAGTTTGGCTGAACCGGGCCGGGCGATTCTTCGAAACCGGTCAGGCCGACCGTCCCTGCACCGGGATGGCTGTTGTTGGTATTGACCATCGAACGAATCACACTGAACCGGTCCGAGCAAGCGGCCATTCGCGGCAGCAACTCTGTGAATCTCATTCCGGTGGTGCGCGTATCGATCGTGCCAAATGGGCCTCGATAATCCATCGACGCATCCGGTTTTGGATCCACCAGATCGATATGACTGGGGCCTCCCCACAACCAGAGCAGAATTACGGACTTTGCTTTCGCCCGACTCTTTGCGTCAGCGATGGCTTCAGCCGTGGGCAGGCCGGCACTCAACGCCAGCGGAACACTCGCCGCCGTCCGCAGAAACGAACGCCGCGTTGATCCACCACAGTCGCGAGCTTTGAATGAACCGAAATCGATCATTGTCAGCAAACCCTCTCATCACTTGATCGCAGAGTGAGGTCAGCATGTTCAAACGGACGTCCGTCATGCTAACAATCGAACGGGGATTCCGCACGATCGGGCCGCGAGCTGAAGACGTTTCAGCCTGATCATCGTGACTCAGACGGAATATCCGTTTCCAGACTTCTCCAGCAGTACCAGCTGCCGATGGTCGCGTACGGCTGCCACTTTTCGGCGATCGCTCGAAAGTCGCCGTACGAAGTAGACTGATCCAGTTCGTACAGCTTCAGCAGGGCGTTGCGAACGCCGAGATCGTCAACCGGAAACACGTCGAGACGCCCCAGCGAAAACATCAGAAACATCTCCGCTGTCCAGCGACCGATGCCTCGAACCTGAACCAGCATCTCAATCACTTCTTCATTATCGAGACGTCCGATCGTCGACAGTCGCACTTCGCATTCATTCACTTTTGCCGCCAGGTCGAGCATGTATTCAGCCTTGCGCTGAGAGCACCCAGCGCCTCGTAACTGCTCGATGCTTAAAGTCAACAGGCTCGCCGGGGTGACCCGTTTCGAACCGCTGCTTAACTCAACCAGCGAAACAACCCGGTTGCGAATGGTGCGAGCCGCGGCCGTCGAAATCTGCTGAGAAAGAATCGACCGAACCAGCATCCAGAAGCGATCGCGATCGCATTTCAAAGTGCAGGGGCCAACGTGATCAATCACACGCCGCATGACAGGATCAACCTTGCGCAGATGTTGAATCGCCAGTTCAAGCTGGCCGGACTTCCTGCCTGGTTTCGCCATAAAGTCTGGCCGTTCGATTCTTAAACGCAGGATTCGTAGCAACTGACGTTGTCAGGAAAAGCCTGACCTACTTCTGATGCAGCCAGTCGGCGAGTCTTTGCTTCTGGTCGTCCGTCGGCTTCTCGATGACGGACAGTTTCCACGTTTTCGCGGGCTCTGCTTCCAGTGCCAGACGAACTTTTGTAAGACGCTCGCGACGAGCGATCAGAACGTCGACTGAATCGCCGGGCTGGTACTGCTTGAGCCGATCTGCCCACTGCTTCGCTGTGACGCGGTACTCGTCGATCGCCAGGATTTCGTCGTTCACATTGAGGCCGGCCTGAAACGCCGGTGAATCCCGCAGGACCTTTGTGATGACCAGTCGTCCGGAAGAATCTTCTGTCGTCAGGCCAACCCACGCTTTCTTTTTTGGCTCAGGTGTCGTGGTATCGTCAAGGGGCTTTGACTCCTGGCCGTCGCCCTCAGGTCGTTGGGACTTCGGCTTTTGAAATTCCAGGCCGTACCTGTCCAGTGTTTTCGCATAGTCGAACTCGTCAACTCCCTCGATGTAACGCGCAAACCACTCCGCCAGGTCGGCGCCGGAGACCTCGTTGACGATCGTGCGAAAGTCGTCGGGCAAGTAACCGACGTCGCCAGCATGTCGCTCGTAAAGAAGTCGCATCACATCGTCGAGTGACTTCCTTCCATCAGTTGCCGAACGGATTTCGCCATCCAGCAGAAAAGCCGCGACGGCTCCTTTGTTGTAATAGTTAACCTGCGAGTTCGCTGTATTCTCATTCGGGCGGTACAGCTTGATCCACGTGTCGTGTGAGGAATCGCTAAGGCTCTGAATATTTCGGCCAGGCGTCGTCTGCAGCGTCTCGATCTGTTTGGAGACGGAATCCAGATACTCCTTTTGCGAGATCAGTCCACACCGGGCGAGTTGTAGATCGTCGTAATAGCTGGTGATCCCTTCGGCAATCCACAGGCTGCGCAGGTAGATCTCGTTTTCGTAGTCGTATTCGACGAGCGGTTTTGGCCGGAGTCGACGAACATTCCAGGTGTGAAAGAATTCGTGACTCGCCAGACCCAGCCAGCGAACGTACTTTTCGCGGTCGCGATAGTACCAGCGGCTGATCATCATGACCGTTGAGTTATCGTGTTCGAGACCGCCACCTGCTTCGACCAGCAGGTTGAAAAATATGTAGCGGGGATACGGGACAACGCCCCACAGCCGATGATGCTCAGCAACGATCTTTTCGAGGTCGCGCGTGGTCGCGTCACCATCCCAGACGTCGCCTTCGCCGATGCTGACCAGCAGATGTTCTCGATCGCCTACTTTGAACGGATAGATATTCGGGTTGCCACAGAGGATCGGCGAGTCGACCAGCTCGTCAAAACTACTCGCCAGGAAAGACTGCTGGTCGTCACCCGCGTTGGGAAGTGAGCAGACGGCGTGCTTCCAGTCGTCGGGCAACTCAATTCGAACCTGATGTTCCTGATCGCGTGCACCGACGGGCGAAAGAAAAGTTGACGCTCCGTTAAAGAGAGCAAAGCCGCTTTCGACCTGATTCGTGCGAACGGTCATTTCGTTGCAGTACAGCCGGTAATTCACGACGACTGACTTCGCGTCGCCGCACGTGATCAGCCAGCGGTTCTTACGACTTCGAGAGACTGCCAGTTGTGCGCCGTCCGCGTTGCTGGCGGAGATTGATTCGACGTGCCGCGCGTATTCGCGAATGAGATACGAACCTGGAGTCCAGGTCGGCATCATCAGTTCGAACTGCTGCTGGCCTCCGGTTTCGCAGCGCAGCTCGATGTCTGCGTAATGGTTCTTCGCCTGAGAAAGCCGAATCGTGTACTGAACCGAAGCCCCTTCGACGCCATTCGAAGTCAGCAAAGCAAGTCCTCCACAGATAATACCGAGCCAGCATCTGGTCACAGCGGGGCTCCTGATTCTGATAAACGGTTATGACGCGGCTTTGAGTTGTTGAGGTTCGATCCGTCGCTTTGATAAGTCGCCAGAAGCCTGTCATCGAGGCAGGACTTGATCTGATCCCGGAGGACTCGAAGCTCTGCGTTCAATTTCTGCCGATGATCAACGCGACATTTTCAACCTCGTGGCCAAACCTCGTTTCCGTTCTATCGTGTCAGGTCTTCGCAACGCGATCAAATGGTTGGATCGACATTCACCCCAGGTTCCCGATGCTCGGCCATCAAAATCACGGAATGATTGCCACAAAAAAAGCCGCTCAGAGACTGAGCGGCTTGGAGCTTTTCAATTTTTCGTCACGCTGACTAACGTCCCATGAACGCGATCACTTTACCGACTTCAACTGGAAGACTGACATCGTCCATATGAGGAGCGGCGGTGATTGTTGCTTTCAGCTCATTCTGGTCAAAGCTGATCCAATCGCAAGCAGGAGCGGTATTGGCCGCTGCCATTTCCTTGTAAAGGCTGAGCAGATTCGGTCGATTACGAACCGTAATCACATCGCCTGGCTTCACCTGCATCGAGGGTTTGTCGACTGTTTTGCCATTCAACTGGAAGTGACGATGCACGATGCCCTGACGAGCCTGCGGTCGCGACAGAGCGAAACCTGCACGGCGAACAACGTTATCAAGACGGCATTCGCACATGACGAGCAGGTTTTCCCCTGTGTTGCCATGCTTGCGGCGAGCGACGTCGTAGAACTTGCGGAGCTGCTCTTCACGAAACCCGTAATAATACTTGATCTTCTGCTTTTCCTGCAGAGCAATACCGAATTCAGACATCTTGCGACGTCGTTGAACGGGTCCTGGAGGGTTTTCACGGGCTTCAAATGCCTTCTGGGCACCCGCATTTTCGAAGATCACAGCACCGAGACGTCGATTAATTCGTCCCTTTGGTCCGGTATACCGACCCATTCAGGCAGCTCCTTAAAGCGTTACAGGAATTGACTTTATCGCGCTCACAGACGATCGGTTACGAGATGTCTGACGCAGTCATGGTTGTCGCAAGAGACGAGACTCTAAGCACTTATGTCACTGGTTTCAACTGTCGCGGCGTGCTGAGCCCAGCCAGCACGCTCGATGTTCACCGATAGACCAGTCCTTGTCGGACGAAACCTGCAACCGGCTGTACGCCAATGCTTTGCGGTGATCCAGTTTTCGCCGGACAGAGTCTGATCAGCGGGAAACAAGAGCCTGATCAGCGACCGGCAGGCCTGGGACAGAACAACTTCGACTTTCGAATACTTAAGCGATTCAGCCAGTACACGCCCATCACTCCAAGCGTCGACAGACCATATTTAACGCTGCGACCGAAGTTGATGCTGGAGGCTTCGTCGAAGTAGCGGACTGGAACCGGGATGTCGCCGATCCTGAATCCGAAGTGGACCGCCTGCGCCAGAAACTGACTGTCGAACACAAAGTCTTCGGAGTTCGATTCAAACGGGATCGTCTCCAGCACTTCCCGCTTGTAAGCGCGGAAGCCGCTGTGGAAGTCGCCGAGGTTCTGGCCGAGCAGCACGTTTTCGATTGTCGTCAGAATTCGATTCGCGATGTATTTGTAGACGGGCATGCCGCCGTCCAGCGTTTCTTTGCGTGTACGAATCCGGCAACCCATGACAAAGTCCAGAATTCCGAGTTGCATGACCTTTACGGCCACGTCGATCACCCGGCTGTCATACTGATAATCCGGATGGATCATCACGACGTAGTCGGCGTCGCGGTCCAGGGCATGCGCGTAGCACGTCTTCTGATTGCCGCCGTAGCCTCGGTTGTTTTCGTGAACGATCACGGTCAGCCCCAGCTTCCTGGCCAGCTCGACCGTTCCGTCGGTACTGCAGTCATCAACAAGAATGATCTCGTCGACGGTGCCACGCGGAATGTCGGCGATCGTTTTTTCGAGCGTGGCTTCGGCGTTGTAAGCCGGCATTACCGCGATGACTCGAGGTTTTCTTTCCGAGTGACCGGCAACGCTGGCGAGCATTGGATTGATCGACTCCAGAACCTCGTCCACACCCTGCGACGACGCACTGCGGGCGGCAATGTCCTCAGCCTGTCGTTCCTGCTCGTCGGTCATCCAGCCTGCTCCTGCCGTCGAATTATGATGATTCCACCCGCGCGAAGTGTAACCCGTTACTGAATGGGTGGCGGAGGCAATTGCTGACTGTCCGGCAGAGTCTGGCACGCTGGAGCAACTTTAGCGTTCGGTCCGGTTGTGACAAAACCGCTGATTGATCAGATCGCTCGGCGTTGACCGTTCACGGCGAGTCGAATGCTGGCTCACGTCGCCCTTTCGCCCTGACGTTCGATCCGGCGGAGCTATGTTTGCCGCGTCTGACCTGCAGACTACGAATAAAGATCCGCATGAACCAGGACAGGACTCAATGTCTGAGCGACTGAAACCAGAAATTGAATCGACTTCATGGAACATCCGTGACGTCGCCAGATCGCACACGACGTGGCTGGTCGTGTCTCTGATCGTGCTGATCGGAGTCGTCTACTGGCCGGTTCACCGCTTCGATTTCGTCAACTGGGACGACACGTGGTACGTTCTCAGAAACGACCACATCCGCAGCTGGCATCCATCAAATCTGTGGAATATTGCCACGCAGGTGATCAACCGCAACTACTCGCCGATGATCATCTTCACGCTGCTGGTTGAGCACACGCTGTTCGGACTCGAACCGGCGGGTTACCACGTTTTCAATGTACTGTTGCACATGCTTAACACGGTGATGGTCTTCGTACTCGTCCGTCGGCTGGCGAAGAGTCAGTCCGTCGGCTGGGCCACGGCGGTGTTTTTTGCGATTCATCCCGTGCAGCTGGAAACCGTTGCGTGGGTGACTTCCGTCAAGGGGCTCGTCTGCGGAGCGTTCATCCTCGCGCATCTGATCTGTGTGATGCGTCCTGAACGAACTCCAAAGCAGGAACTGTGGGGGCTCGCCTTCTTTGCGTTCGCGGTTCTGTCGAAAGCGCTCACCGTCGTGATTCCGGTGATCGTGCTGCTGTACGACGTTCTGATTAGTCGGAAGAAGTTTTCGGAATCGCTTGCGCGGCAGTTCATTCCTGGCATGCTGTCGCTGTGGATTCTTCAGATGACGATGAACGCTCAGGTCTCAGAGCTGGGCGGAGTTCGAGACCACATGGATCTCGGCAAGCTGCAGATCCTGGCCGTCGATTCGGTGATCCTGTGGAAATACGTCGCGATGCTGCTGTGTCCTCGGCAGCTAAGCGTGCTCTACAACCCGGCGACGACAGGCATTGCGACCCAGGTGGCGGTTGCGAGTATTTGCTGGGCTGTCGTCGGCTTCGCCTGCTGGAGAGTTCGCAGGTCGCATCCGTTCGTGCCGCTCGCGGTTGCGTCATTCTTTCTGCTGTTGCTGCCGGTGCTCAACCTGACGCCGATCACGACGCTGATGAACGATCGTTACCTTTACATGCCGAGCATCCCGTTCT
Source organism: Rhodopirellula sp. (assembly GCA_013203845.1). Taxonomy (GTDB): domain Bacteria; phylum Planctomycetota; class Planctomycetia; order Planctomycetales; family Planctomycetaceae; genus JABMPE01. The sequence goes on along the minus strand of JABMPE010000221.1, from coordinate 7,783 downwards.
TCGCTCTGGTCTGCGTGGGAGTGAAATGGGGCTGCGAACGTCTCGACGCCAGGCGTGCCGCTCGCTCTGAAAAGTACGACTCGACGCCCCGCCCAGCCGTTCACGGAGGCTGGATCGGCATCCCGCTGGCCGCGACGATCCCACTGGTGATCGCCACGTACGAACATCTGCCCGTCTGGCAGAACGACCAGGCTTTGTGGGAAAACACGATGGCACGAACGCCGGACCTCCCGCTGGTCCACATCCAGTACGCCTGGATGCTCCACAACTCCGGCCACCACGAAGCCGCCATCGCCCGCCTGCGTCACACGCTGGCTGAGATGACTCCCGACACACTTGACCGTCGGCGGATTGAAGAGACGATCGCGGACTGGTCGAACTCTCGCGAGTCATAGTGGCCAACCACATTCGGTCTGAGTCCCCCGGTCGACAAACGATCTACCGGCAGTCAATTGGGCCTTGCGGGCTGGAGTTCTATACTCCCGCGCGGCTGCTCTTCACCAATTGACCATCGCCCAACGTATCTCTCATCGATAGACCGTCTCATGGCTCGACGCGGAACCGGCTCGGCAACGACGAAAAAAGCAGCAACGCCAACAGCAACGAACAGCAAGACTCAAAAGACGACAACAAGGAAGCCTCGTAAAACGAAAGCCAGCTCTGAGTCGCAGGAGATCGTCATTCGTGGCGCGCGGGAACATAACCTGCGGGATATTTCGCTGCGGCTGCCGAAGAACAAGCTGATCGTCATGACTGGCGTCAGCGGTTCGGGTAAGAGTTCGCTGGCTTTTGACACGCTCTACGCGGAAGGGCAGCGGCGGTACGTCGAGTCGCTCTCCAGTTACGCGCGACAGTTTCTCGGGCAGATGCCGAAACCGGAAGTCGACTCGATTACTGGTTTGGCCCCGTCGATTTCGATTCAGCAGAAGACCAGCGGTCGCAACCCTCGCAGCACTGTCGGCACCATCACCGAAATCTATGATTACCTGCGCGTACTGTTCGCTCGTGTCGGGACACAGTGCTGTTACCAGTGTGGCAAGCCAGTCACCGCGCAGTCGGTAGAGCAGATTATCGACACGATCGTTCGGTACGAAGACGGGACGAAGTTCCAGATTCTCGCGCCCGTCATTCAAGGTCAGAAGGGTGAGTACCGCGATCTCTTTGACGATCTGCTCAAGCAGGGTTTCGTGCGTGCACGCGTTGACGGGGAAATCATTCAGCTCTCCGAAGACCTGAAGCTTGATCGCCAGATGCGACACACCATCGAAGTCGTCATCGATAGGTTGGTCGCTGGGAAGGCTCTGCGAGCAAGGCTGGCCGAATCTGTCGAACAGGCGTTGAAACTCGGTGAAGGCAGCCTGGTTGTTGTAGCGGATGGGCAAGAGCCGAGGAGCAAGGGGCAGGAAGCCAGAACGAGGGAGGACGTCGCAGAATCCCTTGACTCTCAGCTCTCGTCCCTCCGCCCTTCCGACGAACAGCTTTTCAGTTCGCATTACGCCTGCACCGATTGTGGAATCAGTTTCGAACCGCCTTCTCCGCAGTTGTTCAGCTTCAACAGTCCGCAGGGGATGTGCCATGAGTGCAACGGGCTGGGTGAACGCTTCGAGTTTGTCCTCGAGTCACTGGTCGAGGAAGAAAAGAAATCGCTGTGGGCTGGTTGTCTGGCGTTGCTGGGAGCGGTTAAAGGCATCGGTCGCTGGCGGCGACACATCTACAAGGGAGTCGGCGGTGCCATCGAAACAGACCTGGGTCTCAAAGAAGACAGTTTTCTGAAGACTCCGTGGAAGGACTTGCCGGACGCGGCGAAGCAATTGTTTCTGTACGGGATGGGTGATCGGCACATTACCTACGAATGGGGCTATCGAGGCGGCACCTGGAAACACGGCGGCACGTATGACGGCTTCATTCCGGAGCTACTGGAAGGTTACCGCAAGACGAACAACCCGATGCGACGGCGGCAGCTCGAAAAGCACATGCGCTTTGTGAAATGTACGCGGTGCGGCGGCAGTCGTCTGAACCGTCAGGCCGCGGCGGTTACGCTGACCACGACCAGCGAGACGTATCTCAAGGGTTCGACAACAAACAGCAACTCAGTTGTTCCGAAAAAAAGAGGCCGAAGTCGTCGCAAACCTGATAGTCAACGGCAGGCATCCCTGAATATCTCAGAAGTCTGCGCGTTGGACATTCAATCCGCGTGGCAGTTTTTTGAGTCACTCGCCCTGACCGACACGCAGCAGTACATCGCCGAAGAGGCACTCAAAGAGATTCGCGGACGTTCCGGCTTTCTGCTGCGTTGCGGGCTGAATTATCTCACGCTGGAACGCACGGCTCCGACACTCTCTGGCGGCGAGAGTCAGCGAATTCGACTCGCCGGCCAGATCGGCTGCGGACTGGTCGACGTCGTTTACATTCTCGACGAGCCGTCCATTGGGCTGCACCCGCGCGACAACAAAATGCTGCTCGACAGCCTGTGCGACCTGCGCGACCAGGGCAACACGGTGATCGTTGTCGAGCACGACGAAGAGACGATGGAAGCGGCTGACCACATTGTCGACTTCGGCCCCGGTCCTGGCGTGCGCGGTGGTGAAGTCGTCGTCGAAGGCTCGGTCATTGACGTGAAGAAGTCGAAGAAGAGCGTCACCGGGCAGTTCCTTTCCGGTCGCCGTCGGATTGAAATTCCAGCCGAGCGACGTCCCGGCAACGGACAACTGATCACGATCAAAGGAGCGACGCATCACAACCTGCAGAGTGTTGATGTCGAATTTCCTCTTGGCTGTTTTATCTGCGTGACCGGGGCGAGTGGTTCAGGCAAGAGTTCGCTGGTGAACGACATTCTCTGGCAGACGTTGAATCGAGATATCAACAAAGGCAAAGGTCAGCCCGGTGATCATGAATCAGTTACGGGCATCGAGCATGTCGACAAAGCCATCGACATCGATCAGTCGCCGATTGGTCGCACGCCGCGATCCAACCCAGCGACCTACGTCAAACTGTTCGACCTGATTCGCGATCTCTATGCAAAGCTTCCCGAAGCAAAGATTCGCGGCTACAAACCGGGACGGTTCAGCTTCAACGTGAGCGGCGGTCGTTGCGAAGCCTGCGAAGGTCACGGTGCCAACAAGCTCGAAATGGACTTCCTCGCCGACATCTGGGTGACTTGCCCGGTGTGCGCCGGCAAGCGGTTTCATCATGAGACGCTCGAAGTTCGCTTCAAAGGCAAGAACATCGCCGAAGTGCTCGACATGGACGTCCAGGAAGCTTTGGAACACTTTGCCAACGTCCCGAAAATTCACAAGCTGTTGCAGACACTGCATGACGTTGGGCTCGACTATCTCAAACTGGGGCAGCCGTCGCCCACACTCTCCGGCGGCGAAGCTCAACGCATCAAACTGGCGCGGGAACTCGGCAAACGATCGACCGGACAGACGATTTATCTGCTCGACGAACCCACCACCGGGCTGCACTTTGCAGATGTCGAAAAGCTGCTCGAAGTGCTGCACGGGTTTGTCGAAAACGGCAACACGGTGCTCGTCGTCGAACACAGCGTGGACGTCATCAAGACCGCTGACTGGGTGATCGACGTCGGCCCGGATGGCGGATCGGGCGGCGGCAGAATTGTTTGTGCGGGAACTCCCGAAGCAGTGGCCAGTCACCCGGATTCGTACACTGGTGTGGCTCTGGCTCCGGTTTTAGGTGTGAAGAGAAAGCAAGTACGAGGTGCGAAGGCCAAAGCGGCAGACGAAGACGCTCAGCGATGGCAGAAAGACTCCTCTCGACTCTCGTCGCTCAACGCTCCCCGTTCCATCACAGTTCGCGGAGCATCGCAACACAACCTGCAGCACATCGACATTGACATCCCTCGCGACAAAATGAACGTCTTCTGCGGCCCGAGCGGCAGCGGGAAGACATCGCTCGCGATGGACACACTGTATGCCGAAGGTCAACGGCGGTACGTCGAATCTCTTTCGGCTTACGCGCGACAGTTCCTCGGGCAGATGCCGAAACCTCGCGTCGAACACATTCACGGTCTGCAGCCATAGATCGCAATCGAACAGAAAAGCGTCGGCGCGACGCCGCGTTCGACCGTCGGAACAGTCACCGAGATCTACGATTACCTGCGCATCCTGTGGTGCCGCCTGGGAATTCAGCACTGCCCGGCCTGCCAGACCCCGGTCAACACGCAGACGACCGACGAAGTCATTGAGCGGCTGCTTTCACATACAGAAGGGACGAAGTTGCTGCTGCTGGCTCCGCAGGAGATTCGAGTGGGACAGGCTTACGAACGGCTGTGGGAAAATCTTCGCGAGCGGGGTTTTGCGAGAGTTCGTGTCGACGGCACTACTCACCGATTGGAAGACGTGCCGGAAATCGACCGCAAGCGCAAGCACAACGTCGAAGTGGTCGTCGATCGAATTATCGTAAAGAGTCGGCAGCGGTCGCGCATCGCGGACTCGGTGGAGACCGCTTTGGGACTCGGGCAGGGCGTGATGCGGACGGCTCTGGTCGACGACAACCGCGACGAGACCGACTGGAAGGTCGATTCGTACAGCCTGTTCCGAGCGTGCGAACAATGTGGTCGCAGTTTCGAAGAACTCATCCCGAACAACTTCTCATTCAACAGTCCGCTGGGCTGGTGCCCGGAATGCGAAGGTCTGGGTGTTCAGCAGGGCACCGACCTGAACGTCCTGCTGAGTGATCCGCAGCGTTCATTGCTGGATGCGGTCGTCGCCGTCTGGCCTGATCCGGCAACAAGTTCCGTTTTTCAGGCGATGCTTCAGGCGATGTCGAAGAACCTGGGAATTCCGCTCGACGTGCCGTTCGCACAGCTCGACCCGATCCATCGTCGCACCGTGCTGTATGGAACCGGCGACCGGTGGTTTGAGGTGGATGCATCGAAGCCGTCGACTAAATTTCGCTTTCAGTACAAAGGCCTGTTTCCTGCGGTCGAAGAAGCGTCGCGAGTGTCATACTCGCATCGTCGGCATCTGTCGGAACTGGTCGGCGAGATTCCATGCTCAAGTTGCGACGGCAGCCGTACTCGTGATGACGCTGCGAACATGCGGTTTCAGGGGAAGACGCTGCAGCAGGTTTGCGAAACGCCGCTCGGTCAGGCTCTGGAGTTTCTCAAGAAGATTCGACTGACCGGCGATGACAAACGTGTTGCCGGCGATCTGCTGGAAGAAGCTCGCGGCCGGCTGTCGTTTCTGGTCGAAGTCGGGCTGGACTATCTCACGCTGCAACGAACGTTGCCGACCTTGTCTGGCGGCGAGACGCAGCGCATTCGTCTGGCCGGCCAGATTGGTCGCGCGCTGACGGGAGTTCTCTACGTTCTCGACGAACCGACCATCGGGCTGCACCCGCGTGACAACGCCAGGCTGCTGACCGCACTGCACCGGCTACGCGACCTTGGTAACACAATGATCCTTGTCGAACACGATCGCGAAGTCATCGCTTCTGCCGACCGCATCTACGACTTCGGTCCTGGAGCCGGTCGCTTCGGCGGCACGATCACCGAACAGGGAACGCCGAAGCAGGTCGCCACCCGGATGAAGTCGCTGACCGGTGAGTACCTTGGCAACAAACGGCAGATTCTGATTCCGAGCGAACGGCGGATGGCGGCAAGGACTGAAGGACAAGGGCAGAGGGACAAGGGGAAGCGGAAATCGTCTCTCAGTTCTCAGCCCTCGCCCCTTGACCATCCCGGTGGCTGGCTGGAACTTCTGGGAGCCCGGCTCAATAACCTGCGTGCGGTTGATCTGCGAATTCCACTCGGTACGTTTACCGTCGTTACAGGTGTCTCCGGTTCAGGCAAGAGTTCGCTGATTGAGGACACGCTGGCCAAGGCTCTCGTCAAACATTTGCACCGCGCGAACGTGCAACCCGGACCGTACGACAAACTGAAAGGGCTCAGTCTGGTGAACAAGGCGATTGTCGTAGATCAGGCTCCGCTGGGCAGCACGCCTAAGTCGAACCCCGGAACTTACACCGGTGTGTTCGACCACATTCGCGAGCTGTTCTGCCGGCTGCCGGATTCGAAGGTTCGTGGTTACCGACCGGGCCGATTCAGTTTCAACCGACCAGGTGGACGCTGCGACGCGTGCGAAGGGGACGGTCAGAAAAAGATTGAGATGCACTTTCTGCCCGACGTATGGGTCGAGTGCGACGAGTGTCGTGGGCTGCGGTACAACCGCGAAACACTGTCGGTAAAGTATCGAGGACACTCGATCGCCGATGTACTGAATCTGTCGATCGGTCAGTGCCTGGAGCTCTTCGAAAACATCCCGAAAATTCGCAAGACCATGTCGACGCTGTGCGCGATCGGGCTCGATTATCTAACGCTGGGACAATCGGCGACAACGCTGTCCGGCGGCGAAGCTCAACGAGTGAAACTGGCGGCAGAACTCGCACGACCGAACACCGGCAAGACGGTCTACATTCTCGACGAACCAACCACCGGGCTGCACTTCGACGATATCGACAAACTGTTGAAAGTTCTGAACAGTCTGGTCGAAGCGGGCAACACGGTGATCGTCATCGAGCATAATCTCGATGTAATCAAGACTGCCGACTGGGTGATCGACATGGGGCCGGAAGCTGGAATCGGCGGCGGCTGGATCGTCGCCGAAGGAACGCCTGAAGACGTGGCGGCAGGAGTGAATGACGAGAACCAAGCGGCGAGAGTCGCTGGGTTGCCGAAGATGCAGTCGCACACCGCTGAGCAGCTTGTCAACGTGCTGGCGACAGGTCGACGCGGAAGTCGCGAAGTCTTTGACGCCGTCGCCGAAGGAAAGAAACGCGACGGCGACCTGACAATGGCTCAGGTTGGCAAAGACGCCAGGATGCCCTGGGAAGTCGACGGCAGAAAATGGCACACGCGCGACCGCATCGCCCATTCCGGAAAAGACTGTCGATGGGAAGGCGACGCGCTGGAAATGATCGTCGAGCAACTGACTTCGGATCCGCCAGAGTCTGACTCAAAGCCAGCTTCCGCCAGAAAGAAAAAGACAACTCGAAGAAAGAAACCTGCGGCCACCGCAGCATTGATGAGTGGCAGTGATCTTTTAAAAGCTCACGAAGCGGCATCGGGCGAGGACGAAAACACTCTCGGCCCTCAGCCCACAGCCCTGAGCCTCAAAACCATCTGGAACGATTCGTCAACGGTTGAAATCACGGGAGACGACAAACGGCTTGGCTGGTTCATGCACGCGCTGACGCGCGACGAGTGGCTGTTAAAGCTCTATTTCCGAGTTCAACGAGGTTGCTTTGACCAGAACGAACTGGCGGCGAGTCTCGCTCTGCGCTCGATTGACGACATCAACGAACTTCCCATCTACGGTCGCTCGGAACGAGTTCGAGTGAAGAACAAACCAGCCGGGTATCAGGAAGTGATGATCACGATTCACTGGTTGAGCGAAATCGACACGCCCGCTTTTCGAGAGTTTCTGAACGCCGCTCGCGAGTCGTACATTGCACGCGTCGAGGCAACGTCGACGGATGTTAAAGACGTGTCTCCGTGGAAAGTGCTTGGTCGAAAATGGCATCTCATGCAGAAGGGTTTTCCGGCGGAGAAGCGTCCGAAGTGGAAACAGGAAGTGCTGGAAACGCTGCTGAAAGTCTTCGACAAGGTCATTCCCGACGGAAACGTCGTCTGGAACGAACGAGCTTACGTGCGCTATCGTCAGCCGGGCAGTAAAGACGACTGGGCGGTCATCTGCACAAAACGCCGTGTCGGCATCGATCTGGTCATCACGCCCAATAACGAAACAATCGGCACGGGCAGCGT
>JABMPE010000220.1 GCA_013203845.1 Rhodopirellula sp. | reverse complement strand
CAGGTGAGCGTTTCAAAGGGACAGTTGAAACTGTTCGATGAATCGCCGTACTTCTTCTACATCACCAACCTGTCGAAACAGACTCATCCACCGATAGCCATCGTGAAGCAGTCGAACAGTCGCTGCGATCAGGAAAACATCATCGCCCAGTTGAAAGACATGGCACCCACTGGGTGTTGATGGTGGGCAAGTCTGCAACCCTCGCTGCTCTGAAATCAGACACAGACAGGTGGTTATATCAGACACGCCACGCGTGCGTTGTCGGCTCCGCTGCACGACCTGGTCAGCAACGAGGCGTACATGGTCATGGCCGCCCTGGCGTGGAACCTCAAGAGCTGGCTGGGCCTGTCGATCACCGAGGCCGGTCCGCCGGTGGCCAGAGAAAAGCGTCAGTCCGACAAGCGACGCCTCGTCCGCATGGACTTCCGCACATTCTGTCAGAGCCTGATCCAGGTTCCCGCTCAGATCCTCAACAGTGGCCGACGCCTGATCTATCGCCTGCTGACGTGGACACCGTCCGTGGAGATACTGTTCCGCGTGCATGAGTGCGTCTCGCGTCCGCTGCGGCACTGACGATCGCTTCGAACGAAGCCGAAGTCCGGATGCTTCGGTATCGCCGCCACGCCTGGCCCCGGAAAGAACCTGCGATGCCCGACACAACTCAACTCTTCAACTGGCACACGAGTGTCGACGGTCGCCGCTGCGCGGTTCACTTCGACACATTCCCAGCACGCCGAACGCTTGTTTAAGTGCTAGAGCAGCTCTGTGAGCACTCGACCGTCGTTGACGATCTTCACGGGGCGGCCTTCGGGAGTGTGAAACTCGTCGCGACCGTTGATGCCGAGGCCGTGGTAGATCGTCGCCGACAAGTCTTCCGGACCAACAGGATCGGAATCTGGTCGTTCACCGCGTGAGTTTGTGGCTCCGATGACTCGCCCGCCTTTCACGCCGCCACCAGCCAGCAGAATTGTGTTGGACGGTCCCCAGTGATCGCGACCGGCGTACTTGTTGACTCGCGGAGTCCGCCCGAACTCGCCCATCACGACCACCATCGTGGTATCCAGCATTCCACGCTGTTCGAGATCGCGAAGCAGCATGGGCAGCCCGGTATCAAGATGCGGCAGCAGGTCGTTCTTCAAAACGTCAAAATTGTTGTAGTGCGTGTCCCAGTTCGTATGGTCGATCGTGACACAACGCACGCCGGATTCGACCAGTCGTCGCGCCATCAGGCACGATTGTCCCAGCGAATTTCGTCCGTACTCGTCTCTCGCCGCATCGGGCTCCGAGTGAATGTCGAAGGCGATCCGGGTTGCCGGCGACGAGATCAGGTCGAATGCCTTCTTCTGAAAAGTGGTCAACGCGCGAGTCCCGCTGTTGGCGGTGATCTCGGCTTGCTCCTTGAATCGGTCGACCGTTTTCATCAGCTCGCGACGCGCGTCGAACCGGTTCGCACTGACCGCCAGCGGCGGCGTTAGATCGGGAACAGCGAAGTCGGGGGCGTTGGGATCTGCTTCCACTTCAAAGGGCGCGTGCGATGCGCCCAGATAAGCTGCTCCACCGGAACGGTGCATCTTCGGCAGACAAACGTAAGGCGGAACCGAGCCACGTGGTCCGAGCTTCTTCGAGATTACCGACCCGTGCGACGGATAGTGATTGTTCGGTTTCAGGCTTCCGTTGAAGCCGGCTCGAGGCGCATACCCGGTCAGCATGTAATGGTCCGCGGGTCCGTGCCCGGAATCGTGATGCGTGAAATTTCGCAGCAGAGAGAATCGATCGGCGACCTGAGCGAGACCTGGTAAGTGCTCGCAGATCCGCATTCCCGGCACGACGGTGTCGATGGGATCAAACTCGCCGCGGAATTCCGCAGGAGCGTCCGGTTTTAAATCAAGCGTATCGATGGTGCTCAGGCCGCCCTGCAAAAACAGGATGATCAGCGAAACGTCGTCGCGACTGGAATTGGAGCTGCTACCGGCGGAATTTCCTGGCCCAGCCAAAGCCTGAGAAAGTCCCATCGCCCCCGCAGCGGATGCCCCCAGGCCGACCTGCAACATGTTGCGACGACTCATCCCGTCGCAGTATGAACGTTTTCCACTCATAACAGTCTCCAACGCTGACTCCGCCAGCTCGTCAGTATCCGGTTCATTGACACCCGGCTTGAAATGCCCGTCGTCAATGATTGAACAGAAACTCGACCGTGTTCATCAGACTCCACGCGACATCCTCAACAGCCTTCCGTCGATTATCGGCTTTTGCAAGGTACCGGCTAACCGACACCTTCTCGCCTACGGTTGGAAATCGACTGTAAAACATCAGGTAAATCTCGTCGACGAGTTTCTCATTGTCCGCAATCGTCTGCTCCAACAGGGCCAGTTTACCGGCATCGCTGCTCAACTTTTCCTGAATCTGAGGAGAATTCAACACGTGCAGCACCTGCGCCACGCTCGGCTGATTCGCCCGTTCGCACTCACACGCCGTCGCTCTGACCGGGCGACCGAACAGACTCAGGAAGTAGTGCGGAACCTGACTGTCCCACAGTTCGATCGCTCGATAACCCGACGGCATCCCCTCGAACTTCTCCGACGTCCCGGTCACCTGACAGATCATGTCGAAACGAACTTCTGCATCGAGCCGCTTGAACAAAGCACGGGAGTAATTCTGCTCGTCGCGTTCGTTCATTTCGGACGGCGTGGTCGCCAGTTGATACGTACGTGACGAAGTGATCGTCCGAATGAGCTGATGCAGGTCGAAACCCGAATCCACAAAACTTTTCGCCAGTGAATTCAATAACTCTGGATTCGTCGGCGGATTGGTCAGACGGAAGTCGTCGACCGGAGTCACGATCCCACGACCGACAAACTGCGCCCAGACTCGATTCACAATATTACGGGCAAACCACTGATTGTCGTCTGCCGTCAGCCATTCGGCGAACAAGCGTCGGCGGTCACCTTCTGGAGTCTCAGCGGGCTCGTTCTGCAGCAAGGCATGAGCCTGCACGGATTCGCCGGTTCGTGGATGCTTTGTCGCGCCACCTTTGTTCGGAATCAAAACCTGATCGGCTGGGGTGGATTTAAAATTCACCTGTGTGAAGAACGCCTCCATCCCATAGTAGTCACGCTGCGACCACTGATCGAACGGGTGATGATGGCACTGTGCGCACTCGATCCGGATCCCCATGAAAACCTGCGATATCGTCGCCGCCACTTCGCCGGGTTTCTTTGCGACTTTGAAAAGATTAGCGGCGGGATTTTTCGACACCGGACCTGTCGCCGTGACGATGTCCCTAGCAATCTCGTCAAACGGACGATTGTGGGCGAAGGCCTCGCGAATCCAGCGGTAGTACGAATAGGCCTGCTTGTGGCCCAAAGCCAGGCGATCGACGCGCAATACATCTGACCATTTCAGGGCCTGGAAATCCGCGTACTCCTTTCGAGTCAGCAGCGTGTCAACCAGCATCTTCCGCTTGTCCAGTGACGAATCTTCCAGGTACGCGCGAGATTCCTCAGCCGTCGGCAGCGTCCCGATAATGTCCAGGTAAACGCGTCGCAGAAACTCCGAATCTGAACAAAGTCCATTCGGGTAAATATTCAGCTTGCGAAGTTTTGCATCGACGAGTTCGTCGATGAAGTTCAGTACTGGCTGTTGAGGAAATGCCGAGCCATTGTCTGGCTGCGGAACAATAGCCCGGAAGACGTCCACCTCGCCCAGATAGCTGGCCATGATCGCCGCCTCGCCAGGGTTGTCTCCGGTTGTCACCAGACCAAACTCGTCGACCGTAGCGAGTGGCTCAGAATTCGACTGGAACTTCGCCAGGTGAGTGACATCGATTTCCCGTCCATCACTGAACCGAGCCGTGACCTGCAGCTGCCGCGGCGCTTCCATTGGCATCCGACTGTTCTGAGGTGCCACCTGAATCGCTGAAAGCTTCGCAGCGTCCGCATCACCAGCGACGCCTCCGGCTCTGATCCAGTCCGCCACGACCCGGTATTCCGGCGAGTTTCTCCGGATTCGGATTCCGCCACCGTGAGGTACACCACCGGACGCCTTCATCAGCAACAAACTCTGTTCAGGCATCGTACGATTGATCCGTCGCCCGCGACCTTCCTGAGTCAGCGCGGCAAGGTCCGCTGCCGGATCGAAACCGAAAATCGACAGCTTGAAACCGTTCTGCCCCTCCGCCTTACCGTGACATCCAGACGTGTTGCATCCGTAACGGCTCAGAACAGGCAGGACATCCGTTTCGAAGTGCAGGTGACGCTTCGCTTTTGCTCCTCGGACAGCCACCGGCACCGACTGAGTCTGCCCGTTCACGAAAACCTTGATCACCGTTTCGCCATCGGAAATTCCGCGAACGACTCCGCCCGGAGACACTGAAGCGACGTCAGGATTGGCCGACTGATAGTCTGCGGTACGAGTCGAGTCGAACGAGAGTCCGACATCGTCGTGCGAAACCAGTAATTGCCAGCGTGAGTCAACGCCGTTCAGCTGCACTGTTGCCGGATGCACCTGCAACTGAGCGAACAGTTCGCCAGCAGCGAGGCTACAGAATCCGACTACCAGGCAGATAACATTACGAAGGCATTGATTCTGCACGTCTTTGGTTCCACATCCCACGCTGGGCGGCCTGCCCCTGACTGATTCCATTCCGGGCAAACCCCGAATTCATTCACTCCATACCGCTGCGAAACTTCATTCCGTTATTCGCACCACAATGACATCGCCACTGGCCGCGGCCAGTGAGATGCCAGCAACGCATCAACGGCCACCAATGCTAGAGTGATCTCAATCGATCAACAAGGGGCATGCTGCTCTCGCAAACGGCTGCCGGGTCGATTGACGTGGAATGAAGAAATGCTACACGAGGTCGATCGAGTTTTTCCGGCGAAGCCCCGGCTCCAGATAAGCAGAATGAGGAATCACCGATCTTGCGGGGATTTTGCGTATTCGAAGTCGAGAGCAGCATCTCCGCGGACAAACTGAGCGCTCGGTGCTTCCGATGCAGAAGATCTCCCTAACGAATCCTGACGTCGTTTCCGACACACACGTGAGTTTGAT
>JABMPE010000219.1 GCA_013203845.1 Rhodopirellula sp. | reverse complement strand
CGCGACTGGATCACGCTGCTGAAGTTCCGCATTCCCAAAGAGACGAAGCTGCCCGCAGTCCTGACGGTCGACGAAGTGCAGCGAATCATGCGCGCGATTCAGCGGCCTCGGTTCCGGGCGGATGCGGATTCCACCGAACGTTGTTTCAGAAGAGAAACGGAACAAACCGTTTTGTTCTGCGTTGATACTCGCCGTACTCGGGAAACTGAGCCAGCAGCAGCGACTCTTCGATTCTCGACTTGCCGAGCAAAACGGCGCATAGCAACAGCCAGATGACCAGTCGCCACCAGAGAAAGGGAGCAAACACGCCCCCCAGCAGAAAGAGAGCGAGCCCGGCATACATCGGATGTCGAATCAATCGGAAGGGCCCGCGTGTGAGCAGTTGAGCATTCGTAGAAACTTCCGGTCGCATGGAAATTCGACTCAGCTTCATGGTGAAGATCGCCCATCCCCACAACAGGATGCCGCCTCCAGACACGAACAGGGAGATGACCGGAAAAGCCTCGACGCTAATGGTTATCACCATCACCGCTGCCAGAAAAAACTGGAGCGAGACCAGAAGTTGTGACCGCCAGTTTTTGAGCAGCATGGAGTTAACGAACCAGTCGTGTTGGTTGGCGATTTGACCGATGGAGGAAGTATCTCAGGATCAGTCCCGAAATAGATTCCCGATATTCCAGCCACGTAACCAATGTGTTGCAGAACGATGCCATCTTCGACTGACTCGCGGATGACCTCAACCTCCAGAGGTTCGGCCCGCTGATCAAAGTGATCCTATGTCTGACCGACTGTCTGCGGAATGTCCTGTGCCGCTGAAACCGAGACAAGGACAACGCACATCACAGCGGAAAACAGAAGCCGTTTCATTCGAAGCCTTTCGAAGCACTCGCATACAAAAAGTTCGCGACGCGGACCTGTTGCCTGTTGCGACTATTTCCTGGAAATACGTTCTACACAGAGTCATGACTCAGCCGTGTAGATTCAACGCCACAGTAAACTCAGACTCCGATTTCCCAATGGGAACGCTGTGACCTCGCTGATTTTTGATTTTCGCGACAGCTGTGATCCTGCCGTTGCCCCACTAATATTCGGAAGAATCGCTAAAGTTGCCAGGTTTTTCAGTCGATGTTGCAATCGAATGTTCTCTTCGGCATTCCTTATCAAGACATCCTGTTCTTCTTGCTGTCGCACGCTCTCGCTCACCGGTCGTCTGATCGCCATTGAGAAATAAGACCTGCGTCTTCGCGTTGTGTCGCAGAATTCGCAAGGAAATACATGTCCAGCTTGAAAGCAATCCGTCACTGGTTGCATCCGAAGCCAGTGGAAACCTCAATTCATTTGTATGCGCTCTGCTGGAACGAAGTGCGGATGCTGCCACACTTCTTCCGGCATTACGACTCGATCGTTGACCGTTACTTCATTTTTGACAACGGCTCGACAGACGGCTCGATTGAATTACTGCAGCAGCACCCGAAAGTAACGCTCGGTGAGTTCCATGTGACGGGCCGATCGTTCGTCGAGGCAGCCAGAGACTTCTACGACCAGTGCTGGAAGCCAAGCCGTCAACAGGCCGACTGGGTCATTGTCTGCAACATCGACGAGCATCTCTATCACCCCGACTTGCGGCGATACCTGTCAACCGCCCGGCAAAGAGGGATCTCGCTGGTTGTTCCACGGGGTTTCGAAATGGTTTCGGACACTTTTCCCACCGGGAATGAACCGCTCTACCGGCAGGTTCGCACGGGAACGCGTCTGCGCAAAGGTGGCGGACTCGATAAACCCGAACTCTTCGCTCCCGATCGGATTCGTGAAATCAATTTTGAAAACGGCCGGCATCGCGCCGCTCCCGAGGGAATCGTCCGTAAACCGTTTTGCAGGAAGGTTAAATTGCTGCACTACAAGTATCTCGGCGCCGGCTACCTGAGTGGACGACTGACTGAACTGAAGCAGGGGCTGCGGGAACACGACGTCGAGCAGAAACTGGGACACCAGTACCTGTGGGACGAGCAGAGAAAACTTGACGAATTCCAGAAAGTCAGACGAGGCGCTGTTCAGGTGGTTTAAGACAAGAAGGGCAAGACAGTGCAGGCAAATATCATTCACGACGTCAGAACCATTTCGTTGAAGCGGATTGTCAATGCCCGCGGCGGATTATTGGAAATCCAGCGTAATGATGACGATTACTTTCCGGGATTCGGTCAGCTCTACATCACTCAGACGCTGCCCGGAATTACGAAGGCCTGGTATCGCCATCATCATCAGATCGATCAGATTGCTCTGATTTCGGGTGAGCTGTTACTTGTTCTGTTCGATTCACGTCCCGCTTCAC
The DNA here is from genome assembly GCA_013203845.1 of Rhodopirellula sp. Taxonomy (GTDB): domain Bacteria; phylum Planctomycetota; class Planctomycetia; order Planctomycetales; family Planctomycetaceae; genus JABMPE01. The sequence continues at coordinate 1,187 of JABMPE010000219.1, read as the reverse complement.
CGACACATGGTCTGGTGCAGGAAATCCGCGTTTCTGCCGAAGCCCCACTGTTGATCCAGATCCCCGTCGAAATCTGGCATGGTTTTCAGGCGACAGGTGACGAAGCCGCGATTCTCGCGCATATGAATACGATTCCGTTCAGTGCAGAAGCTACTGACGAAGATCGTCTGGCGTTCAACGATGCGAGGATTCCTTATCAATGGCCAGATATCGGAGACCGCTGTTCCGGTAAACAAGTCAGACGGGCTGCCTGATGGAATTTTCTCTGATTACGAATGACCCGGTCGTGGCGAGGACGGCAGACCAGGCCGGTGTGGATCGAATTTTCATCGACCTGGAGCGTCGCGGCAAAGCCGATCGTCAGAAGGGACGCCAGCTGTTTCATTCGACTCATGTGCCCGGAGACGTCGGCGTAATGAATCGCGTGCTTGCTCAAGCCCGCCTGATGGTCAGAATCGATCCACCACATGACGGAACCCGAGAGCAGGTCACTGAGGTGATCGAATCCGGCGCGGACTTCGTGATGCTCCCGTACTTTCAGCATGTCTGGCAGGCGCAGAATTTCATTGAGTTTGTTGACGGACGAGCAGCAACAGTTCTGCTCGTGGAAACTGCTGCCGCTGCAGAAAATCTGCCGAAACTGGCTCGTCTGCCAGGTCTGTCAGAAATTCATATCGGCCTGAACGACCTCAGCATCTCGCTCGGCAGGGAGTTCCTTTTCGAGTTGATCAGTGACGGAACCGTTCCTGCCCTGTGCCAGATTCTGCGAGATGCCGGACTTCCCTTCGGCTTCGGTGGCATCGGAAGTCTGGCCAGGAACGATCTGCCGATCGCGCCGGAGTACATCCTGGCGACCCAGATTTGCGAAGGGGCGACGCGAGGCTGGCTTGGCCGCACATTTCGGTCACTGCCTGTTGAAGAACTTCCGAATGCAGTGAGTCAATTGCGGAGTGCCATCAGTTTCTGGCGACACGCCAGTCTCGAAGATCGGCGGACCATGATGAGTTCGCTTCGTACGCAGATCAGTGCTGTAGCTGATGCTGGAAAGTTTCGTTCGCGAGCGGCGTGACTGAATCTGATAACGTTTCCGGCAGGCACTTATCTGCACGTGAAAATTTCATTCACTTCGATGGACGATCAAATTTCCCTTACCCGGTGAATAAAACATCTGCCACGCGGTGTGAAAT
>JABMPE010000218.1 GCA_013203845.1 Rhodopirellula sp. | reverse complement strand
GGTGCGGCCCCTGCCGCATGCTGGCACCAACTATCGATGCCATCGCCACCGAGTACGAAGGCAAGGTCAAGGTCGGAAAAGTAAACACCGACGAAAACCCACAGATCGCAACGAAGCATCAGATTAACTCCATTCCAACGCTGATGATTTTCAAGGGTGGCGAGGTCGTTGAACGTCTCGTTGGCGCTGTGCCGAAAGAGAAAATCACCGAGAAGCTGAACGCACACCTGTAAGCGACAGACAGACGACCAGACTGACCGTCCCTTTTCCAGCATGGAAAAGGGACGAGTCTTCCAGAAATTGAACTCGCCGCAGGGAAAGGATTCCCGGAATGAGCGAGGAATTCCGCTCAACTCATCAACCTGACGCATGGCCAACGACTCGATTGCCTGTGAGTCCGGTTGCCAGCAGCGCAGAGCTGGACAATCTCGAAGAAGATCTGCTTGTCCAAACGGCAGAACTCGTCGAGCAGGTTCAGAAGCAGCTGACCGATCTTAATCGTCGTGAGCAGGCCCTGAACTCACAGGCCGGACAGCTCGACCAGGATCGACGTTCCTTCCGGTTGGAGAAGCAGGAACACGAACAAAGCGTCCTTGATGCCGAGGAACGACTCCGGCAATCACGCGAAGAGTTCGATGCTCGTCAGACTGAGTTTGAAGCCGAAAAGGCGGCGATCAACCGCGAGCGGGCAGCGATGTCTGAACAGGCAGCTGCCATCGAGCATGAGCGATCCGACCTGAACCAACAGCGAGAGCGTCTGCGTCAGGAAGTTCAGAGCGAACTCGAAGAACAACGTGCGGAGTTGCAGGAGTCGATCAAGCGATCAGAAACCCAGCGGCAGGAGTTTACGAAAACTCAGCAGCGGCTGGTTGATCAGGAAACCGAGCTGCGGGAAACGCTCGAACGCGAACGCCGCCAGCTGGCTGAACAGCAGGCGCGACTGATCGAGCAGATCGAGTCCGAACGACAGGCACTTTCGGAGCAGCTCGAAACCGAACGACAGCAACTGTCCGAGCAGATCACCACTGAAGCTCTGACCGATGAGATTATCGCCGACCGCACACTTCTAGCCCGCGAGCGAGAAGCTCTGCAGGAATCGATCGAGGAGTGGCAGCAGCAGAAACTGGATTCCGAAGCAGAACTGAAACGACGTCAGGAACGACTCGACAGCGAGCATCAGCGATTCCAGCAGGAAATCGACGAACTCCGCCGCCGAACCTGGGAAGAAATCGAGCAGGAACAGACCGAGCAACACCGCCGGGTCAAAAGCGAGTTCGCGAAACTCGAAGAACAGCGACACTCGACAGAAGCCGAACTGCGGAAGCAGCGAGCGTTGCTCGACAGCCGCATTCGGTTTCAGCAGGACCACCTGGAACGATCGCGGGAGGAACTGGAACAAACGCGAGACGAATTCCGCAGCGAGTACCAGCGGGCGAGACAGCGACTGGAAAATCTCGTTCAGGTTCAGCGGCAGCGGGACAAGCAGATCTCTCGACGTCGCATCATTCTCGAAGAGCTGGAACATTCACTCGAACGGCAACAGTCGACACTTTCCAAAATGCAGAAGTCTGTCGACGAGCACGCGACCCGTGAACGTGAGCGGCTCACTGCCGAACGACAGTCGTGGGAGCTGAAAGTTCAGACGCAGACTGCCGAGAACCGCCGACAGGCGGACATGATGTCTCTGCACGCCGAGAATCTGGAAAAACGCCGCGACCGACTCGATCGACTCCGCGAGGATCTGGAAACCCGACATCAGGAACTGCTGCAAACTCAGATTGCCGTCGACGAAGCGTGGGCGCAGATGTCTCAGGTAACTGGTGACGAAGGCGCGAAGCAGCGAGTGGAACAGGCTCGCGAACAGCTCGCCGACTACATCCGAAACTTACGGGACGGACTCAATCAGCAACGACGGGAACTGGACGATTCGCGGTCGCAGTTCGAGTCTCAGAAAGAATCCTTCCGCGGTGAGAAACAACAGCTGACCGACTGGGTCGCCGAACGGGAATCGCAACTTCGCCGTCGCGAAGAGCAGCTGCAGACTCAGTTCACGCAAATCGAAACTCAGGAAACGTCCTGGCAGAAATCTCGTGATGCCTGGCAGCGTGAAAAACTGGAAGCCGAACGGATCATTCGCGACCTGCTGACTCACCTGTCACAATCCAATGATTCGGGGGCGATCGACCACCGTTTCGACGGACTTTCTGACTCATCCGGCTTACTCGCGCTGTCGCGTTTTCTGGACAATAACGCGGCTTAGGAACGTGTCATGAGCGACTCACGTCTTCAGCAACGCCTGGCAATATTCCTGATCGTTGTGATGTTTACCGGCCTGTGTTTTCAGGAATCAGTCCGAGCAGACGACGACAAATATCGCGAAGCTCGCGCAAAAATGGTCGCTGAAGACGTGGCGGGCCAGGGTATTTCCAACCGGCTGGTTCTGCACGCCATCAACACGGTGAAGCGGCACGAGTTCGTACCTTCCAGCCTCTTCCGCGAAGCCTACATCGATAAGGCACTGCCAATTGGCTACCAGCAGACGATCTCGCCGCCGTTCGTTGTTGCGTACATGACCGAAGCGCTGGATCCCAAACCGACCGACAAAGTCCTGGAGATCGGTACCGGCAGTGGTTACCAGGCGGCAGTGCTCGCAGAAATCGTCAAAGAAGTTTACTCCATCGAAATCGTACCTCAGCTCAGCCGCGAAGCCGGTCGTCGGTTGAAAAAACTCGGCTATGACAATGTCCATACACTCGCTGGCGACGGCTACAAAGGTTGGCCGGAACACGCTCCGTTTGATCGCATCATCGTGACGTGTTCCCCCGAAAGCGTACCCCAGCCATTGATCGAACAGCTACGCGAAGGCGGACGAATGATTGTTCCGCTCGGGCAACGCTACCAGCAGGTCTTTTACCTGTTCGAAAAGAAGGACGGGAAGCTCGTGCCGGAACGACTGATTCCGACGCTGTTCGTACCGATGACCGGACAGTCCGAAGAAGGCCGCCGAGTGCAGCCAGACCCGGCCAATCCGACGATCGTCAACGGCGGTCTCGAAATCGACGACAACCACGACGACAAAGTCGACGCCTGGTACTACCAACGGCAGGTAACACGCGTGAAAGGCGACGCTCCGGAAGGAGACTACTACGTCACTTTCGAAAACGACGAAACCGGGCGACCCGCGCGGATGATGCAGGGAGTCGCGATCGACGGTCGTAAAGTGGCCTTCGTCAATCTGTCGCTTGATTTGAAACTCGACAACATTCGAGCTGGCAGCAAGGACTACGAAAAGCCCGCGTTCTACATTCACTTTTACGATCAGATCCGCCGCTCGGTCGGCGACTTCAAAGTCGGCCCGTGGCTGAGATCTCAGGACTGGGAACGCACCGGCAGCCGTATCCCCGTTCCGATCAATGCCCGCGAAGCCATTCTCCGCATCGGTCTCAACGGAGCCGCAGGAACAATGAGTGTCGATGACCTGCGACTCTCGTATATTGCGAGATAACCGCTGATTTCAACCAACGGACGCGATTCGGCGATCGAATCCTCGATCAGCATCTGACCGATAGTTTATTCGACATTCAGCGGTACTGCATCAACGCGGGTTGGGCTTCCGGAAGTGCCATCGCCGAAGAGTTCCACTCGGTAGGCGCGGTTTCGACCGTTGCGTTTGGCGAGGTAGAGGCACTGGTCGGCGGACTCCAGCAGATCTTCGGCCTTCAGCTCGTCCAGTCCGGAACAGACGACCGACGCACCGATCGAAAGTGTGGTCGGTACGTGTTCCCCGTTGAACTGCAGATTCAACGAGCGAATCGAATCCTGCAGTCGCCTGATCGGAAGATCGATGTCCTCGACGCTGCATCCACACGTCACGGCGACAAATTCGTCGCCAGCAAAGCGGGCCACGAGGTCGTAGGAACGAAGCTGCTTCTGGCAGCACTGTGCCACCGCCGCCAGTACCATGTCACCTCGGAGATGACCGAACGTGTCGTTGACCTGTTTGAAATGGTCGATGTCGATGATCAGCAGTCCGAGCGTCAGCCCCAGGCGAGTCGCTCGCTGCCACTCTTCCTGAAACCGTCGTTCGAAGTGAGTACGGTTTGGCAGACTCGTTAAAGCGTCTGTTGCGGCACGAGCCAGGGCAGGCTCAAGCCGATTCCAGCTGAGCAGGACGTCTTCATTAGTCATCAGAGCCAGCAAGTCAGCTCCATCTCTGATCGACACACAATCCTGCTCGACAACCTGTTTACAGTCTTCCTGTTTACGGTCTTTTTCTGGACGTTTTCTGCCGGCGTTCTCTTCGAGCTCCAGTGTGACGGAAATCAACGACTCGACCGTTCGATGATGCCACGCCGTCATTCCGCTGTCAGAGGTTGTCCTCATCGCATTCTGCAGGTCACCTGCCGAAACAATTCCCAGCAGACCGCCAGACGTTTCCTGAACGAGAACATGCTGGGTCTCATGCTTTGCGAAAACCTGAGCGAGTTCAACGAGTACGGTTCCAGCAGGAACGATCGGCACTTGTGCCAGTTCCGATCCTGTGTCTCGCAATTGACTTGCTGAGCCGGTGATCCTGCTGTCCATTTCTCCGCTCCGTAGTTCTAAAGCACTTTCCGAATTGAGTTTCCGCGTCCTGCAGGAAGGGCATCGAAGAAGCTCGGACCTATCACAGCTCCGACTCGTCCACAATTACCGTGAGAGATGATCGAACCGTCAACTCGCGTCTCGAACGAATTCATCCGCGATTACCGGCGAGACCTCTAATACCTGCGCAGCCTGATCCCAAGGTCAACGAAACCTTACCACCGTGCGGGAAGGTAGAGACGCGGGGCATTTACCTCTGGCGGGAATTGGCGTGTGCTGGAAATCAACATTCCGGTACCACGTGACATTCCCTACCAGATCGAAAGCCGCGAAACCGCGATGTCTCCGCCAAAACAGACGTCAACATCGTCGCCCGGATCGGAGGGACGATCCTGGTAAACTCCGCGATACGTGAGCTTTCCACGATCATTCACAAAGTCGACGGGCAGGTGGTGACGGCCCACAGGGCAATCGATCAGATGCGGATGCGTTCGATTCAGCAATCGCCCAGGACTTTCTCCGGAACTGGCCGATCCGACCGACAAGTCCGGCAGATTGACGTTCCAGAACCCCTCCGCCGCAGTGGGATCCGCCATGATTCTTTTAATAGCTCGCACGGCGTTTTCGACGGCAAATTCCCAGTTGAACTTTCCTCCGGCGGCGCGGTAATGAGAAAACGCGATCCCCGGACAGCCAAGCAGGGCTCCTTCTCGAACAGCCGCCACCGTGCCCGACATGAAGATGTCAACGCCGAGGTTCGCTCCCGCATTGACTCCGGCCAGAACCCAGTCACAGTCGGCCGCGATCTCGCGAAGTCCAACCCGCGTACAATCAGCCGGTGTACCGCCGATCGCCCACCAACCGGTTGCGTATTCACGTACCGGGATGGCCTCGTGCGTTGTCACTCGATGACCGCAGCCTGAATGTGCTTCTTCCGGAGCCACGACCAGCACTTCGCCGATCTGGCTGGCCGCCGCCGCCAACGCGCGAATTCCGGGCGCATCAACGCCGTCGTCATTCGTCACCAGAAACTTCATAAGCACCTCGAAAACGAACCATCGAATCAGGTATCGGGCAACTGTCCCGATCAACCAACAACCGGTTTGATTCGATCAGAATTGCCAGCTTCTGCTGGTAGGATTCTCGCCAAAAAGCGACCGAACTGCTGACACTGCAGGATTTCAGTCGAGCAGCGACCTTCGCCGACTCATCTTGACGTTCAACCGCATCCACGAATAGTTTCCCGCCTCTTATCGGTCATCCCTCCCGGCAGTTCTTGCCGAGACGCATCCCCTGCACCTCGTCTCTCCCTCTGCGATGGAGCGTTCCACATGTGTGGTATCGTCGGCTATGTTGGATTTCGTTCGGCTCCCGAGTTCCTGCTGGAGGGCCTGCGGCGTCTGGAATATCGCGGCTACGACAGCGCCGGCATCGCGATTCAGAACAACGGCGAGATCGGCATTCGCAAACGAAAAGGGCGAGTTGATGAGCTGAGCCGCCTTGTCGACGCCAACCCGATCCACGGTACCACTGGCATCGGACACACGCGCTGGGCAACTCACGGTGAAACGACTGACCTGAATTCGCACCCGCACGTCGGCGGAAATGGCGAGGTGGTCATCGTTCACAACGGCGTTATCGAGAATTACGCCAAACTGAAAGAGCAACTGCAGACTTTCGGTTACGTTTTCCGAACGACAACCGACAGCGAAGTCATCGCGCACATGATCTGCCACAAGTGGCTGGAACAGATCAAACTAGGAGCTGATCCGGAGTCGTCGAACTCCTGCCTCAAAGCTGTTGAAGCAGCACTGAACGAATTCAAAGGGACGTACGGAATCGGGGTGCTGTTCCGCGAGTTTCCTGATCTTCTGATTGCCGCACGCGTCGGAAGCCCGATGGTGGTCGGAGTTGGTGAAGACGAATACTTCCTCGCCAGCGATGCCAGCCCTCTGGTTGGCTACACCGACGAAGTCGTCTATCTCTCTGATCATGAACTGGCAGTCCTGCGTCCGGAAGGCCTGGAGTTGCACCACCGCCACACGGGTCAACAGCAGCCGTCGATTCATGTCCTCGATCAGGTCGCCAACGACCGCGATCTGGGACAGTACGACCATTACATGCTGAAGGAAATCTTCGAGCAGCCTGAAGCCATCGAAAACTGCATGCGAGGCCGTATTGACGACGACGCGGCAACGGCCAAGTTCGGCGGCCTGGACATCGACCCGCAACAGTTGCGACAGGTGGACCGCATCGTGTTGACCGCCTGCGGAACAAGCTGGCATGCCGGACTGGTAGGCGAGTACCTGCTTGAAGAATTTGCTCGAATTCCGACCGAAGTCGAGTACGCCAGCGAACTGCGTTACCGCAACCCTCCGATGACTCACAACACGATGGTCTTCGCGATCACTCAAAGTGGCGAAACCGCCGACACGCTGGCCGCACTGCGTGAGTGCAAACGCAAAGGGCATCACAGCCTGGCCATCTGCAACGTAGTGGGCTCAACGATCGCTCGCGAATCGGACGGTGGCATCTTTCTGCACGCCGGACCGGAAATCGGCGTTGCTTCCACCAAAGCGTTCACCTCGCAGGTGACGGCGCTCACGTTACTGGCGATTTACTTTGGCCGAATGCGTGGCCTTTCGTACCCTGCCGGCAAGCGAATGCTCAACCAGTTGCGGAACATGCCCGCGATGATGGAACAGGCTCTGAAGTGCCACGAGCAGGTTCAGGCGGTCGCCGACAAGTATTACGGCTTCGACAACTTCCTGTATCTGGGCCGGCTGTACAACTTTCCGGCCGCGCTGGAAGGTGCTCTGAAACTTAAAGAAATCAGCTATATCCACGCCGAAGGTTACCCGGCGGCTGAGATGAAACACGGCCCGATCGCCCTGGTCGACGAAAAAACGCCCAGCGTCTTTGTCATCCCCAAAGGGGGAATCTATCCAAAGGTCATGAGCAATCTGGAAGAGGTCAAAGCCCGACGAGGTCCAGTCATCGCCATTGCGTGCGAAGGCGACACTCGAGTCAAAGAGATGGCCGATGACGTGATCTACGTCCCCGAAGTCGACGACTTCCTGCAGCCACTGGTCACGTCAGTACCGCTGCAATTACTGGCCTACCACGTGGCACTGCTACGTGGCTGTAACGTCGATCGCCCACGAAACCTCGCTAAGAGCGTGACGGTCGAATAGCTGAACAGCCCAGCAAACGCCCTGCGTGACGAACGAAAAAAGCGGCCTGCCCGAAATCGGACAGGCCGCTTTTGTTTGATAGCAACTCATAAACGCAAACACACACAGCAACAGCCAATGCCAATGCCGCGTTCAGTGTTAAGCTCGTGCCTCGATCGCTGCCAGCGACAGTTCGGTTCCGACGCGGGCATCGCGAGCTTTCTCGATGATCTGACGAAAGATGTCGGCGTCTTTCACACCGCAGATTCTCATCAGTGGATCGCCCTTGGCATTTTTCAGGATCAGATCGCCCGCGTGATAGTATTCCTGACCGGGCAGCTGCACATACTCAATGTCGACGGCATCGGTCAGCTTGACCGACTGAAATTGCCGTTGCCCGATGACGGCCCATCGCTGAACCGACCAGTTGGTCAGAACGTAACGCTCACCAAAAATTTTGTTCAGAACGTAAAGCAGCACGCCAATCACAGCCGTGGGTAGCACAAACAGCAGATTCGAGAGCTTGATGCCCCAGATTCGAACTGGAACCGACTCGTAAAGACTGCCCAGTACGCGTCCCAGAGCCGTTGAAGCGATCGAAGGATATTTCGACCGAATCTCGGATTCGTCGTGAGCGTGGACTCCAATGATCGCCGTAGCCATAAGAGACATTCCTGAGTTTTTGACGGTAAACCGTTAGCTGAGGACTAATTGCGCCGCGAAGACTAGCAAACGGCCTACAGCGAATCCAGCTTGTCCCCAACCACTGCCAATCGTCAGGAACGAGCATTCTCGACCACGAAAATCGGGCATCCAGCACGGGGCAGGCTGAAAATTTCTGACTGCGTCTGGTCGGCCAACTGGTCGAGTCGACCGCGATCCGACTTATCCCAGCTCGTAAAAGCGGACGGCGTTGTCATGGAAGAGTTTGTGCTGGAAACGCTTCGATCGACCTTTGACAACCTCTTTGAGCGCCCCGAGCCAGCCCGCAAACGGTGCCGTCAGCGTGCAGACAGGCCAGTCGCCGGCAAACATCACTCGATCCTCGCCAAACGTGTCCATGCAAAAATTCATGTTGGGCGCGAGGTCCGCGGCAGACCAATTTTCACGATCCGCCGTCACGATGATTCCCGAAATCTTGCACATGACGTTGGACAGTGCGGCCAGCTCACGAATGCCTTTTTCCCAGGCCGCTCGCAATTTGGCGTCTTTGTTCTGGACGCTGAGATTTCCGCAATGATCGAGGACGAACTGCGTTTTCGGGCACATTGCAGCCAGCTTTGCTCCGTCCTGAAGTTCATCAGGTCTCATGCAGAGGTCGTATCGCAGGCCGAGTTCCCCGAGCAGCCTGATGTTCTGAACGAATTGCGACTGCAGACACATGCCCGTGGGACGGTCGTCGTCGTGCAGAACGGTTCGAACGCCTTTCAGGTAGCCGTTTCCAGCAAGTTTCTCGATGTAACCTCGGAAATCTGCCGACTGTGGTGAGCCGCCGATGACAGCTCCCACCATGGGATTGTCGTCACGTTTACAGAGAGCCAGCACGTACTCGGCTTCTTTCGTCTGCAACTCGGAAGCGACATTTACTTCCATGTAAACAGCCTTGGCGACATTCTGGTGAGCGGTCGCTTCCAGATAATCCTGCATCACGAAACTTCGATTGAGTGACTCCACGCCCTCGTTCGACAGCCATGGCAGCCGGAACTTCTCCAGATCCCAGAGATGAAGATGAGTGTCGCAGACGGGAATCGTCCTCTGATCGACCGTGCCTTCGGCGGCCTCGGCTGGCGACTCAGTTCCGGCAGCGGCCAGCGAAACGCCAGCGACCGCTGAGGCTTTGAGAAAATCACGACGGCTGGTGAACTGTGACATGAAACTTTCACTCCGATAATAGCGAAGACCTGGTTTTCAGAATTCAGTTTTACCCTGAGGAAGAATGCGGAACTCGCCCACCTGAAAAAACACAGACAGTTTCAACAGGCTGTCCAGCAGGTGACGCAGGAACTGATCGGGAACTTCGTACTCGTGCAGCACGATGTCGCCCGCGATGAATTCCAGAGCGTCAGAAAGATTCACGGCATCTTCCTGCCCGACGGAAAGCTCCATCTGGCCACGGTAGCAAATGCCTTCGTGCTCTGGAGTCCAGCCATTGTCCTCGGCCCAGTCCAGCACTTCATTCCAGAAATCAACGGCGATGACGTACGAATCATCTTTATTTGTCAGGCGTACGTTGCTCACTGCCGTGCTCCCTCAACGACGAAACGACCGGTTCCACCAGCGCACCCTGTCGAATCAATCTGCTGCCCGCCAGAATTCCATGTCCCTGCCTGCGGCTCAATCCACACGCGGCTGACCGCGTTCGAACCAAACCGGGAAGCGGAAAGCAATCCGGCGGAAATATATTCGATACTCGAAAGAAATGATCTATGACCGAACGGTCGAAAGGAAGCCTGGACGAATTCTCTCGCCGCGCCAAGCAACGGGCTCGTCACACAATTGACTTGACGCGACGCAATACGTCGCCACATGCCTGAATGATCGGCGGCGGATCAGTCCCGGACAAAACGGACGAGCAATGTTGACCCATCCGTGCGAGCGAGTGGATTTTCCACCAGGGCTACTGCACCAGAGCGTCCGAGCCGTTTCCGTAGGTCAGCTTGATATCCGTGCCCGGTTCGATCGGCATGGTGGCGACGCCGTGGCCCAGCGTTCGAATAAATGCCGCGACGCGTCTGGCCGCTTCGAAGCTGTCCGGGGTCACGAACAGCCGAGCGAACGCGTTTGGCGGCGCCGCCAGCATCAATCGGGAAACAGTACCGTGCTCTTCGATCGAGCTTTTCCATTCTTCGGGAACGGCAAGTCGCGTCACTCGAAGCGTGCCACGCATCAGTTTGTGAAGGGCGTAGGTTGAAGAGCCGGACGACGTCGGCACCATGCCCGCCACAATTCGAGTTTCATAGTCCAGCGTGACTCCATCGACCGGCCCGACTGTTCCCGATTCGAGGTCCGACACCCCCGTCAGCGGTGTTAACCTGCCCGACTGAAGCTCCGCTTTTCCAAACAGAACGGTGGCGGGCAGATGAATGACCCGACCGTTTTCGATGCGAAACAGCAGTTCTTCGCCGTGGCCTCGCCGTCCGACCGGATTGATTCGCAACTCGAATTCTTCAACCGGACGTTCTGCCGTCCTGAGTTCCTCAAACGTCTGGTTCACTTCGACCAGCTGCTTGCGTAACGCGTGATACTCGGCGTCAAACTTCGTCGCTTCAATTAACGATCGCCGTCGATTTGCGTCTTCCATGACCAGTCGTTGCTGCAATCCAGGCAGCTGACCGGCGACGACAGCCAGCTCAGACTGTACCGCTTTCAGATCGGCAAGTGCCCCGTCAACAGGCAACGTCGCCAGCCGCGATTCCAGTCCCTTCACTGCGCTGAGCAACTCCTGACGCTGAGACTCGGCCAGCTCCAGCGGAACAGCATCTTCGCCGAGGGTTGATTCAGGATTCGGCTGCACTGCCGCTTCCGTTTTTTTCGATCCTCGTTTCTCCACGTCGACATCGGCCACCGATGGGGACCGCGACTTCTTCATGTTTGACGATGCTTCCGGAGCGAGCGTTTCAAACCCGGGAACGCTGGAAGCATCCGTCGCCACGGCGGCCATTTCAATCTCGTCGGGTTCGACGGAAACCTGAGCCGCGCGCAGGCCCGCCAGCACAATCAGAATGACGAGAATTCCAACCAGATTCGCAATGATGTCCAGAAACGAGTCCGACCCGAAATCCGGATCGCCCCGCCCAACTCGACCGCGCATTTATCCGCTTCCCTGTCTAACGACCTCTATTCCAACGCCGCCCCCGCATCTTTCACCGCCGCTTCGAGCAACGTTCCCAAATGCTGTTCCGCTGGCTCAAACTTCAGTTCAATGGAAGGCACCCAATAGAACCTCGGCGGTGGCCAGCCCCACTCATTCGCCAGATGCTCGATCGTCAGAATCGTCAGATTGACGACGTCTGCTTCGGATCGTTCAGCAGTTCGTGTCACCTGAAACTGATTTCCGACAACGATTCGACCGGTTTCAACTCGAACCTCGACCACCTTTTCCAGACCGAGCGACGCGTCAGGATGACTGTGGCCCCATCGGCGTTGAGTTTTCAACGACCGAATCTCGTTCGACGGAGGTCGAGTGGATATCGTCGGGATGCCGGAACCGACAGGCGAACTATCACTGCCCGACGAACTACCGCTGCCCGACAAGCCGGTTGATGACCCATCCGTTGACGACGAGTTTCCCGGTGTTGAGCCCGGCGAACCATTCGACGGGGAACCGCCCTGCCCTGCACCTGTCGGCTGCGGACTACTGAATGACTGCGCCAAGGTCGGCGTCGGCGAGGTGCCGTCCGGGGACACCATTCCCTTCGCCACCGAACCATATGACTGCCGCGACGTGGCTCCGCTTCCCGATCCTGCTGTACCAGAGTTTTCCACTCCGGAACCACTTCGCTGATCGCTGCGTTCGTTCTCTTTCCCACCACGTGTCGCTCGTTCTGCACGATCGGAACCGTTGGCAGAACCACCTGTATTCAGAGCTGGCCGACCGCCAGTATCAACGAGTCGGCGCGGCTGAGCCTTCACACTTTCCCGGCCTTGAGATCCAGCCGTTCCCACTTTCTTACCGTCGACGTCCGAACTTCCGCCAGTGCCATTTCCGGTCGGTCGTTCAGCTTCACCTGTTTCTGGCGGCAGATTCGTTTCTGGCGGCAAACGATTATTCGAGAGGCCACCATTTTCCGGCATTAGAAAGGGGCTGCGGCCTGTCGACGGGTTATCGAATGTCCCGTCGACTTCCTGCGTGAACGCCAGCAACGGGTCCTTGAATTCAGACGTACTGGGTTCGCTGGCTCCAAATGTTTTTGCTGTCCCAGCAGCGTCTGCCTGAGCGGCATCTGAGAGAACGTCCGTCAAAACAGCGTTCGCCAGAGCGGCGTCCGCCAGAGCTGCCGCTCGCGCCGCATCGAAACTGGACGGCGGACCCTTCTGCAGCAGGCTGGCCCCTTCTGCCACTCGACCGGAGAGAAGGTTTTTCGCGAGTTCGGCTGCCGCATTCATTTCTGCTTCCCGGCGTCTGGCCGCCGCTTTCGCTACCGCCTCGCCGACATCCTTGCCTTCGTTTTCCGATGTCGAACTTCCGGTGCCGGTGCCAGTTCCGTTTCCACTTTCATCTGAATCCGCGGAGCCAACGGCTCGCCGATTCCTGAAGTCAGCGCTCCGGAAGAAGCCGCGAGAAGCAACCGGACCGCGTGCGACACTTGCAATATCGACCGGTCCCTGAGGATCCAGCACACGCCGTGAACGAATCGGACCGCGCCGCAGCTCAGCCTCGATCGCGGCTCGACATTCTCGAATGGCGTCTGCTGTTGTCTCCGGAACTTCGTAAAGAAACTCCGTTTCAACGAGTTCATATCCAAAGTCGCCAACCATCTCGTCCATTGCGAAAATCGCCGACGAGAACGCTTCGGCCCCGGAAGGACGAACCAGAATCAGCGCGTACGGTTTCCTGGGCTGCTGTCGCGGATCGGCGATCTGTTCCTTCGCCATCCAGTACCGAAACAGAGCTTCCACACCCGATGCCAGTGGATTCTGTTCGGGACTGAATTTCTGCAGGACCGCGATCGGAATTTCAATCTGCTCGGCCTCAAACCGCACGACGTCGCCAACACATTCAATAATGATTGGCCTTCTGACGGTTCCTGTCTGCCCGTCATATGGAACGATCGAATGCAGCGGACTGACCAGCTGCCTGGAATTCTCGTCAATGAGCTTCCGGGATTCGTCGAGCCACTCGATGATCTGTCGATTTTCGACCCGCAATTCCTCGGTCGATTGGTCGAGCTTCGTTCGCTGACTCGCGGTTCGAATAATCTCCAGCTGAAGATTATTCTGCTGCGTTTTCACTGTATCCAATTGCTTTCTCAGTGCATACGTCTTCACTGTTACGCTCTGCAGCTGCTTTGAACGATCGGCGACTTCGGCCTGCAGCTGACGAGCGACGCGTTCCAGATCGGCAATTTCGGCCAGTGTCCGAGACGGTGCTTCCTGGATCGGCGACGGAAGCGGATCCGAAGCCAGCAGCGGCTCAATCGGTCGTTGCTGGATCGTCGGTTCCGCGGCGACAGGCGTGGACGGCACCGGTGATCTGTCGGGCTCGTCAGTTTGTTCAGCGGGAGGCCGACTCGC
This sequence comes from Rhodopirellula sp., assembly GCA_013203845.1. GTDB lineage: Bacteria > Planctomycetota > Planctomycetia > Planctomycetales > Planctomycetaceae > JABMPE01. Next base: position 22,194 of record JABMPE010000218.1, on the reverse strand, counting down.
AGGCGGATGGCCACTGGCGACAGCCTGCGCTGACGACTGCTTTTTCGCCGTCGCGATCGCCACTGCGTCCTTTCGAATTCCAGCGGAAATGACGACGAGCATCAGCACCAGCGCCCCGATCGTGCAGAGCAGCACGGCGAGGAACGGAAACAGCGTTACAGGATTCGATGTCCGCGATGAACGGGCCATCTGACAAACTCTCAGAAGTTAGTGATGAGCGGCGGGTGACCTCGAAGTCAGGGGTCGGAAACTTCTCAAGCTGCCTTCGACGAAGAGACTCGCGAAGTCAGCAGATGCACGGCGGCGCTGAACGTGTGCAGCGTGTCGTCGAGAGACGTGTTGGCGTCGTTTTTCTCAAGCCGCTGAATAATCGCGAGCTGTGTTTCGGCCAGCTGCCGCTGATTGGTCGACATCTGATCGATGGATTCGGCCAGCACCTTCTGAGCAGCAGCCTGGTGAGAAAGCGAGTTCTGGCAACCCGCCAGTGTTTGTGACACCGCTGTGCTCAGCGACGATTCCAGCTCATTCTGATGCCGCAGCAGCGTCTCGCCCCAGCTGGTCCGCAGCTCGCCGAGGTTCGACTCCCACAGCGAAACGTGTCGGGTCAGCAGAATTTCTGTTTGTTCCAGCAGCCGCGTCGCCGCTGCCGATTCCGCCTCTATCAGTGGATTTTTCGCCTGTTCTTCCTCGGGGAAATACTTCGTGACAAGATCCAGGGCGAGGATTTCAACATCAGCGAGCACCGACTTCTGAGCCTTCTCAACAAACGCCGACACAAAAACCAGTATCAGCGAGAGACTCAGTGAAAGTGCCGTCGTTCCAAACGCGACGCCCAGTCCCGACGCGACCATCCCGAATGACGACTCCAGTTTCGCCGGGTCAAGATTTTCAATCGCGTGGGTGATCCCGATGACCGTACCTAGAAAGCCGAGGATCGGCACAGCCCACGTAATCGTCCGCACCAGCGAGTAGCTGCTGTAAAGCTGCTCGCCCGCGAACTCGGCGAGATATTCCAGATGAGAATTCAATCCGGCAGCCGTTCGCCGTCCGAGCACAAATTTTGCGATGCTGTGAAATCGCTGAACCAGTGGCGTCTCTCGAACCTTGCCCGGCAACCGTGTGAACGACTTGTTCAACTGGATGGCACTCGAAACAGCATTCAGGCCTGCTGAGTCGATGTCAGGTTGCCACTGCAATGCGTCCCTGTCGGCTCCGACGGACCACCACTTGCCACCAAGCGCCGCCATGCCCATCCAGAACAGCACGGTGGTGCCATACGCCAGCGGGTGACCGCAGAACAAAGTTTCCAGCGACGCCCGGTAACCCGGCACCAGCGGCAGAACCAGGTTGATCAACAAGAGGTAGAACACGCCAGCCGCTGCCGCTCCCGTCAGAACGGGTGAACGGAACAGTGTTTCAAACAGCGATCCTCCTGGATGATCATCGAGAGGAGTCGCTACGGGGTGCAATTTGCCGCCGCTTGAGTGCAATTTACTGCCGTCTGAAGTTGCTGGCGTCAAAACGGTGGCGGGCGAAGCGGCACGGTCTGAACTCTGCTGATTCTCCACTGAAAATCCCCCAAATCGCGGATATCGTCGAGGAAAAACTGGAGACGCAACGTCGTCTCGCCACGCGATTCGCGCAGAGTTTTCCCGACTGATTCATTCGTCAGAATCGGCAGACTCAAGCATTCGGGTCCAGAAATTCGATGGGCCGCGACGCGGAAAACAGCATTGTCACTGAGTCTTGCCACTCAGTTGGTAGTCGCCACGCGTTGCCAGTACGATGCCGCCAACGGGCGCCAGTCCTCCTTCTCACCCACACAAAGTCTGAGCGGAACCACGATGGCAGAACTGTTTCACGAATGCGGAGTGGCCGCGATTTACTACCTCGGTGACGGCGTCCCCAGCCGTTTCTCGCCCGAACAGGGAGGCGAACAGGCATCCCGGCTGATTCCGCGAATTCTGCTCGACATTCAGAATCGTGGCCAGCTTTCAGCCGGGATGACGACGTTTTGTGCCGGGCGGAAACAGTTGATCGACACTCATAAAGAAGTGGGCTCGGTGAACGAAGTCTTTCACATGGCCCATCACGATAAATATGACGAGCTGATGTCCGAGTACGCTGGTCCGGCCGCCATCGGACACGTGCGATATGCAACTTGCGGCAAAGAGGATCGCAGCTACGCTCAGCCGTTTGAACGGCATCACATCGAAAAAACGAAATGGTTCAGTTTCGGCTTCAACGGCCAGCTTTCGAACTATCAGGATCTGAGAGCAGAGATCCTCTCAGACGACTTCTTCCATCTCGCTCGCGAAACCGACACCGAAATCCTGATGCACATTCTGTCTCAGGAACTGCGGCAGGAAATCGAATCCAGCGGCCAAACCAATCTGATCACCGTGCTGGAGCGACTTTCGCAACGTCTGGACGGAGCGTGGAACATTGTCTTTCTGAACGCTCTGGGTGACATGTTCGTTGCTCGTGATCCGCTTGGCATCAAGCCCATGTGCTACGCCATCGAAGACAACATGTTTGCCGCTGCCAGCGAAAGTGTGGCTCTGTCCAACATGGGTTTCAGCGACGCGGCGATCCAGAGTCTGGAACCAGGACACGCCATCATCATTGAGAAGGGTGAACTTCGAATCGAGAAGTTCGCCGAGAGTCCGCGGAAAGCTCACTGTTTCTTCGAGTGGATTTACTTCGCCAATGTCGCCAGCACGCTCGATGACCGAGGTGTCTACCTGACGCGAAAAGCACTGGGCGAAGAACTGGCCGCCCAGGAAAAACTGTCCGGGATCACCATCGACGAAGACACCATTGTCGTCCCGGTTCCCGATACCGCGAAAGCTGCTGCCGACAGCATGGCCTACAAATTGGGAGTGCCGTCGCTCGAAGGTCTGATCCGCAACCGATACATCGGTCGAACGTTTATCGAAGGCCGCAACCGCGATGAAAAAGTTCGGGCCAAGTACACACCGTTGCGGGAAGTGCTTGAAGGAAAGAAAGTCATTCTCGTTGAGGACACGATTGTTCGCTCAACCACGATGAAGGCGCTGATCTCGCAACTTCGAGAACGGGGCAAAGTTCGAGAACTGCACGTTCGAGTCGCCTGCCCGCCGATCGTCGCTCCGTGCTTTTACGGCATCGACATGTCGACCATCAACGAGCTGTTTGCTCCGAAATTCCTCAACGGCGGACCCATGACTCCGGAAGTGGAAGCCGAAATGGCGGAAACACTGGGAGCCGACAGTCTGAAATATCTTCCGCGTGAAGCGATCTCCCGTTGTGTCGACCTTCCGGTTTCCAGCCTGTGCCAGGCATGTCTCGACACAAAATACCCAACGCCCTGCGGACAGAAACTGTACTCGCTCGCTCTGGATGCAAGTCTCAGTGGCGACGACACCGGCAGAACGTACGACACTCCGCTGGCCACGACTCGAACATAGGCTCTCATTGCCGCTGCGACTGGTACATCGCTTCTGTATCAGCGTTTGACATACCCTGCATCTCGTACCTGATAACGTATTGCGACCCGAGATTATTTCCAACGCGACTTCTGAATTGAATCCTGTCTGTTAACTTCTCAAATCACTTCGCAGATAACTGGCAACACGAATCACCCAACCAGGAACGAAAAGGTGAGTGCGGCAACGTCGCCTGAAACACAGAATTCACCAGCAGGACTGAGCGATCGAATCCGCCAGCTTCTGGAGCTGGTCCGTTTCAGCCATACCGTCTTCGCCCTGCCCTTCGCTCTGTTGTCAGCGGCGATTGCCTGGTTTCAGCCGGACACAGTTTTCCGCTGGCAGGATCTGATTGGCATTCTGCTCTGCATGGTGTTTGCCAGGTCAGCCGCGATGGCGTTCAACCGACTCGTTGATGCGAAGATCGATGCCGGAAATCCTCGCACCGCTGGCAGACACATTCCAGCCGGCATCCTTTCGGCCAGATCCGTCGCTCTGTTTACCGTCGTTTGCTCAGCAGCCTTCATTGCCGCGACACTGATCTTTCTGCCGAAACAGCTCCCGATCATTCTCTCCGTCCCGGTGCTGCTGTTTCTGCTGAGTTACTCGTACGCCAAACGCTTGACGGTATGGTGCCATTACTGGCTGTCGACGGCGTTGATGCTTTCTCCCATCGCTGCGTGGATCGCCGTTCGCGACGAATTCGCCATTGTGCCGGCGCTGCTCGGCCTGGTCATCTTCTTCTGGGTTGGTGGCTTCGACATCATCTACGCCTGCCAGGACGCCGACTTCGACCGCGACAGTCGACTGTTCAGCGTCCCATCCCGCTGGGGAATCAACGGAGCGCTTCGAATCGCTCTGATCAGCCACCTGTTGACGATCGCCGCGTTGTTCGGCCTCTGGCACTTCGCTGGCTTTGGCACGATCTTCCTGGTGGGAGTCATCGCCGTTTCCGCTCTGCTGATTTACGAACACTCGCTGGTCAGCGCCGACAATCTGACCCGAGTCAATATCGCATTCTTCAACGTCAACACCGCAGTCAGTTTTGGACTGCTGGCGTTCGGCCTGGTCGACCTCGTTGTCGCGACCTGACGCCACGCCACTCATCAGCGTCATTCGAAGGGAGTCGAAACATGCTTGACCCACGGATCAGAAAACTCGCTGAGTTGCTCATCGACCACAGCACTCAGCTGCAGCCAGGTGAGAAAGTGCTGATCGAGGCCTTCGATTTGCCCGATCCGTCGCTCGTCTGCTGTCTGGTCGAAATCGCGCATGCCCGAGGCGGGATCGCCGTCGTCAACTGGAAGAGCAACGCGATCGCGCGAAGTCTGCTCCAGCACGGCAGCGAAACGTCTTTCGCCCTGCAGGGCAACCTGGAAGCTCACACGATGGAGCAAATGGACGCTTACATCGGCATCCGCGGAACGGCCAACAGCAACGAGCTGTCCGACGTTCCGTCCGCACAGATGCAGCTTTACCAGGAACATTGCTGGCACAAGGTGCATCACGCTTTGCGAGTCCCCAATACCAAATGGGTCGTGCTGAGATACCCGACAGCCTCGATGGCTCAGTCGGCTGAAAAAAGCACCGAACAGTTCGAAGACTTCTACTTCAAAGTCTGCACAGCCGATTACCCGAAACTTGCGGAAAATCAGAAACCGCTGCAGCGACGCATGGAAGCCGCCAGACAGGTCCGCATCGTCGCTCCGGATACCGACCTGACATTCTCAATCGAAGGCATCCCGGTCGTCCCGTCGCACGGTCGACGCAATATCCCCGACGGCGAAATGTTCACATCGCCGGTTCGAGACAGCGTCAACGGCACCATCACTTACAACACGAAGACGCTGAATCAGGGAGTCGTATTTGACCGCATCCGCTTCGAATTCAATGACGGAAAAATCGTTAACGCCGAATGTGCGAATGGTCAAAACCGGCGGCTGAACGAAATCCTCGATACGGACGAAGGCGCGCGATACATCGGCGAATGGTCCCTGGGCCTGAACAATGAAATCAACGAGCCAATGCTCGATACTCTGTTCGATGAGAAGATCGGAGGCTCGCTGCATCTCACGCCAGGCAACGCCTACACGACTGCCGACAATGGAAATCGCAGCAAGGTCCACTGGGACATCGTTCTGATTCAAACAAAAGCCTACGGCGGTGGCGAGGTCTGGTTTGACGACGAACTGCTGCGGAAAGACGGATTCTTCATTCCAGCAGACCTGCAACCATTGAACGAGGGACTGGCGTAATTTTCGAATGATTCGTTGCCGAAATTCACCGGTATCATGCAACAGCAATCTCTGATGTTTTCCGATTTCCGGAAAAGCTGCCAAGGTCGCTTTTTCCGCCCCGTTTATTTTGTTCTAATCGAAGCACACATCTTCAACGAAGCGATCGTTGCCTGGTGCCAGACGGAGCCATCAAACTGGAACGTCAAATGGAACTGAGAACCGGACACGTCTTCTTCATTACTAAGGGATTGAAATTCGATGCTGCACCACACCTGTGATCTGTGCGGGCAAAAAATTGAAGAAAAGCGATTCGTCGCGCGTCTTGAGGTCTATCCATCATTTGATCCGGACGAAATCACGGAAGAAGATCTGGATCGAGACAACCTGTCAGAAATCTCTGAAATGCTGGCTGACATGGAACTGACCGGGGAACTCAACCTGGACGGCGCCGAGCCGAAGTCGTTCCGATTTGATCTTTGCCCAACGTGCTGCCGCAACTACGCCAAAGACCCACTGGCACGGCATCGCACGGGAAGAATGCGTTTCAGCGAAAACTGATCTCCTTCCGCCGTGCCGGGTAAAGTAAACGCTGTTCACGTGGAATCTGACGCTCGCATTGACCGTCGTGTTCGGTTCAGTATGCGTGTCTCATAAGCAACCACTCCGACGATCTTTCGCTATGAGTCAATCGCCCGCGGACAATTGTTAACTGCCGACGATACCTGGAGTCTGTTTTCCGTGTCACAACCAGTTCGATAATCACGAGATTCCCGAACTCGCTCACTTCGGGCAGGTCTTTCAGCAGGTATGAACAGACAGACGCCTGCACCGTTGCGTCATTAAACCCTGCCAGATTCTCGCACTGCTCGGCGTGCGCTGGTCAGAGCCAGTTCAGCGACCTGTCGTTGTCCCAGATGAACAACGGCGTCCTTGACCGAATCGATGCGACGTGACATTTTCCAGGAAACTTCCGCATTGGCGCGATTCAAAACACGTTGCTGCAGATAAGAGTCCTCTTCGACGAAACTGATAATTTCATCCGTGCTGTGTGCCAGCGATGCGCAGCGCAGGTAGAGATCAACACACTGATGATCAAGCCGCGCGACCGGCATCGCTGCAGTAGCCAGTTTGCTCCTGCAAGTTGATTGCCCCTGACCATCCACCACAGTTCTGTTCCAGCCACGATGATCAAGCTTAGTTCGTATCATGAGGGCCAGTTGTGAGTGATCGACTGGTTTGAAGTTGACTATGGCCACGCCGTAAGCCTCGAGATCACTGGCAATCTGTGGCTCAATCGCAGCAGTCACGACTGCCACAACTGGTCTGGCCGGATGCCCAACCAGTTCAACTGCCAGAGAATGGCCATTACGCTTTGGCATCATGAGGTCGGTGACCACAGCATCATAGGCGCTTTCAGCGAATTTCAATGCCGCCACATCGCCATCTTCGGCTGTCTCGCATTCAAAACCAGCGTTCGTGAAGGACCGCACAGCGACGTCACGAACCATTTGCTCGTCGTCAACAATCAATACGCGATATCTTTCACTGAGTGCAGTACTGCCTGGCCGTTGATCAGATGAACACAAAGGTGACGCAACACCCTGCTGTGCGAGGCTATCATCGTGTTCCGACACAATGGGTCGGCTACCAGTCTCTTGACGATTTACCGGTTCCAGCCCAGTCGCCAGGATGGTCTTCCGTCGGCGATGCTGAAGTTCTCTCCGAATATCAAGTGCCAGTTGCAGATGATTGATGGGTTTGTACTTCACCATCGCCACACCGCGAGCGTTGAGGTCATTGATGATTTGAGGCTCCGTCACAGCAGTGACCACGACAACAAATGGTCTGGCCGGATGTGCGACCAGTTCGATCGCCAGTGAATGGCCATTACGATTCGGCATCATCAGATCAGTGATCACGGCATCGTACAACTGGTCAGCAAATTTCGCAGCCGCCACATTACCATCTTCGGCTATGTCGCATTGAAAGCCGGCCTTTGTGAAGGATCGTACGGCGATGTCGCGAACCATTCGCTCGTCATCAACAATCAACACTCGATACGTGTGCTCGTTCACAATAAACCTCCAACGCTGAGACGATAGAAGTGAAAACATCGCTGTCGTCGAGCCCATCTCGACCAGCAATACACTTCGTCACCCTCCAACGGTTTAACTCAAAACTGGAATACTTGACTTCGCCGTATCTGGCTACGTCCGGTTACACCGTGCATAGCGATTCATCCTTGATGAACTGTTGATCCAGAAGAATTCGAATCGCTTCCAGCAGATCGTCAGGATCGTAGGGCTTCTGAACCAGCATCAGACTGTCCTGATGAAATGAGTCTGCCTGCGACGTTTCCGGGTCATAGCCTGTGCAAAACATGACGATGGAATCCGGGTCAATCTGGCGAATCTGTTCGTAGGCCTCTCGGCCTGTCATCCTCGGCATCACCACATCTAACAGCGTCAGAGCAATCTCATGCTGGTGCCGAGCAAAGAGATCGACAGCTTCACGCCCATCGACTGCCGTCAAAACGCGATAGCCGGCTTCTTTGAGAATGCGTTCGGCCACAGCTCGAACCATTGGTTCGTCTTCAGCAATCAGAATTGTTTCTGAACCACCTTTTGGCGCTGGCCGATCTGTTGAGTTTGTCAATTCAAGATTCTCAGTTGCGATTGGCAGACACATACGAAAAGTCGTACCGGCTCCTGGTTCACTGTAGACATTGATGACTCCGTGATGGCGTTCCACGAAACCATGCACCATCGCCAGCCCCAGGCCCGTGCCCTTGCCAACTTCTTTCGTCGTGTAGAACGGTTCGAAGATTCGTGATGCCTGTTCGGGCGACATGCCCGTCCCTGTATCGCTGATCAAAAAGCAGATGTATTGCCCAGGGCGATCGAGAGCATGAATTTCGCAGTACCGAGGCGAAAGATTCATGGATTCAGCCCGAATCAGCAGTTCGCCACCATCGGGCATGGCATCGCGAGCATTGAGGCATAGATTGAGCAGCGCCTGCTGTAAACCGGATGAATCCGTCAAGACCGGTGGCAGTTCCTGCGGCAACTCCATCCGGATTGTGATTTGTTCGCTGATGACCGGCTTCAGTAACTTCGCCAAATCCTGCATCAGTGGAACGACTTCAACAGCCTGCGAGGTGAACTGTTCGTTCCGGCTGAAGCAGAGCAATTGCGAGGTTAGTGTTGCCGCACGGTCACCTGCCTTCAGGACCTGCGTGAGATCCAGAAATCGCTGCTCCTGCTCATCGAGGCCGTCCTGAGCAAATCGCGCGTACCCCAGCATGGCCTGCAGCAGATTGTTGAACTCATGCGCAATTCCGCCAGCGAGTGAGCCCACCGCTTCCAGTTTCTGCTTCTGCTGAATCTTCGCGGCCTGCTCGGCCAACTGGGCGGCCTGTGCCTTGTGCTCACTGATATCCTGCAGCGTTCCGGCCATGCTGATCGGCTCACCTGCCTGGTCTCGTACACATGCTCCCCGGATTCGACACCACTTCCACTCGCCCTCCTTTGTACGCATGCGGCACTGCACATTGTAAGACGCGTCGGTATCGAGATGTTTCCGAATTGCAGCAAGCATATCGCCGCGGTCATCACAATGAACCAGACGGAACCATTCATCAAATGTCGGCCTTAAATCTCCATCTGAGTAACCGAGGAGCTCCAGGAGTCGGGGCGAGTGCCAGATTTCTTTTATTTTCAGGTTCCAGTCCCACAATCCGTCCGACGTACCTCGTACTGCACGCGCGAGCCGTTCTTCACTCGCACTTAACGACCTTTGAATACTTCGCAACTCATCTGTCTGCTGAGCAAGCTGCTGCGTGCGATGTTGAACCTGCTCTTCAACATTCAGATGACTCTGCCCGAGTTCCGCATGCTGCTGAGCCAGCGTCCGCATTTCTTTCAGTCCATTACGAATTGACACAATCAAAAACGTATCCAGAAAAACAACCCACCCTGCGTGTTCGACTATTCGCCATTGGCTAATGGTTAGAGCGCCGTACGCTGACTGCGGAAAGAACACTCCACGAAGATAATGATCCAGCACGACAACGGTGGTAGCTGTCCCGAGAACACGAACATCCCGGTAGAACGCAATGAAGGCTAACGAACCGAATACGTGAAAGTGCGTCTCCATACGACCGCCGAGAAGATGAATCAACAGGGCTGACCACAGCATTTGAGCAACCGCAATCACGTGACGGGTCAAAGGCTTGCCGGGATTGAAACGAATCAGGAAAAGCGGAAAGGCCGTGATTGTCCCTCCCAGCAGCACAGCAACCCACACATGAATATGTGTCTGACTGACTCCACCAAGCCAGGTCAGGGGAGAAATCCAAAATGCTGCCGCCATTCCTGCGGCCCACTGCAATATCAGCAGCACCTGAAACATTCTGTCGGTGTGACAACGAACGTCATGAAGCTGCCGTTCAAACAGGGCAGCTGCTTTTCCCCGTATTACTGAATCTGAGTCAGCGATAACTTGACCGTCAGTCATCATGTCGTCTGCCATTTCGTATCAATTGGTGTCTTACAGAGAAAGATGAGCACGCCATGCGAGCATCAGTCGGTGTGGTCCACCAGCGCTCATTGGTTGTGGCAAACCAGCTATGCTGGATGCAGTCAGCTTGAACGGATCGGACAGCCGAAAACTGGCGTGCAATCCGTTTCAGTAACATCTCCTCTCAGCAGTGCCTGGATTGCACTTCGCCCTGGATTGTCACCTTCATGTCCGCGTGAAATCGTGATACCACCAGCAAAAAGACGCTGGCCACTTGACGAATAGAGGACAACGTGTCCCGAAGCAGTCGCACCAAAGCTGGCAGAACAGAAACCACCAGCATCAATCGCCACGTTGTCCCCCACGATTCGGCGAGCGGTTCTGTAAGTATCTGATTGAACCCAGTCATCCGAAGCCTCGGCTGGTTTGAAAACAAGAATATGTGTTTGAACTCGGTCGCCAGCATGTGCGAGAATTCGCTCCAGCTCATGCAGGCTGGCGCGGCTACACGAGCAGCGAGGGTGCAGGCACATCACCAGCGTAGGCCTGCTGAGCGAACGCGAAATACAGACCTGTTCCGGCCAGTTGGGACCAACCGAGTGTCCTTCAACAGGCGTTGCGCTGTAGTTCCACACGACCAGCAACCCGGTGACCGTAGCGGCTCCCCACAGAACGGTTGCAAACTTTAGAAACAACTGCATGAAATCTGCTCCGGGGTTGTGCGTGACTCTGACACAGGACGATCCGATTGAGACGAACCTGATAGTGACCAGCGTGGGTGCTTTGCCCCCAGACAGCCACCAGGTCGTTTGAAACGTCCCAGTAACCACAGCTCGCTGTCGTTTAGTGTGCCCGTCAGTCAAGCAAGGCGATTCACACAAAGCATGCCACACGAACTGTGCAGGCGAATCGCAATCATCCGCAAATTCAAGCGGGCACCCGCATTGCGACCGGAGAATAATGCGACTGTCGAGTTGCACGCCTCCCGCAACGCTCGCACATCGGCAACATTAGTCCTCAGCAACTCGACAACAACGCTGCTTGCGTGGTTGGAGGCTGAAATTCGCTGGACTACTCGACTGGCCGCCGACCTTTGTTGGCGATCATCACGTCCTGCACGAGTCTGGCTACGGAGTCGACATGCATCTTCTTAAAAATCGAACGACGTCGCCCCTCAACAGTTCGCAGCCCCATGTCCAGCCGTAGCGCGATTTCTTTGTTGGGCACTCCATCGACAATAAGTTTCATCATGGAGCGTTCCTGACTCGTCAGTTGCTCGACTCGAGAGCGGATCGCCGTGCGTTCCTCTCGAATACTTCGCAGCTCAACATCCTGACGAAATGCCTTTTGAATGGCACTCCACAGATCAGTCTGGTTGCACGGTTTCTCCAGCATCGTGACAGCACCACGCTGCATGACCTGCACAGCGGCTGGCACTTCCGCATACGCTGTTAACACGATCGTCGGGAGTAGCTGATCACGTTCCTGAAGTACGTCGAGGAGTTCAACCGCATTTCGACCAGGCATCAGCATGTCAGTCACCAGACAACCTGACTCACCATCGTAGGCTTCAAGAAACTCATCTGCTGACTCGAACAGCTTCGAGTCGAGATTCATTCGACGGATCATGCCGCCTACAAACACACGTGACACCGGGTCGTCGTCCACGATGTTTACAATCTGACTGGTCTGTTTCATTCCGGCAGTCCTTCATCAGGGACAAAAGTGAATCGAAACATCCCGATATGGCTTTCGTCTTCCAGTGCCCTCTATCTACCTCGGTGACCAAGGACTGCCCTGCACCATTCCAGCTTTGTTGCCTTTACTGCCGACAGGCAACTCGACCAGTGGTTTCCCTGAAAGTCTGAGGCATCACTGCGACGACCATATTCAGGAACATCAAATCAGTATCTGCACAACTCTCTGAATCGTCAACACGCATGATCAATGATCGTCACACCTGTCATGCCGATCGCATTCCAATCTGCCGACGGCTCAGAAACAAGCCTTCGAATGAGATGTCTATTTACAGTTCGTTCTTCAGGTATCCTGCACATGAATCGTTGTCTGGCAATCCTCTGAGATCTCTGGACTCTGGGAAACGGCAGTCTTTCCGCGTCCTGTAACCGATGCAAAGATTCCGCGACACACTGACGCAATGAGGAATAACCCTTTGATGAAAACTTCCACCGCCGCAGTCATCGTTGCTTTGTTACTGTCAGCGATGCTGGCTGACGGGTTCACCGATGAGCCCGATGCATCCACCCCGAAAGTTGCCAGACCGAAAATCGACGAGGCGGTGCTCACGGTCGATCGAATTTACGGCGGCGACGAATTCAAAACCGAAAGCTTCGGCGGGCGCTGGCTGGAAGATGGCAGCGCCTTCACGACGCTCGAACCGTCCAGCGAGCACAAAGGCTACCGCGACATTGTCTGTCACGATCCGGCGACAGGCGACAAGGAAATTGTTGTCTCTACGGCGGAACTGATTCCGGCGGGCGAGTCTTCGCCGCTGAAGATCGAAGACTATGCCTGGTCGAACAGTCAGACCAAGCTCCTGATCTACACCAACTCAAAGCGAGTCTGGCGACAGAACACTCGCGGCGACTACTGGGTACTGGATCGGTCGGCCCGGCAGTTGCAGAAGCTCGGCGGCGACGCGGCACCGTCAACTCTGATGTTTGCAAAGTTCTCGCCGACCGAAAAACACGTGGCTTACCTGCGTGACCAGAATGTCTACATTGAAGACCTGTTTGACCACAGCGTCCGCTGTCTGACCGAAACCGCGAACGACGACATCGTCAACGGAACCGGTGACTGGGTTTACGAAGAAGAGTTCGGTCTGCGAGATGGGTTTCGGTGGAGCCCCGACGGAAAGTCGATCGCGTACCAGCAGATCGACACAACCGGCGTCCAGAAGTTTCCGCTGGTCAACAACACCGACTCCCTTTACCCGAAGGTGACCTGGTTTGCGTATCCGAAAGTCGGCCAGAAGAATCCCGCATGCCGGGTGGGTGTTGTGGATTGCGTTTCCGGAAAGACCGACTGGATCAAGCTGCCAGGCGACTCGCGAGATCACTATGTTCCGAAAATGGAATGGGCAGGCAATTCAAAGGAATTGTTGCTGCAACAGTTCAACCGACTGCAGAATCAAAATCGGTTGTTTCTGGTCAATGTCGAGGCTGAAAAATTCGAACATCCGGACAGAGAGCCGGGGAACGTGAAGCTGATTCTGTCGGAAGAAGACGACGCGTGGGTCGATGCTCACGACGAGCTGACATGGTTTGACGATGGTCGGAATTTCGCCTGGATCAGCGACCGCGACGGATGGCGGCATGTTTACATCGTGTCGCGCGACGGTCGACTGATAAACCTGGCCACGCCTGGCGATTACGACGTCATTCAACTGCTGAAAATCGACGAGGCCCACGGCTGGCTGTACTTCATCGCTTCTCCAAAAGACGCGTCGCAGCGGTTTCTGTATCGAGGAAATCTCGACGGCACCGGTATTCAACGAGTCACTCCGAAAGAACAAACCGGCACGCACGATTATCAGATTTCGAAAGACGCCAGTTACGCCATCCATCGCTGGTCGACCGCCGATCAGCCTCCGGTCGAAACGCTGGTCACGCTGCCAGACCACAAGCCGGTGCGAACTCTGGAAGACAACGAGAAGCTCAACGAAAAGCTGGCGAACCTGAAGCTGGCGAAAACCGAATTTCTGCGAGTCGATATCGGCGACGGCGTGACTCTCGACGGCTGGTGCATCAAGCCGGCGAATCTCGATCCTGCAAAGAAGTATCCGTTGCTCGTTTATGTTTACGGCGAGCCTGCCGGGCAGACGGTGGTAGACCGCTGGGGCGGGAGTTCCTGGCTGTGGCATTCGATGCTCGCTCAACGCGGCTACGTGGTGATGAGTTTTGATAATCGAGGCACGAAAGCTCCGCGTGGTCGAGCGTGGCGGAAGAGCATCTACCAGAAAATCGGGATCATTCCGCCGCAGGATCAGGCGGCGGCTGTTGAAGCGGTTCTCAAGCAGCGACCGTATCTCGATGCCAGCCGCGTTGGAATCTGGGGCTGGAGTGGCGGTGGCTCGTCGAGTCTCCATGCCATTTTCAAATACCCAAAGATCTACTCGACCGCCATCGCCGTCGCTCCGGTTCCGAACCAGCGTTACTACGACACGATTTACCAGGAACGTTACATGGGGCTGCCGGAAACCAACGTCGAGGGTTTTCGCGAAGGCTCGCCGATCAATTTTGCGAAACAACTGGAAGGTAACCTGTTGTTGATTCACGGAACCGGCGACGACAACTGCCATTACCAGACGACCGAAATGCTGATCGATGAGCTGATTGCTCACAACAAACAGTTCAGCATGATGGCGTACCCGAACCGCACGCATTCGATCAAAGAGCGAAAAAACACCACGCGGCACCTGCGGGAACTGATGACGCGTTACCTGTTGCAGCATCTACCGGTCAATGGCCCAGCAGACTCCGGGAGTTGATCACACGCCCGTGGCCGCTAACAACCGGCATCAGCTCAGGATATCGCGAACGACCTGGCCGTGGACGTCGGTCAGGCGGTAGTCGCGACCGGCGTAGCGGTAGGTCAGCTGCTCGTGATTGAAGCCGAGCAGATGCAGCATCGTGGCGTGCAGGTCGTGGACAGAAACCGGATTCTCGACGGCGCGGAAGCCGAATTCGTCGGTGGCTCCGTAAACGGTTCCACCTTTAATTCCACCTCCGGCCAGCCAGAGTGAGAATCCCCAGTGGTTATGGTCCCGCCCCTGAACCGAGCCGCCGCCGCCCTGACTCATCTCGACGGACGGCGTGCGACCGAATTCTCCCGTGCAGAGGATCAGCGTTTCGTCGAGCAGACCTCGCTGTTTGAGGTCGGTGATTAACGCGGCCAATCCCTGATCGCATTGACTGGCGACTTTGCGATGCTCCTCTTTGATATTCGAATGGCTGTCCCACGGTTGTAGATTTCCGTGCCAGGTCTGCACGAACCTCACGCCTCGTTCGACCAGTCGCCGAGCCAGCAGCAACTGTCGGTTTTGTGGGCCGTCGCCGTACATTTTGAGAATGTGTTCGGGCTCCTGCTCAACATCGAAAGCGTCGGTCGCTTCGATCTGCATTCGGTAAGCCAGCTCGAAGGATCGGATGCGCGCTTCCAGCGCTGCTTCGTTCGGTCGCGCTGCAAGGTGTTTTGCATTGAGCGTCTGCAAGAGATCGAACTGTGTCTTCTGTTCGCCCGACGTCAACCGGGTGTTCTGAACGTTGGCGATTAACTTTCTCGGATCGGTTTGCGACGTGTCGATGTGAGTTCCCTGGTAAACACCGGGCAGAAATGCCGATCGCCAGTTGCCGGCTCCACCAACGGGATAGCCACCGGGGCACAGAGCGATGAAGCCGGGCAGGTTCTGATTCTCCGAACCCATGCCCCAGGTGAGCCAGGAGCCGAAACTCGGCCGTACCGCTCGCTGGTCGCCCGAATTCATGAGCATCAGCGACATCTCGTGATTGGGCAGTTCCACATGCATTGATCGGACGACGGCGATGTCATCGGCGCAGGTCGACAGGTGCGGAAAGATATCGCTGATCGGAATTCCGCTTTCACCGTGCTGCTTGAACTTGAAGGGCGACGGTAGTGCGACTCCGGTTTTGCGTTCGGTCTGCAGGTTCGCGAATGGCAGCATCTGCCCGCCGCGTTTTGTCAGTTCCGGTTTTGGATCCAGCGTGTCGACTTGAGACATGCCTCCATTCAGAAAGACATGAATCACGCGCTTTGCTTTGCCGACAAAGTGTCGACCTGATGCGGCACTCACGCTTCCGCCACCACTGACAAGATCTGCCAGAGCCAGCGTGCCGAACCCCATGCCACTGCGATTCAAAAACGCTCGACGCGAACAAGACTGTTGATTATGTACAGTATTCATCAACCTTAATCCACAAAGATGAATTCATTTGAGGCAAGCAGCACGTGAGCCAGTTGGTGCCATCGCCTGGCGGTTGATTCCCCGCCCTTTGACGTTCCACTCAGTGACTCCACGTAACGAATCGCCAGCTGAAGTTCGTCAGGCTCCGGTGACCGTGAGAACACTCGCTGGTAAAGCAGCGTCACTCGGTCTGCGTCTGTCGTTGCCGAGGTGATTTCACGGAGCGAAGCCAGAGCGGCAGCGCGGTCCTGAATGAAGTCGGAATTCAGGGCGAACAGAGTTTGCTGCGGCACGTTGGTATCGGAACGCTTCGCCGTACAGGAGTTGGGATTCGCGGCATCGAACGTACTGGCCAGGCTCGACACGATGTCGCGATTGATGAAGGCGTAAATACTTCTCCGCGGAACGTTCGGTTTCGACAGGAAATCGAATGGACGCCCACCCGTTCTGGTATCCAACTCACCGGAGACAGCCAGCATCGAATCGCGCATGGCTTCCAGTTCAAGCCGTCGTCGTGGCATTCGCCACAGAAGTTTGTTGTCGGGGTCAGCAATTCTGGCGGCTGAGTTTTCAATCGCTCCCTGCTGATAGACGGATGAAAGCATGATGCGGCGATGCAGCTTTTTGAGTGACCAGCCATCTTCCAGCAACTTTGACGCGAGGTAGTCGAGCAGTTGCGGATGTGTCGGCGGCTGGCCACGAGTTCCGAAGTCGTCAGCCGTTCGAACCAGAGCTTGTCCAAAGTGATGTTGCCAGACCCAGTTCACGATGACTCGACGGGTTAAAGGATTGGCCGGATCGACAATCGCCTGCGCCAGCCCCAGCCTGCGTTTCCCATCAGGAAAGGGCTGCGAATCAGATCGGGTAAGCGCCGTCAGGAAGCGAGCCTGAACCAGCTCGCCTCGATCGATCGCGTTGCCACGTCGGAATACGTGAAAGTCTCCGGCGTCCTTCGTTTCCTGAAGCGACATCGCTCGCGGTGGTGAACCGGGCGATGATAAATGCAGGTTGTCGATGGCTCCCTTTCGGCCGCTCAAATTGTCGCGAACGGGACGGTTCAGAAGTTTCACCGCGACATCATCAGGCATCGCCGTTGGTGTGCCAGCAGCGTAGAGGTGGTGTCTGAGTTGCCGGTTGACGGCACTGTTGACGTCTGCGTGGCGCGCGTCTTCATCGGGAACGACTCTGGCACCAGTCTGCGCTTCAAGTGTCGTTGCGAGCACGGACTTCAACCATTCCGTCTGCACGATCGCAAACAGGGAACCGTACGCTTCTGCAAGTTCGATCAATGACGACGGCTTTGTTTCAGTCAGCGTCGCCAGAACTCGTGGGTTCCAACGAGGGGCAGTTCCGGCCAGTTTCTGGCCCGCGGCAAACTTACTCGGATCACCGTTCTCTTTAGTCAACGCCTCAACCAGCGTCGCACACTCGTCACGAAAAACGTCTGACTCAACCGTCGACAGCCGCACCCAGGGACCAAAGACAGGATCATCTTCGGGCATCGCTTTGAGGTAATCCCGCCACGCATTCAATACCAGCGGTCGCAGGTCGTCAGTTCGGTACGACAGAAAGGCTGCTGAGAGATCCTGTTCGGGAGTGCCTTTTGCCAGCTCTTTCAGATAGAGCCCTACCTGCATCCGCAAGCGGCCACGCATGACGACGCTCTGTTCGCGAGCCATGTCATTGTGAGACTGCTGGCGTTTTGCCAGCTCTCTCTGATAGTCCTGATAAGCCTTGGGCGACCGGGCGTTCATTTTTTCGGGAACGCGGATCTCGGGCAGCAAATCCGGAGCGCTGCTGCTGGCCAGCGTCGCGTACAGCGAGTAGTAATCTGTCGTCGGAATGGCGTCGTACTTGTGGTCATGGCAACGTGCACAGGCCACCGTCAGCCCGAGAAGTCCGCGAGTCACCACGTCAATCTGATCGTCGATCGTGTCGTGAGGATTTCGGTACTGCATGCCGACCGTCAGAAACCCCAGCCCTGCCAGCGCTGAATCATTTTCAGCCAGTCCAAGCTGATCGGCGGCCAACTGCTCCATCACGAAACGGTCGTACGGCACGTCGGCGTTTAACGAGCGGATCACGTAGTCGCGGTAGGTGTAAGAGAACGGGAACTTCGTAAAACCAATCGCGCTGCCGCCGAGCGTGTCGGCGTACCTTGCGATATCCATCCAGTGACGTCCCCAGCGTTCGCCATACCGCGGCGATTCCAGCAAGCGGTCGATTATCTTTTCGTATGCCTGCGGAGAGTTGTCGTTTACAAAGGCAGTGACCTCTTCCCAGGTAGGCGGAAGTCCTGTCAGATCGAAGAATGCCCGGCGAATCAGTTGCTGACGACTGATCGCTGGTGAAAGCTTCAGGCCAGCTTTCTGAAGACGTGCAATGACGAAGCGATCGACATCAGTCGCCGAGGCGTCGTCGACATTCGGAGGCTCGGGCTGAGAGATCGGTTCGAAGGCCCAATGTCCTTCGTAATGTGCTCCTTCCAGAATCCATTGACGCACCAACTCAATTTGAGCAGGCGTCAGCGATTTGCCGGAGTCCGGCGGAGGCATTCGCTCATCAGGATCAGCCGTCGTCAGGCGACGAAGCAGCTCACTTTTCTCTGGTTGACCAGCCACGATCGCGTGCTCTTTAGCCAGTTCTTCCAGATCGAGGCGCAGATCGGCCTCGCGATTCTCCGCGTCCGGTCCGTGACATTGCAGACAATGTTCAGCCAGGATCGGACGGATATGCTCGTTAAAGCGAACCTCGTCCGCCGGACACATCGTCGGCCAGACGAGGAAGAAGACAATTGTTAAATGGCAGTTTTTCACGAGACACCTGCTACTTCTGCAGTTTCAGTATGGCTTCGGCGAACGCTTTGCCCTTCAGATAATACGTCTTGCCGGAACCGAGGTAGTGATACGGACGATCGTTGCCAACCGCATTCCACAGAGCCTTCTGTTCGTCAGTGCCTTTCCAGTAGCCCTTCTCATACAGCTCGTGAGCCTTCGTGTCGTAATACTCGGCGGTCGGAACGAAGGAGACGTTGCCGTTGAATTCTTCCAGCTTCGCCGTGTTGGCCTGAGCAATCTGGAAGTCACCTCGGTTGAGGATTCCGCCGGTGCTCAGTTCGCCGATCACGAACGGCATGTCAGGAGCATCGAGATCCTTCCGGACGTCTTTAATGAACAGAGCGAGCCACTTTGTGTAATCGGAGTATTGTTTGTCCTTGAGCGTCCGGTTGATCACATCGTTGAAGCCCTGATGCCAGACGAAGCCAGCGATTTCAACCGGGTGCCCTTTGAGATTCGGAAATCGAGTATCGAGAGCCGCCAGTTCCTCTTTCGCATGTCGAACCATCTCGCGGTAGTAAAACCCGTATTCCGCCTTGATGTCGTCGGGCGTGGTTTCCGGCTTCTTCCTGCGGGCTCGTTCGAGCCGTTCGGCAATTTCTTCGTCACTCGGCGGAGCACTCGGCGGTCGAAAATCAACGGCCAGTGACTTGCCGCCCCAGGCGATTTTGATGATCACCACCGGCTCGTCGATCGCGTTACCGACGGTGTGTCCGAATCCGAATTCAGGTCCAATCGACTCCGGTTCTTTTGTGCCGTAGCCGACTGTCAGCGGCCCGTGTTTGGCTCCGCGAAACTTCGTGGGATACGTGATCCATACATCGTCGCGAACCTTCCAGCCATCCCCGTCTTTCAGGCCTGCGTACGTCGGCTTGATCAGCGGGTCTTCCTTGTAGGTATCAAGATGGGCCGGGTTGCCTTTGCCTTCCATGTTGGATTGCCCGACCAGGAAGAAGACTTTGACAGACTTGTCCGCAGCCTCGGCCGCTTTCTGGAAAGCCTGCGTTCCGGTGAGCGAGACCAGCACAACAGCCATCGTTGCCAGAAGTTTCATCGGCAGAACTCCCTGAAAAAGAATGAGCTTGAATTATCGACCGGGCGTGCGTTCCGTGCGTGGTCCCAGCTAAGAGGCAGCATCGCCGTCTGACAGGCACCACTGCAACCCAACACATCGTCACGAGTCGATTTCTGCGGCCAGCGTCGTCAGCTCACGGAATCGGGATGTTGTTTCGTACACATTCCGTAAAGGAACATCAATTGGACCGAGCCCATGAATGTCTCAATGACAGTCCGAAGGGGCTGTGAGTTTTTCGTACCGATGCGGATTCGCCACCGCGTGATCCACTTTCAGACTGATGCATAAACGACAGGTTACCGCCTGTGCGGAAATGGCGGAGATCACTGCTCTTTTCTCTTACCCAATTCGGCCAGTGTCGTGCGGAACGAGTGTCTGGCAAAACGTTTTGTGGCCACGAGACTTGAGCATCACTTTGTCTGCGTGCTTGACCAATCGAGATGCGGGTTTCAGATTATCGGCCCCTCTGATGCGGGCAGGTGCGACTCCATCAGGGGTAACAGCTTCAAGAGGCGACTGCGACCGTTGAAATTGTATGAGTGACCTGCCGGGAGACTGAACGATGATGCGTGTCAGAAAATGCTCGTGCGGGTTGCTGCTGGCTGCAGTGGTCATGATTCTGGACGCCGCGACATTTGACACACACGCGAAAGAACCGGAAGGCACGCCAAGGTTCATCGACTGTTCGTTGCTGATCGCTCCCGAGTATCCGGCGACCTGGCCATCAGCTCCGTTCCCGCGTTTTCAAATCACTCACCAGCGGACAATCGGTCCGGACAGCCCTTATAACATTGACGTGCTGCTGATTGACGGCAACACCGGCACCCAACTGGACGTTCCACCGCACTCGGTCGCGCGACCGGATCTCAAGCGACCGAAGTCGGGGCCGCTGGGACTTGCCTACACCGATCAGATCGAGGCCTGGCAGTTTGGCGGCGAAGCGTGTGTCGTTGATGTGCGGGACCTGCTCGACCAGGCTCCGAACGGAACGAGTCCGCTCGTGCTGCGCGAGCATGTTGAACGTTTCGAACGCAAGCATCGGCAGCTTCGCTTCGGGGATGTTGTGCTGTTTCGCAGTGACTACTCGGACAAGTACTACCGCCCGTTTCCAGACGGATCGCGGTACATCGCCGATGCGCTGGATCGGAAGGTTCCGGGGTATCCTGATCCCGATCCGGACTGCATGGAGTTTCTGGCAACTCGGAAAGTCATGACGCTGGGTACAGATAGCGCCAGCATGGGACCGCTGCCGAATCTCGCCGAGCCGACACACTACGCCGGTTTGAAATACGGCATGATCTGGACCGAGGGCGCGACGAATCTGGGATCGCTGCCGCCGACCGGAGCGTTCTACATAATGCTTGGCCCCAAACACAAAGACGGTCCGTACAGCGAAGGCAGGGCGTTTGCGATTTCCGGCGGTGACCTTCCGAAGCGTCTGATTGAATCTTCAAAAGCGAAGCGGGCCATCGATCTGTCGCCGACGCTGGCTGCCAACCTTCCGGTCACGTCGCCGGGAGTCGGCACCGGCAATCATCGGCAGGTGTATCTCAAGGTCGACTTCCTCTATTCAGATTATCTCGACATGCACCATCACACTCACCTGATGGACAGCATGGCGGGGACGAATCTGGTCCCGCCCTCGTTTGCATTGCCTCCGGAAGGAACGACTGTCGCGTACTCTCCCGAGGTTCGAGGCTGGCTGGCCGAGTACGAGCGGAAATACGGCCCGCGCGGATTCAGTTCGATGACGACCGAGCAGGTGCCTCTTGACTGGACCTGCGGCGACGCTCGCGTGATCGATGTCACGTCGCTCGTTGGAACAACGAAGAAAAATACCTGGCCCGAATCGCCGGAGATCACACCAGCACACATCGAAGCCTTCGAAAAGCAGCACGGTTTGCTCAAGCCGGGTGACATCGTCATTTTCCACACCGGCCACCTCGACAAGCACTTCAAGCCGCAACCCAACGACGCTGGCCTGTGGACCGACCCGCTGAACGGAAACAGCGAAGGCTGGCCTTCACCAGGTCCTGACGCCATTGTTTTTCTGAAGAAGCGAGGCATTCGTTGCGTCGCCACCGATGCCCCCGACCTTGGCGGTGTTGATCAGAAG
>JABMPE010000031.1 GCA_013203845.1 Rhodopirellula sp. | reverse complement strand
CGTCGGCAGCAGACGGACTGGCCAGGAGGGCTGCGAGCAGCCCCAAAAATGCGGCACGGTATGAGGGTCGAAGGAACATCCGGAATAGTTTCGCTTTTCTGACAGGCAGGGCACGAACAACGATCGAACCGGCAAGCGGTGTGATGCGACGAGGTTACTCCGGCATTTCGGCACTGCAAGACTTTACACGCCGGAAGACATTTCTGTGTGGCGAATTGGAATTTAGCTGTCGGACGTTTCGAGGCAGTGTGGTTGCCGCTGCTTGAACGCCATGATCCGCAGGATTCATCCAGACGAGGATGTTTACCGGCCTGGAAAATCTTACCAGTTCCGGAATCATGAACACCGAATGACGGAATGCCGACAGGTTTTTGTTGCCGGTCGCAGCGAAAATTCTACAAAATCAAAGTAATTCGGTGAATTTGTTCTGGTGATTGCGGTTTCACTCGTAACTCAGGGCTGAAGTTTGTGTCGGATTGGGACGTAGCTGTATCTGTTCAACAAACCAGGGAACCAGGGAGGGATGGGAAATGCTGGTGCTTTCCAGAAAGAAAGAGGAAGTCATTCGGATTGGCGACGAGATCACCATCAAAGTGATTTCGATCAAGGGCGGCGGTGTCCGACTTGGAATTGACGCGCCGATCGACGTTTCAATTGTCCGGTCGGAGTTGCTGCCCAACAACGGGAATTGCGAGGGTAGTTCAGCAGAGCCACCGTCAGTCGGCTCCCCGGTTGCAACCTCGCCATAGCCACTTCATCATCGTGCCGCACATCACTCTTTTGAGGAGTTCGCGGCTGATGACTCGACGACTTGGCTGCAGTTTCTGCATCGCGGTCGGATTCCTGGCATTATTGATCAGCGATCTCCGATATGTTCGGGCTGAGAAGGTTCCATCCGAGAAGAAAGTTCTTTTCGAGTCGATTAACCGGCGCGATGATGTCGTCTGGAAAGTCGCTAGCGACATCTGGGCCTTTGCCGAGCCGGGGTATCAGGAAACGAAATCGTCCGCGGCGCTCCGTGACATGCTGAAAGCGTCTGGATTCCTGATTGAGCCCGGGATTGGCGGAATTCCGACCGCGTTTACGGCGAGCGTTGGCAGCGGAACGCCGGTCATTGGAATTCTCGGCGAATTTGACGCCCTGCCGGGACTGTCCCAGAACGCGGTGCCGTACCGGGAGCCCGCCAAAGTTGGCGGCTACGGGCACGGTTGCGGGCATCATCTTTTCGGAGCGGCGTCAGCCTCGGCAGCCATCGCGATTGCCGAGCAGATTAAAGCCGGGACGATCAACGGTACCGTTCGTTTCTACGGATGCCCTGCCGAAGAAGGTGGCAGCGGCAAGGTTTTCATGGCTGAGGCCGGAGCGTTTCAGGATTGCGACGCCGTTCTGCATTGGCATCCTGGGCACGAAAACTCAGCGGGAGACCGGTCGACGCTGGCTCGCATGGCGGTCAAATTTCGATTTCACGGGAAGTCAGCACACGCGGCTGCCGCTCCAGAGCAGGGGCGATCGGCGCTCGACGCAGTCTCCCTCACCAATTATGCCGCGGAGCTGATGCGTGAGCACACGCCTGACCAGTCGCGAATTCATCATGTGATTACGGCGGGCGGGCGAGCCCCCAATGTCGTTCCGGATTTCGCCGAAGTTTACTACTACATCCGACATCCCGACGGAGAAGTTGTCAGGCAGCTTTACGAACGGCTTGTTCTTTGCGCAAAAGCCGGTGCTCTGGCGACGGAGACTCGACTGGAAATTCGTTTCGAAGGCGGAATTCGCGAAATACTTCCGAACAACGCGTTATCTCAGGTCACGATGCAGAATTTGAGGGAAATCTGCGACCTGGAATATGACGGGGAGGAAACGGAGTTCGCTCTCAAGCTTCAGGCAACACTGGACTCGCCAGGCCCGCTGACGGCGATCCGGGAAATCGAAGACCGCAGCGGAACGGTCGGCAAAGGATCGACGGACGTCGGCGACGTTTCCTGGCAGGTTCCAACGACGGGGTTCACCACGGCCTGCTGGGTGCCGGGCACTCCGGCTCATTCCTGGCAGGCGGTCGCGGCAGGAGGCTCGTCAATTGGGCGGAAAGGGCTGAATCTGGCAGCCCGAGTACTGGCGGCATCGGCCTGGGATTTCTATACAAAGCCAGAGTTGCTGCGAGAAGGTAAGCTTGAATTCCAGCGAAGGATCGGCGACCAGGGCTACCGATCGCTGATGGTTGACGGGCAGAAACCGCCACTTGACTACCGCAATGCACCGAAGCGTTAAGCGGGATTATTCATGTAGGCCGAACCAGGTGCTCGCCACTCGTTTCCAGCACAGCGTCAACGCATCGCGATGCAGGCTTTGTTTTCTCACACCTTGGAACTGACTTCGCGAACGAGGTTTCTGCAGCTTCGGCGTTTGCTCGGTTCAGCCTGCTCTTGATGAATAATCCGGGTTAGTGATCAGTTGAAGCGGAAGCGGGTTTCGGGTCTGCTTCGCGGCAGTCGTTATTCAAGTTGTCCAAAGAGGCCTTCTGTGTCCGCTGAATCTGACATTTCTTCTGAATCTGACATATCTTCTGCCGAGGAAGTCTGCCGAGTCCTCAAGCAGCTCAAAGCGACTCCGGAACTCTTCGAACGTCTGGAAGAAAACCGTCTCTCGAAAAACAGAGGAGCGGAACTCGGGCTTCAGAAACGGCTTCGAGCCGAATTCTCGCCGGAAGTTGTCAGGGCAGCGATGACTCAGGCTGAGCTGCGTATCAAGGCGGCGTCGAGATTCTCACGGGCGGCTGACATGTGGTTCTCGGCGAAAGGTCTCGAACAGGCGACGTCCGAAGCCGTTGCGGCTCACAAGGCAAAGCGGTTTTCCGGAGCGGTTCAGGACTTCTGCTGTGGCATCGGCGCGGATTCGATGGCTCTCGGAATGCAGGGGTGCGACGTTACCAGCGTGGATTTGTCGCCTGTCTGTTGCCTGATGACCGATTGGAACGCGGTGGTTCACGGCGTCGCTGACCGAGTCACCACAACGTGTTCTGACATTGCCGATGTAGTTTCGCGAGACGGCCTGCTGCATATCGATCCCGATCGCCGGCCCGTGGAATGGCGTCGCGTAAGAAGGATTGAA
This sequence comes from Rhodopirellula sp., assembly GCA_013203845.1. Classification (GTDB taxonomy): domain Bacteria; phylum Planctomycetota; class Planctomycetia; order Planctomycetales; family Planctomycetaceae; genus JABMPE01. The sequence goes on along the minus strand of JABMPE010000031.1, from coordinate 3,439 downwards.
GACTGTCAGCCGGGCTTACCGGTGCTGCTGGAGCTGATTGACGAGTTCCGAGGCGGCGCGATCAAGCTCAGCCCGGCCAGCAATTTCGGCGGGAAGTTTGCGAACTGCGAAGTCGAGCTGATCAGCCTCGACGGAGAATGTCGCGAAGCCACGATCTGGTTCGGTGATCTGGCTGGTGAAGCGCCGTCGCGAGCAACCGTTCTGCCTTCAGGAGAGTCAATCGCCGCGGAGCCACTCTCGGCATGGACGAACGTCGGAGAGTTAGGAGCATGGATCTACGATCTCGACCCAGCCGTGGTTCGATCGGGTCTCGTTGATGTCGTCGCCGAGCGGCTTGGCTTGCGACGACTCGACGATTCCGAGGAGTATCTCACCGGTGACTCGCTGGTCGATTCGCCGTTCGTTCGACCGTTCGAGGTGCTGGAGAATCTGCCGAACAATGACCGCGACGTCCGACGAGCGTTTGGTCGTCACGAATTCGGTCAGGCCGAAGTCAAATGCCGTCACGTGCCCATTCAGGCCGAGGCGGTTCGAAGAAAACTGCCCATGAAAGGGCAGGGCGTCGGCACGGTGATCTACACTCGTCAGGCCGGCAAAACCAAAGTCGTCGTCTGCCGGCGTCCGACTGGTGTGTGATTCCGTTTTCGAAGGTGAAGTTCAATGTCTGGTGAGTTAACTCATTTCGATTCGTCCGGCGCGAGTCGGATGGTCAATGTTGGCGGAAAAGAAATCACAGAGCGGATGGCGAGGGCTCAGGCCTTTGTTGCGATGGAACCTTCAACGTTGAAGTTGATTCAGGATCGGCAACTGGCGAAGGGTGATGTACTCGAAGTGGCTCGCCTGGCCGGAATCATGGCCACCAAACAGACGCAGAATCTGATTCCGCTGTGTCATTCGCTCGGTCTGGACAGCGCGTCGATCGACTATGAATTCGTCGATGATCGTCGCGTTCGCATCGAGGCGAAAGTCAGCAATCACGGGCGAACGGGCGTCGAAATGGAAGCGATGACCGCTGTCAGCATCGCGGCCCTGACGATCTATGATATGTGCAAAGCGGTTGACCGCTGGATGTCGATCGGGCCGCTGGAACTGCTCGAAAAGTCCGGTGGCAAGAGCGGCCATCTGGTGTGTGAACCTTCTTGATGTGGCTCGCGGTCGCATGACGATTGAAGTTGGCAAGTTGCTCGTGATCAGCGAGGAAGACTGCCACGGTCGTCGAGCATCGGGCCGAGTTCTTCGACGAAGTCATTGACGTCTTTGAACTCGCGATACACGGATGCAAATCGGACGAACGCGACCTGATCAATTTCCCGCAGCAGGTTGAAGACTTTCTCGCCGATGTATCGTCCTGGGACTTCGTTCTCGAAATCGTCGTAGATGTCAGACTCGACCGAGTTGATCAACGCCTCGATCTGTTCCTGGCTGACTGGCCGCTTATAGCAGGCTTTTTCCAGTCCAAACCGAATTTTCTCTTTGTCAAACGGGACGCGTGAGCCGTCTTTCTTGATGACCTTGATCGGCGCCTGCTCAATCTTTTCATAGGTCGTGAAGCGGCGTTCGCACTTCATGCACTCTCGCCGTCGGCGGATGACCGTCGGTTCGCTGGAACGCGAGTCGATGACTTTTGTTTCGTCGTGTCGGCAGAACGGGCAGATCATTCGTGTTCCTGAAGTCGGCTGCGGTGATCTTCTGGTAACGGTTCACGCTGGGATTTCGTGAATGATATCGATCGATTGTTGGCGAACCGGAATTTGCTTGATTTGGAGAACGAGCGAGCGATTGCCGTGGGCAGTCAATTGTCAGGAGATTAGATTGGCTTGTCTCTGATGCAAAGCACGGACGAAAAGAAGTTATATCTTTGAGAGGAATTCGCCTCTTGGAGTTTGTGTCGTTTCGTCGGACGGGTCCGTATTCTGCGGGCGGAGGCATCAGGCTTGTATCCCCGCTTCGGAGCTTAACGCCGTGTTTAATGGGACTTTTTACGAAGTCAGGCCCGCCCGGGCATTTCGCTGGAGTAGCCTGACCGCCTTGCTGTTGGCCTGTTGGGTGGGACTTCAAAGCTTCGTGATGGCGGATGAGACGCCCGTTCCGGAAGTTTCCAGGCAGCAGGCTTTGCAGGTGAATGTCCCGATGAAAACGCTCGGTGGTCGGCAGTTCTGGGGTGATGTCCATTTCTTTCAGGGCTGGACGATTCAGCAGAACGTCTTTACCGGGCATTTCAGGTTGCTGGATCCTGGTGACGTTCGACAGGCGTGGGGAAGTCTGGATGTCTGTAAAAAGACGCTTGAGGACGTTCGAGTTGAGCGGAAACTCCCCCCCATGACGGGTGAGGCCGTCATTCTTCTGCACGGCATCTTTCGGTCTTCCAAGGCGATGAAACGTGTGCAGGAACGCCTCGAAAAAGACGGATATCTCGTGGTTCCGTTCGATTACCCGAGCACTCGGGTCGACATTTCAGCATCAGCGAAGATGCTGGGGGATGTCGTGAAGTCGCTTGAGGGGGTGGAGAAGATCAGCTTTGTGACGCACAGTATGGGTGGGCTGGTCGTCAGATCGTGGCTGGAGCAGGGAGGTGATCCGCGGTCGCGATGCCTGGTCATGATGGGGACGCCCAACAAAGGGGCAGAAGTTGCGGATATTCTCCGTGACTGGCACCTTTACCGACTGGTTCTTGGACCAGCTGGCCAGCAGCTGGTGGCTCACGAATCCGGGGTCATCGCAAAGTTGCCGATTCCAGAGATTCCGTTTGCAGTGATCGCGGGTGGGAAGGGCACTGGCGAAGGATATAACCCGCTGATTCCTGGTGATGACGACGGTCTGGTCGCTGTCACCAGTGCTCATCTGGAAGGCGCTGAGGATTCGATCGTCTTCCCTGTTTTGCATTCGTTTCTTCCGTTTGATGCTCAGGTGATTGACGCTGTTTCCTCGTTTCTCAAGACCGGAGCACTTCGGGCAGACGGGGTGCGGGTTCCCATTGCGAAGGATGGCGAATAGAAGAAAGGATCAAATATTCTGGGCTTTACGATGCTTGCCGGGATGGATGCTGGTGATTTCGTGCGTGAAAGCCGAACTGAAACAGAGAGCCTGTTGTCGGTTACGCTCGGCGAATCATTGATGGCTGGATCTGGGCCGCAAACTCCGGAGCTGACAAAACCGTCGACAGGAGATCGATTTCGCTCAGGCGATGGATTCGTTCTGTCGATGCAAGAATCCTTGTTGTGCTCACTGGACATCAAACATCCAGGACGCAAGAATTCGTGAATAGCGAAGGGCGTATAGCTCAGTTGGTTAGAGCGCAGCTCTGATAAAGCTGAGGTCCCCGGTTCGAATCCAGGTACGCCCATTTGCTGTCGAGAGTCAAGTGTCCAGGGTCGAGAGTGTTTTGCTGGGTTCTGGACTCTTGGCTCTCGACATTTTCAGGGGACGTAGCTCAATTGGG
>JABMPE010000217.1 GCA_013203845.1 Rhodopirellula sp. | reverse complement strand
CAGAAAGTAGAACAGAAACAGGTGGGAACTAAAAACCATCACACGGTATTTCACACGGAAGCCAGAGCGGCCTGCGGCGCACCTAGACCTGCGATGCGCGCAGCGTCAAACAAGGGCCGATTCAACGAGAGCGCGCAGTCAAACCAGCAGGACTTGATTGGCGAGATGGAGACGAACCGGCAGCAGAAGACGGCCCGTGGCCTGGGGAAGTTGCTGGGAGCCGATGGCCACGCGGGTAAGCTGGTCATCCGGCATTGCTACAAAGGATGCCTGGAAGGGCGGGATGAGCGAACCGCCAACTGTGCGGCGTGGAGAAATCCAGAGGCGCTTGAGACCTTGGCAGTCCTGTGTCCCATGATGCGAATGATCGCATCCGCACTGCGGGCCTTGCTCGTCAGGCGCTGCGTCGCTGTGAACTGGAGAGGAACAAGGCTTGCTCTCGCAACCATGCGCATGGTGCGAGCAGCAGCCCACCATCAGGTGGACTACCAGCGTCGCGATGTTCAGGATGCGAGACAATACGCCCATATAACTCCCTATTCCGTCCTATTCGTTATCGGTGACAGAGTATTACTGTCTTAAGCTTAACCGAAGTGGCTTGGCCGCAGGCTACAGCACCTCGGTGGGACTCGACAAGAAGGAATTGAAGAAGGTTTCGGGCCGTTCCTTCCGCTAATCGCTATCATGATGTTTGTCCGGCTGTGGGCTGCCTCCTGATAGCACGAACACGAATGGCCGCCGTCGGACGCCGGCAACCCGAGTTCCGGTTATGGGAGACTTGGAGACGTGTTGGCAATCGACGAGAGAGAATATCATGGAAGCCAGTGCTGCAACGTCAGGCCGTCTCATTTTCAGGTCGAACACCGTTGATTCCTTCTACTCCGCACCGATGCCAAAACACGGGCATACTTCATGTTACTCAGCGTTCAGTGAACTTTTTGATGTCGATCAACTTCCTTTGAGTCCACCATTCTTCCACATCGGGAAACCTTGGAGATTGAGTGCAGGCGGCTGATAGTTCTCAATTTTGAAAGGCGAGGTCGTCCATTCATTCCGAGCCACATCGAGGTACGCTTCGGTGATCGCTCGCTTGATGACTTGCTCATCCGTCTTGGCTGGATCATACGTGATTTCGACCGGTACGGTTCCCGGACCAGGCCATGCTTCAATCTTGAGATACCCTGGAACTTCGTAGATGTCGTCGCGTTCCAGGAAGTAAACAAGAAAATTGGCTCGGCCTCGACAACTGACGTTGGTGACCTTGAGAGCTATCCGAGCGACGTCTTTGGGTGGCGTTCCGCGACTGTGCGCGAATGATGGCGAGGGAAGTAGATAGGACGCCGCTACCGCCGCTGATGTGCAGAATAGCAGAACGCACACAAGTGCGGCCTGTGACCACGGACGCCCTAAGCATCCGGGTGGCCCCCACGTCAGGGCAGCTTCGGTGTGACCGTTATTCGCGGGGCAAACGTCCAGGCAACTCATGCAAGACAGGCAGCGCCCCGTCGTAATTTCAGTGAGGCTGTGTACTGGGATAGACATTGGACATTTCTTGGAACAACGCTCGCAACCCTGGCAGTGTTGCGTGTCTCGCTTCACGCGAGTCAAACCTGCTGACGCAAGAGGAGTGAGCACCGCAGCAAACGGACAGAGCCATCGACAGAATGGCAGTACAAACACGAGTGAACTGAGCACGGTGACTGCCAAAGCCACATATGCCCACAGGGTAATGTCAGTGCCGTGTCGGCTCGTCAGTGCATACCAGGGATCGAAGCCACGGAAGATCAGTTCTCCGGCCTTCCATGTGGCGACCAAGATGGCGGCGAGCACGAAGTATTTCAATACTCGCAGAATGCGTTCCACGTTTTCGGGCAATCTGATTTGGACAATTCCCAAGCGTCTACCGAGCCCGCCCGTCCAATCGGAGATGGTGCCCATAGGGCACACATACCCGCAGAACGCTCTACGAAGCAGTAGAACGCTTACGAGTACACCGCCGAGCGCGAAGAAATTGGACACGCCGAGTGAGCAAAGCATGTCGCCTTCAGTGAAATACATGTAGGCTGCTTCTACGCCGCCGAACGGGCACCAACGTTCGCAATTGCCCTGGAATACGAATGCGACTCCTATTACCAGCAGCAGAAAGACGAGCTGTACAATGTACCTGGTCACTCTCACTTCACTTCTCCATTCCGAACTTATTGCCACGTCCCTGATTAGTTGAAACAGTGGTTTATCCATAGCAATGCTATCTGCATCGTCAGGGACTTCGGACGGTAATCGTCTGAGTGCCTTTACCGGTGAAGATCTGCAGTCGGATTCCTCTTGTGAGCGACTCCCTTTCCATGATGTCGGCGAAATCCTCGGTGTTTCGGACTTGGCGATTGCCCGCACGGACAATCACCATGCCTCCACGGATACCGGCCCTAAATGCAGCCCCTCCGCGATCCAAGCGAACGACCACAACACCTTCGCCGGTCTGCACGCCAAGTTGGCTTGCGATGCGTCTGCTTAGGTCGCCTACAGCAACCTCAAGATCACGGCTGTATACCAGTTCGGGGGGCTCATTGAACTCTGCTTGAGCAGACGACAAGGCTTCTGCCATGCTGGAAGATTCCTCGATCGCCACTTCCAGGATCTTCTGAGTTCCGCCACGTAACACTTCCAGGCGGTGTGTGGAGCCAATTTCACTTCGTTCGATGAGTTCGAGTAGTACCGGGGTGCTACTGACGGGCTGACCATCGAACGATATCACCTTGTCCTTCATTCTCAGCCCCGCTCTTCGGGCAGGGGAATCGATGGCAACTTCGCTTACGAGCGCCCCGTATTTCACTCCACCACCCGGGCTTGTCAAGTTGCTGCTTCTTCCGTCGAAGGTTGCACCGAGATATCCCCGACGGACACGACCGTGCTCGCGAAGTTGGGTCGAGACCCATTTCGCCAGGTTGATGGGAATTGCAAAGCCGACGCCCTGGTATCCACCATCCCGACTGGCGATTGCGGTTGTGATGCCCACTACTTCCCCTCGCAGGTTGACGAGCGCGCCGCCGGAACTGCCTGGGTTTATCGCTGCATCTGTCTGCAGAAGGCGAGTTTTTCCAGCTCCCCGCACAATACGTCCCTTGCCACTGACGATTCCCGCACTGACAGTCTGCGCCAATTCGAACGGACTCCCAATAGTTAGAACCCAATCTCCGATGCGCAGGTTGTCAGAATCACCCAACTCGGCTGCGGGCAGAAGTTCTGTGCAATCAAGAATCAGCAACGCCAGATCGGCCCTCTTGTCTTTCCTGATATCTTTCACCTTGAACTGTCGACCATCAGATAATTCTACGAACAGCTCGCCGACCTCTTCTGTAACATGGTAGTTTGTCAGAACAATCCCCGAAGGATCGATGATGACGCCACACCCAAGCCCTGGTGCAGAGTCTTCGTCCTCCGTGTCTAACTCGTCATCCTCAAAAAAACCTCCAAACGGAATCGTCTCCAGAT
>JABMPE010000216.1 GCA_013203845.1 Rhodopirellula sp. | reverse complement strand
CCCCCCACCACTTCTCAGGAGACGTCAATTCTTCGCGTAAACTCTCTTGAGAACTCACATTACGGCTGTCGCTGGAGTCACCTCCGGCGGCAGCCGTTTTTCGTGATAACTTGTGATAACGAGATTACCAGATTCCGTTGCAACCAACGTAGCAACCAAACTCGGGTCAGTTCCGGTTGCAGCGTTGTGAGTCGGCTCAGAACCCTGTCGAGTCGGCAGTCCCGGCAGTGACTCCAGAACGTCGGCGGAGCAGACAGGAACAGCCCGTCGTACGTTTCCTGCCTGGTCAGCGTGTTGCCGTGCCACAGGTTCGGCTGATCGATCCCATGCAGCACCAGATTCGCGAGCGCGATCGGGTAGATGAGATTCTCTTTCTCGCGACCGAAGAACGTGTCATGCCGCAGCGTGTCCAAGTCGTCGGGCGAGGCGATGTTGGCGTTGTCTTTCCCGGCCATGAACTCGTACGCCTGAGCCAGAAAGCCGCCCGTCCCGCAGCCGGGGTCGTAGACGGTTTCGCCGATCATCGGCTCGACCACTTGCACGACGGATCGGATGACTTCGCGCGGCGTGAAGAACTGTCCGCCGTCGCCGCCTTTCTCGCCCATCTTCAGTAGCAGCCCTTCGTAGACCTGCGACAGCGTGAAGACGTGCGTGTCGTCGATCGACTCGCTGGTCAGCTCATGCACCTTGTCGAGCACGTCCTGAGAGTTCTTCTCTGTGTCGATGCGGACCCGTTCGACACCGGACAGAATCTCGCTGATGACTTTCTGTTGGGGCGTCGCGTGCGCCTTCTTCCGCAGCCCCTTGAGGTACGGCAGCAGCTCGCCATTCACGAACGCGAACAGGTCGCCCAGTCGGCTGCCGTCGCCGGTGAGTTCCGTCCGCTTGGGTCCCTCGGGAGCGGCCCAGTCCTGCCAGCGGTACGGCGCATCGATCGACGCGGAGAACTCAGCCCCGACAATCTCGGCGGCTTCGGCTTCCTGCGTCTCGCGTTCGTCGAGAATTCTGAGGAACAGAATCCAGGTGAGTTCCGGGACGTACTGCATGGCCCCGGCACAGTTCGACCGGCGCATGTTCTGGCCTGCGTCTTGAGCGTTGAAGACGTCTCTGAGGAAAGCGGCGGGGAGTGCTTTGGCGGCTTCGAGCTGTGCCTCGGCGGCCACTCTCGCCCGCTCCACCGCCTCCATCTGCTCCTTCAGAATCCCCGCAATCCGCTTCTGCTCCCCCAACGGCGGCAGCGGGATTGCCACTGCCTCGACCTGCTTCGGGGAAACGTGTGGGACACCCAGACTCTGGTCGTGCCCGGTGATCTGACTGATAAAGAATGGGGAATTCAGAAAGGCGAACAGGAACTCCGGAGCGATTTCACCATTCAGCCGGAAGAGTCCGACTCGCTGCACCAGCAAGGCCGGCAAGTCGCCCTTCGTGAGTTGCGCGACCTTGAGTCCCGCTGCGACCAGCGGACGATCCAGAGCGAGAACAATATCGCCCTCGCGCAATTCAAAGTCCGCAAACTCGCTACGGCGATCCGCTGGTAGTTGAACGGCCTCAGTCCAGTCAATTCGGCTCTGGTGGATGTTCGCGTTGCGGAGAAGTCTCACGCCCTCAGTTGTGTACCAGTCGCTCTTGAACGCGAACCCCGATTGAACTTTCGCAACGTCACCGATGCGTCCAACTGGCCACTCAAGCGAACTGAAGATTTCTTCCGGCATCATGCTGCGAACAACCTTGCCGAGTATTCCGTGCGAATCCGCGTGTTGAGTCGAGTCTCGCGGAGTACCGCGCCGGCCCCGAGCCGTTCCGCCCCCCGGCTCAGAAAACACCGGTCCCGCAGAGTCTGAAGACTGCCGAACCATTCAGCCAGCGTACGCCAGAAATGGCATTCACAGCACCGTACAACAGCCCCGGCCAGGAGCGAGTAGCCATATTGCGACTGATGGGACAACTCTGTCGACGGGAAGTATACTCTTGATCCAAAACGGAATTCATTCACTCGGAATCGAGAGAGACAGGGAATGCTCGGTCTTCCAGAGCGCGTCACATTGAAAGATGTCGCAAATAACTGCGACTGCGATGCGGAGGTCATCAGACTTGACCGTCAACTGGCCAAGTCAGCGGTCGACGGCGGCTGGTGGCAGGCTGGCAAATTCCTTCCGCTCCGCAAAGGCGAGGGAGACAGGAGCTGGACAAAGATCGTCGGAAAGTGCCGCACCGATTCGTTCGCCGAGTCGCTTGCCATCCAGACCATGGACCGCGAAATTCAGGGAGCGATGATTCTTTTGACTGACGGCAAGTCGATCATTGAAGCGGGAAAGCCGTCCGTTTTCGTGCAGTATCTCGCGACCGCTCCGTGGAATAGGGAGTGGCTCATCAAGCCCGCGAAATTCCGTGGCGCGGGCTCAACATTGCTGTTTCAAGCCGTACGCCACAGTTGGGATCTGGGTTTTAATGGACGAGTGACGCTGCTTTCAAAAGCGTCCGAACAGACACGGAAATTCTATAAGAAACGTTCATTCACGCTGATTTCCGAAACTGACGATGATATGATTGAATTCGAGCTTGAGCCGCCTGCTGCTGAACGCTGGCTCAGAGACCAAGGGTGTTTGCCATGACAACTCAATTCGACGACGACTTTGCACCTGTCATCGGGACGGTTGACGCATCGCGCTACCGGCGGTCGGATTGTGTTGCGCCCGTACTGTCTGCTGACGCATCAGACCTTGATCGGCATATCTCGCGACTTCTGGCACTGCATCCTGATGTCTCGATCGCTTTTCGAAATCAGGATCTAGGCCAGATGGACGATCAGGCGAAGCAGGCACTTCTTGACGGGATCAACGACGTCCTCGGAATCCGGCCCTGAACCCCGTCCAGAGCTTCTGAAATGCTCTCGCGTAAGACGGCACTCGCAATCGCTCGCCGTGAATTTCCCAATGGACCGGAGAGTCTCGCTAAGAGACTTGGTGCCAAAGTGCAACTTCGACCACTTGGGGGGTGTGATGGATTCTGTGTTGTCAAAGGTGACCGCGCTGCCATCTTTCTGAATGAAGCACCAAATCAACCAACGGGAAAGCTAACGTCCAGGCAACGCTTCACACTGGCTCACGAGTTGGGACACATCATCCTCGGAGTTCCTTCTGTCTTCGGAGAAACGCTGAGCGACATGCTCAGTTCTGATGACGAAGACGAGAAACGCGTCAATGCTCTCGCCGCGGAGCTTTTGCTACCACACAGCGTTGTCGAGTGGTACGTCATTGAACTACCCGTCGTTGCAGCCGTGCTCAAGCGGCTGGCGAAGAACGCATGTGTTTCAGAAGTTGTGGCGGCTCTCCGTGTCGCCAATCTCGCAAAGGAGCTTAAACTCGAAAATGCTTCTGTTGTGCATTTCGACGGCTCACGAGTGAAGTGGCAGTGGTCACGCACACTTTCGATGTCGGATAAGACGGCAAGGTGTCTGCTGAAAGCGGCTCGCGAGGCACCTCATGGAGTGTTTCGACACGATCAGGGGGACGGAACGACGGTTGTCGCATCGACAATTGAAAATGACCGCTTTGACTCAGCGACGTTGTTTGTCCAGGTCTTGCCAGCCTTGCTTGTCAGCAACATCACGAGGGAGGAACGTCGAAAGGCACTGGAAGCAATCCTTCTTCCAGACGACCCAAAAACGCGAGGAAAAATTCAAGGACTCGTCGGCGCTTACAGTCAACGAACTCACCGGTTTTCTTCGCTGGATGAAGCTGAACTGGACTTCTGGAAAGCGAATCGACGGAAGCTATCAGACACGCTGCTGGATTCGGACGACGGTCGGGAGTATGTGCTTCTCCGTCTCGAACAGTGGTATTGAAGCGGCGTCTGACACGCGTTACGCCGCGAACAGTCGCGACTTCGTTTCCGTGAGAATCTCAGTCGGCTTGCCCAGCTCGCGAAGTGCGTCGATTGCTCCGGACTGTCCACCTGCTTTGCGAACATCGGGTGTCTGGAAGATGTTCTGATTTTCCAAGCCGTCGGTTCCAGCTTTCGCGAATTGCGCCACGATCGCTCGTAACACGTCCGCTGACTTGGCTGGCATCCCGCTAAGCCAGCCAGCGTGTTTGTACTCGAATGCTTCCGCACGCTGTTCCCGAGTTCGTGGAGCCAGCCCGTAACCGATTTCCGCCAGCACATCGTACAGGTCGTAGTCCTGCATTGCTTCAAGCTGCTGAATCACCAGCGGCGAATCCACCGCGAACGCTCCACGCCTCAATTGGTTCAGGCAAAACCTGAAAGCGACAGGGGAGCGTGCGGTGCGGACAGCGAGAGCGTCTGGCCTCGCAGATGGTGAGGCGACAGAAATCGTCACAAGACGACGTTTTCTCCAGTCACGCTGGCCAGCTTCGTGCTGAAGTTGATCTGTCGTAAAGCAGGCCTCGGTGCCGCGACCGAACGGCAGATCACTGCGGACCTTGCCAGCGAGGTCCGAGATGTGAACGTGGATGGCGTTTCCACCGAGCTTCTGATCCGTTGCTGAAAGTCGACCCCAGGATTATCCAATTCGAAGTCGAACGATACTGCCTGGCGGGCCGGAGTCACTGCGGCCCGGAGAGCGTCCCCTCAGCCCCCTTCATCCTTATTCGAATTCGAACAGCAGTTTCTGTCGAAAACGTGCGGCTTCTTCGAATACTTCACCGGCCGAAACGTCGTGCGGGTGCTGTCGGTAGAAAGCGAGGCACTCGGCTTCACGCCCTCGCACGATCCGCCGTTTCTTCAATTCTCCGAATTTCGAAGTGATCACGGTCCAGTGGCCAGCATGTCCGACCGCGTCCCAGTGAATGATGACCCAGTCGCGCGTCATACCTTTCTCATGAGCGTGTGCGGTGTTGGAAAACGCTGCTGTATAATGCCATTGATTTCGGCGAGCGTGAAGAATCGGCAACCATTCCTCACCAGTTGGATTGAACTGCCGCGGAGCAATGCGAACCAGTTCGCCGCTGGCTGATTTCTGGCGATACTCGGCGTCGACACTGAGCAACTGACCGATTGATGGAAGCAGTGGATCAGTCGGTGGCGACGGGATCGTTGTCGCTCTCTGAATTCTGGACGGATGATGCGCCTGCATGAATCGCGGACGGCGCGGACTTTCAGCTGTCCGCATGAAACGTGGCGAGAGCCCGTTGCCGCGCAGCAGTTCAAGGGTGGGCATCAAACCGGTCTGCAGATATTTCTCGACGGATAAAGCGAGGGAGCGTCCGAGGCCGGGGATGTCTTCCAGACCCTCACGACCAGCGTCATCAAAGACAACATCGACCTGGCAGAGCAGTTCGCGCAGTACGGCTGCCCCTCGTCGATAGGCGGCAATGCGGAAGTCTGTCGAGCAACGACCTTCCAGCAAATCGGCGATCTCCTCAAAGCATTCGGCAACAGCGCCATTGATGCCGAAAATCGCTTCTGCGTGTGATGTACCTGGCTTCATCCCGGCTGCTCCTTTCCTTGACCGTTGGGTCGACAGATCAGCGACAGCAGTAAACGCCTCGGTAATATGTACGTGATTGTATGCGTGGATTGAGTGAAGCAAAGATGAAGAATTTCAATCTTTGTGATTTCTGAAAGTCATCGAATCGCAGCGGATTGACACCGGTTCGTGACCATGAATCGATTCTCAACGTTTCCTATCGGGCGGGCGTGACGTCGCTGAAAATCACCCCCATAAAACACCGCGAGCCGACTTCGATGTTCGAAGCCGGCTCGCGGATGACGGTTGGATTAGATCGTGGCTCAGCGAATCTATGACCGGGAAACACCCGACCTATTTAGTACACCCCGACGTGCATGTCGGCTGTGGGCAGCACGTCGTAACGGGAACCTGACGGCACACGACTCGTGGCACACAGACTGTTTCCGTGTAGGGCACCTGCCGTGGTACCTGGCGGGTGTTGGTGACGTAGCGAGTTTCGCAGACCTGACGGCAGACCGTATAGGGCACCTTGCGGGTTTTCGTTTCTGTCACGTACGAGCAGGTCGTGTACGGGACTTTTTCGCAGGTCGTGTACTGCTGAAAGTCGGTCACCGTGTACGGGACCTGACGGCAACGGGTTTCGCACCGCATCGAGCAGACAGTGTAAGGGACTCGGCGAGTCCGTGTTTCCGTCGTCGATGTGCAGACCGTGTACGGTACTTTTTTCTGACGAGTTTCTCTCTGCATGCTGCAGACTGTGTAAGGAACCTGGCGAGTTCGTGTGACAGGCACCATCTTGCAGACGGTATAGGGAACCCGGCAATGCTTTACCTGTTGTTCCATCCGCGTACACATGACCGTCTTTTTTTCCATCCGGGGTACCCAGACCTGACGACAGGTCGGCACTTTCGGCACACACGCCGAACTGCAACTGCCGCAACTGCCTGTCATACTGCCAGGTGACTGACCGCATCCGCCACACGGGGCAGGGCACTGATCGACAACGGTCTGGAAAGAGCCGCCGCAGACGTCGACCTGTTTGCATTCAACGACCGGCTTGCAGACCGTGTGGCAGACGTCGCGATATCGCGTCTCGGTGCATGGCTTGCAGGTCGTGTAGCACTCCTGTCGATAGCAGGTCTTATAGACCGGCTTGCAGACTTCGTAGCACTCGTACCTGTAGCAAGTCTGAGTACGCGGCACGCAGACCGTATAGCACTCGTCGCGGTAGCAGGTTTGCGTGAATGGAACTTTGACCGTGTATTGTTCGTTGCGGTAACAGGTCTTCTGAACCGGCTTGCAGACCGTTTTCGGTACGATTCTGTAACAGACCCGAGAGACCGGCTTCTGAACGGTATAGCACTCGTCGCGAAACTTGGTTTCGTAGACATTTCGAGTGCATGTGATCGGCTGCTGTTCGCAGACGGTGTCGCAGACTGTGCGGTATTTCGTCACCTGACACTTGTCATAGACGACTTCCTGGACGGTCTTGTAGCACGTCGTACACGAGCTTGCGGCACAATAGTCCCCGCGTGGCGTGCAAGCCGATGTCGGACAACAACTGTAGCTGGCGGCCCCGCAGTAGCCGGCCAGTGCCGACTGACCAAAGCCTGCAACAAGCAGGCCCGACAGAACGGCGAATTTCATGGCGAGTCTCATCTGAGTCACTCCTTCCCTAATCCAGGCGAATCCAATCCAAGAGAGATTCACCGTTCGGAAGGCCGGGGCTGGCGTCAGGGTTTCCGCATTAAACCTGCCGATCACGGGGAAAAACCTCCATGCGGAAAGTCCAGCGGAAAATGACGCGTCGACCTTTGAACGGAAAAATCTCCGTACGTATTTGGTCGACAGAACAGATTCCCTGCTTGAAGCAACTGACACAGTCGGACGACTCGCCGTCAACGGGAAGCTGTCGTCGCCTACTCAGCCGGGAAAACTGTTACAGGGTGCCCAGTTTGCGATATTAAAAAGGACAGGCTTTAGTGGTTGCACAACCTTTGCGGAGCGTGCCGATCAAAAAGAATGGGCAAACTGAATGCGTCGTCTGGAAAACGACGAAGCTGACGAGCTCGGCATATTCAGACCAGCCAGCAGGCACGCGTCCGAGGATCGCGTTCGCCATAATTTCCCGAATTCCAATCGCGTCATTCTCGTTCTCAACGCACTCGGGAAGCGATTTCGGACGCGTTCCTAAGCGAACACTTTCTCGACGACGTGGCCGCCGACATCGGTCAGTCGATAGTCGCGGCCCTGGAAGCGGAACGTCAGCTTGAGATGGTCCAGCCCCAGCAGATGCAGCAGCGTGGCCTGCAGATCGTGGACGTGGACGACGTCTTCAACGGCGTTGTAACCGAGTTCGTCGGTGGCTCCGATTGACTGCCCGCCTTTCACGCCGCCTCCGGCCAGCCACATCGAAAAGCCATCGATATGGTGGTCGCGACCGATCAGGTCGCGCGGTTCGCCCTGAGGTGTGCGGCCGAATTCGCCGCCCCACACAACGATCGTGTCTTCCAGTAGACCTCGCTGCTTGAGATCACGCAGCAGTGCAGCGGAAGGTTGGTCGGTCTCACCGCAGCGGGCATCCAGTGCTTTGCCCAGGTCTGTACCTGGATTTCCGTGGTGATCCCAGTCTGTGTGATAAAGCTGAACGAAGCGGCTGCCGCGTTCAACGAGCCGTCGCGCCAGCAGGCAGTTTCTCGCGAAGCTGGGTTTGGCGACGTCAGTGATGCCGTAGTCGGCGAGTGTCTCTTTCGTTTCGCCGGACAGGTCCATCAGTTCCGGAGCGCTGCTCTGCATGCGGTAAGCCATCTCGTACGCCGCGATGCGAGTGGCAATTTCCGGATCACCGATCTGGTCGAGTCGTGCTTGGTTCAGATCTTTAACCGCATCGACAAAGTCACCCTGCCGCGTGTTGTCGAAGCCTCTTGGCGACGAGAGATTCAGAATCGGATCCGAACCGTTCAGCAAAGGCACACCCTGGTAGGTTGTCGGCAGAAAACCGCTGGACCACAACGGTGTACCGCCTCGCGGTCCTCGCGGTCCCGAATTCAGGACGAGGAAACCAGGCAGATCGTCGGCTTCGCTGCCGATTCCGTAGGTCACCCACGAGCCCATGCTCGGTCGCCCCATGAACTGTTGAAACCCCGTATTCATGTAGAGCTTTGCCGGGCCGTGGTTGAAGACTTCAGTCTTCATGCTGCGGATCAGGCAGATGTCGTCCGCCATCGAACCGATGTGCGGCAGCAGTTCAGAAAGTTCGAGTCCGCTTTCGCCGTACCGCACGAACTTCCGCTTCGTCCCGAGCAGTTTCGCGTCTTTCTTGATAAACGCGAACCGTTTGCCCTCGACGTACGACTCCGGGATCACCTGGCCGCTCAACTCCTGCAGTTTCGGTTTGTAATCGAAGAGTTCCAGGTGGCTGGGGCCACCAGCCATGAAGAGGTAGATCACGCTTTTTGCACGCGGGGGATGATGACCGTCCTGCGGCGCCAGCGGGTTTGTTTCTCGTAGATTCGCTCCATCCGTCTTCGCGGCGAGCAGCCCCTGCTGGTTCAGCAACGACGCGAGTCCCAGGCTACCGATCGAGAGACCAGCGCTGCCGAAAAAGTGTCTACGGGTTTGCTCGATGACCGGGTTGATTGGAGTGTTCATCGCTCAGTCGTCCAATGGGGTGTCTGGCCGTAACGTCTTTCAGGAGGCTGTCGATGCGGAACTCATTCTTACGTTCCCTCAAGAGCCTGGTTGATCTGACCAACGTACCACAGCATGAAGCGGAATACGAAGAAGATGATGAAGCTGGCGACGAACAGCCAGACGACGACGCTGATCATGCGAGTCAGCGTTTTCATGGCTCGGCGGGCGTCTTCTTCGAACTGAGGGCTCATTCGGTGCAGCGCTTCCGGGACGGTGCCGGATTCTTCGGCGACCGAAACCATTTCAATGTACTCTTCCGGGAAGAGCCGACTCTCTGCGAGACTTTCCGTCAGGCTGGAACCTTCCATCACGGCTGAGGTGATGAACGGCGTTTGCGCAATGAACGCTCCGTTGCCGGTTGCTTTGAGACTTCCCTGCAGACTCCGCGTAACGGGCATCCCCGTCTGCTGTGTCAGATAATACGACCACGAAAATCTCGCGATCGCAAACGATCTCATGCAACGTCCCAGCACCGGGACGACCAGCAAAAGCGGATCGACAATCGCTTTGGCCTGGGCCGCTTTCTGAATCATCCGCCAGGCGACGTACATGGCGGCGAAAGTTCCGAAGGTTCCCGTCAGCCAGATCATGGCTCCCGTGGTGCCGGACAGGCCGAACACGAGGAACGACATGTCGTTGTTTCCGGTGGATTCGGCGATGAAGCCAAGAATCAGAATCAGCAGTGCGATAACAAAGATGGCGGCGACCAGCTGAAATGCTGGCCAGATGATCGACCCGATGAACTCTTTCTTCATCCGCATGTTGGCTTCGTAGTGCTCGGCCAGGTGCTTGAGCACTTCGGGCAGCGAGCCGGACTCTTCGGCCATCGTGACCATTTCGACAAACAGCGTCGGAAAGAATTTCCCGTGTTCCTTCAATGCTTGCGAAATATCCGCACCGCCCTGAATGGCATCGGAAACCTGCCGCAGCACCACTTTTGTCGGAGCGTGCATCGCCTTTCTTGAAGCAATATCGATCGCCTTGCGAATCTGAATGCCGGACTCCAGCATTGTCGCCAGCGAGCGTGACACGATCGCCAGAGTCTTCGGCGGAACTCGAGACGCAAACAGCATGGCGATGTCTTTCCAGAGCGATTCGGAAGCGACCGGTTTCAGAGCCTCAGTGTTGACGGGAAACTGGTTGTTGCGGCGGCGAGTTTAATCTGGTGGCGAAGGGGAACTGCGAAAGACGGTTCTGTGCAGTTTTGCACAACCGTGTCAGCTGTCGATGCTCCACTCGCCGAGTACCACCGTAAACTTCGTCCTCATCTGGCTGATAATGGCGATCGCCAGGACCGGCGAAAACTGTTCGGGCTGTGTCATCATTTCCACAAGCTGGTCGCGAAGAATCGGGTCCCCTCGCAGTACGATGATCTCGATGCTTTCGTCTTCGTCGTGCTCTCCAACGATTGAAATCAGGTCCTCGGGCTGGCGCACAGGTTTGCCGGAAATTTCAACGACGATATCGCCCACCATCATTCCTGCTTTGCTGGCAGCGGTCCCTTCTCTCACCTGACTGATCATGCATCCGAACAGGCCTTGCGGCCCCGTGCCTACTCCCAGCATCGCTCTGCCGCGAGTCTGGAAGACCGTGTCGGGCATTTCGTTCTGAAGTTGTTCGATGGCTGCTGTTGAAAGTGGGTGACCTTCCACGAGGTAAAGCGTCTGCAGAGACTTCAAACGTGCGAGATGTTTGAGGCCTTCGTCGCCGCCTTTCCAGTGCCGGCTGATTGCGGCGGCGCGAGCCCAGCCCTGCTCTGGTCTGATCTGCTCGCCGTTCACAAGCAACGGGTATTCTCGTTCTGTCTGAATCTGGCCGCCGAGCCGACGCACCTCGGCAATGGCTCGCCGCTGCGTCACGGTGAATTGATTATCCTCAAGAGTCTGCGCCGCCTGCTGCGCGACCGCCGGGAGTTTCGATTCAGACAACAGTCGATTCAGACTGACTTCCGCCTGATCAAATGCCACCGCGTCCTCGGACAGGTACAGTTTTTCGAGCACCGAGACTGCTCGCAGAGCGGCTTCGAGATTGTCCTGAAGTGCTATCTCAGTCACCGGGGCAATGGCCGACGCACCGAGCGACGACAGCGTACGGGTCGCAGATTCTCGAACAGCAAAATCCTGATGTTTCAAATCAGACGCCAGCTTTCTGGCTTCTGCGACCGACGAGTCGGTCTCGTCGGCAGCCAGCGGCAAAGCAGAGACCATTATCAGAAACAATGTTGTCAGAGTTCGGCAGGTTCTGGAGTGTGTCATGGGATTTCTGCTTTCGCGAATTTCAGATGCTGGTCAGAAGTCAGCTCATCGTGCCACAATCCAGGCGCAGTGGCCAGAGTGACTTTTCCGAAGAGGCACTCCCGCCAGCAGGTTCTCAATCGGTAGCGTCCTTAATTATTCAGCGTGCCGTTCCAAAAACATCACCACTTCAGTAAGTGAAAGCGTGGTCTGTGGCGAGGTTGGCATCGACGTGCAATCATTCTCAGAATCACCGATCGAGTTCTGATCAGCCAGCTTCCGGAATTGTCATGCCCCCCGAAAACGTCCCCCCGAATCCTCTTTTCAAGCTCGTCGTCGTCGTCAGTGCTGCCTTTGTATTGACGATCCTGCTGATGATCGTGACCGCCTTTTCGTCCATCGAAAACCCGCTGGTCCGATTCTTCAACGAGTACGGCCTGAAATTGATCGGAGTCGAAGTGGCACTGCTTCTTGTGTTCGCGTTTGCCGCGATGTGGCTTGACGGAAAACAGACAAATGCCGGGCAACCGCGTGAAACCGTCGCGGAAGCTGCAGAAGAAGAATCGCGCGACGGCAGTTCTGGTAATCGTCCCTCTGCATGAGGATAGATGGTCCGGTTGCCGGGGTCGAAGAGCGAGGTATGAGCGACAAGCCCCCAGAAGACATGAACTTAAGAGAACTGCGGGCTCGCCAGCTTGATGGCCAGATCCCCGGACTTCCGTAATGACGACGTGTCGAACCAGGGATCAACTTCAGTCGATCGTGTGTGTCAGGAAAAATTCCTGAAAAACCAGGCGGCAATTTTCAGTTTGTGTCGGAGTCCCCGCAGCAGTTGAATGTGCCGGTTCGTCGGGTCGATAGACCAGGCATGATCGACCTCGAACTGGAACTCGTGACAGAAAATCCGTCCTGGATTGCCGTTCTCAAGGCTTACCAGCAGGCTCAGGAAGAACTTGCTCTCCTGCAGGCTGCGGCGGTGGCGCAATCAGCAAAGTTGGAAAAGTCACTCCTGGACAGCGAACCGTCGACCGCTGTGGAAGGCGCGAACGCCAACCGTGCAGCGGCTGAATCGCACGCGAATGGCTCCGTCGAGGGCGACAGTGACGATGCTGCCGACGGAGTCGACAACGACGCCACAGGAGCAAAGAAACGTGCCAGCCGCTGGGTGCAAAGAATCACTGGCTTGTCGGGAATCGAATCCGCCGAATTATCGAAGATTCATGGCTGCCTGATTGCTTACGACCTGCTGAAGTGTGACCTCGCTGGCCGATCCGATGGGATGGTTTACCAGCTGTCATCGAGCGGCAGGATGATCCTCAGCAGGTTCGGTGACGAGCGACCGGAGGCAGAAGAGCGGTCTGCCGCTTAGACTGCGTTTTCGGTGAAACTTCCGTCACGGCAGAATGAGACCAGAACGTGTAAACGTCGATTGAAGCTCTGGCGCACGATGCCTAACATGTTGCAACGCTGATGTGTCCATCAGTTTTGCCAGACTGCGGAACAGGCGTGACCTGCCGGCTTGATCTGAGTGGGAAGGATCACAAGTCCGTCAGGCACGGCAGTTCTGCAGGGTGACATCGTTTCCACTCTTTCTCGCGAGCCGCATAGAGTCATGCCAAACGCAACGGACGTCAGAATTCTTGACGCTGTCTGTACCTTCGAACCAGTTTCCTTCAGAGCCCCCCTGAAATTCGGCGGCAGAATTGTCGACAAGACAATTCTCATGAACGTCGAGGTGACGGTCGAGACCCATAGCGGTAAACATGCGACGGGATTTGGCAGCATGCCCGTGGGGAATATCTGGGCCTGGCCGACGTCAAAATTGACCGGCGACCAGACGGAACTGGCAATGAAGGAGTTCTCGGAACGCATTGCCGTCATTGCGTCGGATGTTCCCCACTATGGACATCCGCTGGAACTGATGTTCGATCTGACGGCCGAATATGCACACACAGGCAAAACGGTCGTCGCCAGCCACCAATTTGGCGAGGAGTTCCCAGCACTGGCCCAGCTGGTCGCCGCCAGCCCGATCGATGCCGCCGTTCACGATGCCTACGGTCGCGTACACAAGATCAACTCCTACGATGCGCTGTCTGCTGAGTTCATGAACGACGACCTGTCGGACTATCTCGACGACCAGTTCGCTGGCGAGTATCTCGATCAGTACACCCTGCGAACTCCGAAAGATCGATTGCCGCTGTACCACCTGGTCGGAGCACTTGATCCGTTGACTGATGCCGACGTCACCGACCGACCGGACGATAAACTGCCGGTTACGCTCGGCGAGTGGATTAACGCCGACGGCCTGACTCATTTGAAAATCAAACTGTCCGGCGACAACTTTGACTGGGACGTCGACCGCGTGGTCGGGATCGAAAAGCTGGCGGGCGAAGTACAGTCGGCGCGAGGCTGCTCGGAGTGGTTCTACTCGCTCGACTTCAACGAGAAGTGCGAGAACGTCGAGTACGTTCTGGCGTTTCTGAAGAAGGTGCAGGAGCAATCGCCAGCAGCCTACGACCGGATTCAGTACATCGAGCAGCCGACCAGTCGCGACCTGAAAGCTCATCCGGAAATCAAACTGCACGAAGCGGCCAGGTTGAAGCCAGTTGTCGTCGACGAAGCACTGATCGATTACGAATCGCTGTTGCTGGCTCGCGATCAGGGTTACACCGGCGTCGCGTTGAAAGCCTGCAAAGGGCACTCGGAATCGCTGTGTCTGGGAGCCGCCGCTCAGAAGTTCGGCATGTTTCTGTGCGTGCAGGATTTGACCTGCCCCGGCTTTTCATTCCTGCACTCAGCGAGCCTTGCCGCCCGCATTCCCACCGTGACGGCAATCGAAGGCAACGGTCGTCAGTACTGCCCCGGCCCCAACCGTCCTTACCTTCGCCACCTTCCGTCAATGTTTAACATCACTGACGGAACCGTCGGAACCGGTTGTCTCGACGATATCGGCCTTGGATTCGTGTAACGCGTCGACGAGTTCGACGACGGGTTCAGTCTCAGGGTTGATCCGCGAATCAGGGATCGGAATTCCGGGTGGCTGGTGGACGAGCTTCAGCGAGCCCCTCTGAACGAGGGGCTCGCCAAGGCTCTCGATTACCAGTCATGAACTGTCACATTCTTTGCCTCGACCGTGTCTCCACAGCCTGAAAAATCAGCTCTCGCAATTGAACGGTCTGGCAAACAAGTCAGTGAGAGATCTCGGCTACCGGCACTACTCCGGATTTTCAGTTGCCAGTGTCGGCGTGGGATCGGTCACTCGGCTTCGAACAGCGACCGGAATCGATCTTGGCTGAGCTTCGGCCCGGCGTCCGATCGAAAGTGTGAGTACTCCGTTGTCCAGCTCCGCGTCAATCGAAGTCGGGTCGAGCGACTCGTGAAGTTTGACCGAGCGACTGAATTCGCCACATCGATAGTCTGCGTGTTTTTGTTCGCCAGCATGTTGGGACGGCTTTCGGCTCCCGACGATCGTAAGTACTCCGTCTTCAACTGAAACCTGGATATCCGATTGGCGTACTCCAGGAACGTCGAGTTCTATCACCAGACGTTGGTCACTTTCCCAGACGGAGACCGGGGGGTGACTGGAACACGTCCGTGAGACGGCACCACTTACTGAACCGACCGCATTTTCGAACTCGCGTCGAAGTTCGTCCAAAGTAGCCGGTGAAACATTCCAGATGCGCGAAAATGAAGGGGTCCTGGGCGACATGGCACACTCCTCGTTCAGAATGGTTGAGACTTTAAGAACGGTAACTTTGTCGTTTCAGGCCTGCTGTCCCGAATCCTGCCGGGCGTGTTTACTCATAGCATCCAGTGTGCCAAATGTTCTCCAAGACATTCTCGGCAAGCTGCAAACTGCTTATTGATAGTTAGTTATGACTTTATAAAGACCATTGACGCACGAGCAAGAGTCATTATGGCACTGCCGGATTGGCATTCCAGATAACCACAAAAGGCACCAATCATGTAACTGCCGTTTTGGCATCGCCTGTGTGGCACAATTCGTGCTTGGTGCTACTGACTGAGGGGTGAGGGGAGATTGCCCGGCCAGGTGTTTTGAGGGATCTGCGTCAATAATCTGAAAATGGTAAGCGGATTGCTTGTCGCAGAGAGGTTTACCCACTATTCGTACTCGATACAGCTATCACAGTATGCCCTGAAAACCTCAAAGATCGTGACGGCAACAGCTTCCGTATTTGATCTTGTGTAGTATGTTTCAAAAGCAGGGCGAGCCGGGGGGCTCGGATGTCCTGCGGTTGATGAGTTTCAGTTTCTGTCCAGTGCCCGAATTAAGAATCGGGCGGCAGCCATCAGGAGAGATTGCCATGAGAAAACTTACCAGTGTGTTTTGTGCGGTTGCCATCGTGGCTGCTGCAAATGTTGCTTCGGCAGCAGAGTTCAGCCCTTTGTTCCCAAGCGCGTTCGTTGGAAGCTTCGACCACCACAAGGAAGCTCCTCCGGAACCCGTCGCTGAAAGCCATGCGATTCAGTTGTTTGATTGTGTCAAGTACGAAGATCTTGATCACATTGCTCCGTGTGCCGAAGTGAAGATCGTCAAGGTTCTCGATCCATGCTGGAAACCGGATCCGTGTGCCTGCTGCCAGACGCCTCGTTGCGTCTACGTGCAAATCTGCGTCCCTAAGCAGACTCCATGCTGTGCACCGAAGCCGAGCTGCTGTGCACCGGCACCAGCCTGTGGCTGCCACAAGGATCACGGTCCTAAGGTTACCTGCAAACACAACGGTGCCTACACGAAGTACGACTACGGTAAATACCGTGTCGAAATTCGCGTCAAGAATGGCTGGGTCGTTGTTGATTACGACAACTAATTCGCCGGACGGACTTCGGTAAAAAAGACAAAGCCAGTCGGGATCATTTCCCGACTGGCTTTTTTTACGAGTCAGGACACGACCGGTTCACCATCAGGCTGCATTGCAACGTCGCAATCGTCACCATTCAT
Source organism: Rhodopirellula sp. (assembly GCA_013203845.1). GTDB lineage: Bacteria > Planctomycetota > Planctomycetia > Planctomycetales > Planctomycetaceae > JABMPE01. The sequence goes on along the minus strand of JABMPE010000216.1, from coordinate 39,746 downwards.
TGGGAACTTGGCTCCGTCGAATCTGGTGCCGCAAGCTCAGAGACGCGTTCTTTGCAGAAAACAAAGCTGGGCGTTGCGCAATCGCAGTGGCTGGAGTAAGACCACTCGTTCGCGTTGATCGGTGTCACCCTGCTGGTCCTGCACCAGTCCTGCAGCCTTAGGCCGCGATACACACCCTGGTAACAGACAGAGTCAACGTCGCCCGTGCCGGAAACACTCCGGCCTGGAAGCAGTTCTCTCAGGCTGCTTTTCGCAGGAGTCGAGTGATGCGGTCGAAGTCGTCGTTCGAATTGAAATCGATGGTGACCTGACCGGCGTCGCTGGATTTCAGCTTGATCTGAACCTTCAGGCCGAGAATATCGCGGAGTTGCTTCTCCAGCGAGTCAATGTGAGCCGTCCGTTCGATCGGAGCCTTCGGCTGTTTCGCCGTTTCGATCGAAATGGTGTCCGGTTTCTCTCCGCGAAGAATTGTACGAACCGCTTGTTCAGTTTTTCGAACAGAAAGTGACTCGGTTTGAATTCGTTCACAGATCGCGAGCTGATCGACTTCCTCAAGCGGCAGCATGGCTTTGGCGTGACCGCCGGTGATTTTTTCTTCGTGAAGCAGACGACGGATTGGCTCGGGAAGTTCGAGCAAACGCAGCATGTTCGACACGGTCGAACGGTCCATCGAAAGCCGTTTGCCGAGTTCCTCGATCGTGCAGGCAAACCGGTCGACGTAGTCCTGGAAGGCCTGCGCTTTTTCGAGAACGTTGAGGTCCTTCCGCTTCAGGTTCTCTTCCATTGCCGCTTCGCTGACTTCGCGATCGGCCAAATTCATGACGCGGCAGGGAACTTCTTTCAGACCTGCCCGTTGGGCCGCCAGCCAGCGACGCTCACCAGCGATCAGCTGATAACCGTGTTCCGTCTTTCGAACCAGAACCGGCTGCAACACTCCGTGCAAGCCGATGCTCTTCGCAAGTTCGTTTAACGATTCCTCGTCGAACTCCGATCTCGGCTGAAACGGATTTCTGCGGATCTCGTCAACCTTCAGAATCGTTACCGGCTGTGAAGTCGGCTCAGTAGCAGCCACCGGGTGCGCGATGGCAACTGGTGCGGCTGTTGGAGCCTGCTGAGACTTACCTCCCAGCAGTGCGTCGAGACCTCGACCGAGGCGGCGTTTTGGTGCGCCATCCTGCGACATGAGCTAATCCTTCCCTGGACATTCGTCAGTGGTAGTCATTCCCTGATGCGAGCGGGATTCTATTTCCTGATCCGTTCTGGACAAAGACATGTCCTGATCGGTGTACTTGCGAATCGTTTCTCTGGCGGAGTCCTTCCGCCTCTGAGAACCTGCTTCCTATTTCGGTCCAAGTGAGCATCCAAGTCCGCTGCACATCGCCGTGCGAGGCCATGATGTCGCGTCAAAAGGCAGGCAGCTATCCCGATTCTTCCCAGAGTCCGTAAATTCGCACCTGTCGCCGAGGTCGTTTCCTGGGGCACGCGATCCATCAGGAGCAGGCGGGAACGAGCCAACGACAAAGCTGCCGGAGCTTCGGTGGCGAAGTCAGTTTCAAGGTGTGAGAAAACAAAGTCGGCATCGCAATGCGTTGGCGCCGTTCCGGAAACGAGTGGCGTGACCCGGGTCCGGTCTGCGTGAATCATCCGTGTTGACTCGATGAATCGCGTTACTCACTGAAACTGCACCCGGTACAGCTTCACCACGTCATGGCGGAATTTTGAAAGCAGCCGCGGCGGTTGATCGTCGAGCAGGACAAAGTCGCTGACCTGATAGGGAAACTCGTCGATTTCGACGAGCGAACCGTCGGGCAATTCTCGAAGCTGGTCACCGAACTGCGAACTCTGCCAGGCATGAGGTCCAGCCAGAACGTACGTGGGAATCTTTGAGTGGCTCGATCCAGGCATCGCGAAGCTCAAGTCCATAATCGGCAGGATGGGCGCTCCGTGGCTGGACACGTGAAAGACCAGGCCGGGCTCGCCATAGGCATACATGACGAAGGTGAAGTTGCCCTTTAAAGGTCGTGCATCCTTGCAGTCGACAGCGGCTGCGGCAATGGCTTGTGAAGCGATGTCAGCCAGCGCGGATCGATCCTGCCAGGCTCCTCCTGGAAAACTGATGGCCTGCCGGACGCAGAGAAAAACGATGGCGGCCAGCCAGATGAACCTCAGACGCGATGGTCCAGCCGCGACGGCTGATTCTGGAGATTCGCTGGCTGTGTGCGGACGGGCTGAAGCACCGTCGTTGAGTGTCTCATCGGAATGTGATTGATCGGAGGGCGGCGGACCCGTTGCCGACGTCTGGCTTTCCAGGCCAGCAAGATTCGCTGTCCGTTTTCCACACAACAATCGAACGACGGCGATTCCGGTGCCGACGTAACCGACGCAGAGCAGTGGAAGCGCAAGTCGTGGATAAGGTTGATAGAGCGGCGTCGCCAGAATCAGTCCGCACAGCCAGGCGAGGTGTAACCACACGCCGAACCAGCGTCGTTGAGTGCGGTTATTTGACGACGACTCCGTGGCTTCGGTCGCGTCTTTCGATCCAACTTTTGCACCGCGTTTTTTACCAACGGCTTTGCCCGGTGAGTCGCGCAGGCTCCGCTTCTGGTTTCGGCGTAAAGTCAGCGCAGTGGCAACCAGCTCGGTGAGTGACCAGACGCCGAGCGCTACCACCGGACTCAGCATGATCGCACCCGTCAATGCGGCGGCGATGACAACCGTGAAAATGAACGCCGACTCGTTCCACGTGGAACGTTCCACAGGAAGAGTAACGACCGTGGAACCTGGTTTAGTGACCCGCTTCACCGCGTCGTTTTCGTCGTTCCACGTGGAACGTTTCACGTCTTGTTTCACCGTGCGTGAAACCTCGATTGATCCACCACCTGAAACCGCATCGGAGGTAGCCGCTTCCAAGTCATGGCACGACAGCAACTCGTTCCACGTGGAACGTTCCACACGCAGGACGACTGCCGCGGCGACCACTGCCAGCCAGCCGGAAATCAACGTCGGCCAGCCAGCGTAATGACGTTGCACGGCCTCATGTCTGACCGCTGCCGGCCACCATTCAGAAAACCCGGTCACGTAATTGCTGTGGTTGTCGGCAACTCGCGCGTAGCCGCCGAATGGTTGCAGTTCCCACCAGACTGGAAACCACGTGGTAACTGCCGTGACAACCAGTACGGCGAGGCACGCGACGATCGACGAAAGCGGCATGCCGTCTGCCTCGGGCTTTTCACCTGGCTTACTGCGCGGCCAGAAGACCCAGGCCGCGCCCGCTCCGCTGATCGCAACAGCGATGGGCAACCAGCCGTTGTATTTGGTCGCCCATGCCAGGCCTGTCACAAAGCCAGCGACGACAGCTAGTCGGCCGTTGCGATCCGACAGAGCTTCCACCGTCAGCCATACGGCGAGCAGCAGGAAGAACACCATGGGTGTGTCGGTCAGTGCCGACCGGCTCATCGCGACGTGGAAGTCGCTGAGCGAAATGAGAGCCGCCGCCGCAATGCCTGCCGGACCGTTCGCCCAGCGCCGCACCGACCACCAGGCAAGCGGGACCGTCAGGCTGCCCAGGATCAGCGACGGCAGAAACGGTGCCCAGCGTGCCGGTCCGAAAATGATCATCGACCACTCGATCAGGAACGGTACCAGCGGCGGCGCGTACAGAAAGCGGTCGGGATAAGATCCGCCCTCGATCAACAGGTTCGACGCGTAGACACCTTCATCGAAATGCTCGATTGCCAGTTCGTCCAGGAAAGCGAACCGCGCAGCAACGCCGGTCAGGGTGATTGCCAGGATGACGACCAGTTCGGTTCGAGAGACGGTCACGCTGTCAAAACTTTCGTAGGGACGCACGGTGCAGAATTCGCCTGAGTCACTTTGGACTTGAGAGGGAATCGCTATGCTGAGCCACGCTGTCCCTCCCTGCAATGGAGAACTCACCATGCGACAGGCTCTGCTCACGACCTTGCTGCTTCTGATTCCGACGACGTTCGATTTGTCAGCTCATTCTGCCGACGCATCCAAAGGCATCAACGGCAACGGTGCCTGGCAGGCCGGCGTTTCCCGAGTGGTCATCACGCCGCCCCAGTTCATATGGATGTCTGGCTACGGCGGTCGAGCTCACCCTGCCGAAGGCAAGGTTCACGACCTGTACGCTCGGGCGACGGCCCTTCGGGATGCTGACGGCGAGACTGTCGTGTTTGTCGCCACCGACCTGGTGGGAGTCCCGAAGAACATGGCGACAACCGTCTCGGCGGCTGCCGAAAAAAAACACGGCCTGCCTCGAAGCGGCCTGATGATCGCGTGCTCGCACACGCACTGCGGACCCGCGCTCGACGACAGGCTGAGCTACATGCTCGACATGCAGGACGCCGACTGGAAACAGGTCCGCGAATACCAGGTCTGGCTCAACCAGAAAGTGATCGAGGCGGTCGACGCCGCCATTGCAGATCTCAAACCGGCCAGACTTTCGACCGGCAGCGGAGTCTGTCACTTCGCCGCGAACCGCCGAACACCCAAAGGCATCGGCCCGTACGACCATCAGGTGCCGGTTCTGAAGATCGAAACGCCGGATGGCTCGAAACTGCGAGGCGTCGTCTTCGGATACGCCTGCCACAACACGACGCTCGGCTTTTACGAATGGTGCGGGGACTACGCGGGCTTCGCTCAGCTTTACCTGGAAGATCGACATCCGGATTCCGTTGCGATGTTCTTCACCGGCGGAGGAGCTGATCAGAATCCACTGCCGCGGCGGAAAATCGAACTCGCTGAGAAGTACGGGAGAATGCTCGCCGTGTCGGTGAACGACGTTCTCGATGAACCAATGCAGCCGGTCACTGGCGAACTGGCATCTTCGTTCGAGGAAATCGAATTGGAATTCCACCGGCTCCCCACGCAAGAGGAACTCCAGACGGACCTCAAAAATTCCAGCCGCTACACCAGTGGCCGCGCGAAGCTGCTGCTTAGCGAACTGGAACGCGACGGCTCGCTGCCGAAGTCGTGGCCGTACCCGGTTCAGGTCTGGAAGCTCGGGAAAGAAGTCAACTGGGTGGCACTCGGCGGCGAACTCGTCGTCGAGTATCAGCTCCGGCTGAAACACGAACTCGGTGAGAACTCGACCTGGGTGACCGGCTACGCCAACGACGTCATGGCCTACATTCCGTCCGAAAGAGTTCTGGAAGAAGGTGGCTACGAAGGCGACTCGTCGATGATCGTTTATCAGTTGCCGTCGAAGTGGAAGGCCGGCCTGGAAGACCAGATCGTGTCGACTGTCCATCGACTCGCGAAACAGAACGCGAATGCAAAATAGCGAATGCAAAATAGCGAATGGCGAGCCAAACGCTTCCTGAGAATTCTTCAGGAGTTGTATTGCCACAAAGAACACAGAAGCCACGGAGTCGTTCTTGAAAAGCTGTTGAACTGATTCGTCCTCAGAGGCCTCTGTGACGAAGTGCTCTCTGTGGCAAAATAGAATTTATCCGGATCACTCAGCGACATGACAGATCACGATCAAGTCCGGTTGGACAATGGCAAGCTGCGTCCCTGCCCGAACTCACCGAACTGCGTCTGCAGCGAATTTCCAGGCAGCCAGCACTCGATCGAGCCGCTAGCCATTACCGGATCACCGGACGCCGCCTGGGCTCGGCTGGTTGATATTGTGAAGTCTCACCCTCGGACGACGATCGTCAGTCAGAATGAAAGTTATCTTCACGCCCGGGTTCGAACGCTGCTTTTCCGTTTTGAGGACGTGCTCGAATTCCGCCTGGAACGTTCGACCGGGAAGATCCAGGTACGATCAGCGTCGAAAGTTGGCCACTCTGATCTCGGAGTCAATCGACGACGCGTCGAGTCAATCCGGAAGCGATTTGTCTCAGAGTCCTGATGACTTCCCGTTCGGCTCTTGAATTTTGTGCGGAGTTTGGGTTTGCTATGCTTCCCACCTCAAAAGCCCCCTGCCGAAAACCGGGTACCATTCGCAAGTTGGGTCAAATCGAACACACACGGAGTCTCGTGTCCGATCAACAGATGCAATGGCGGCCTGTATTCAGGGGACAACCCCATTACAATGGCCTTCCAAGGCCTGTAACTCTTTTCTGGGTCGAGTGTTACAGCTATGTCTGAAGCAAAACGCGTCGTCGTCACTGGTGCCGGTATTATTTCTCCGATTGGTATCGGTCGGGATGAATTCTGGAACGGAATCGCCACTCAGAAGTCGGGCGTCTCGAAAATCGAATTGCTGGAGGCATCGGCGCTGCCAGGGCACGTCGCTGGTGAAGTCAAAGATTTCACCGAGAAGACCGCGAAGAAAGAGTACCTGCAGGCTCAACGCAAGAGCATCAAAGTGATGTGCCGCGAGATTCAGCTGGGTGTTGCGTCGGCTCATCTCGCGCTGGCCAACAGCGAACTCGACATCGCTGCGATCAACCACGAGCGTCTGGGAGTCGACTTTGGTGCCAATCAAATGTTCAGCACGCCGGACGTTCTCAGCGAAGGCGTCTTCCGTTGCGACGAGAATCACAAGTTCAATTTCGATCGCTGGGGCGAAGAAGGCCTGGCCGGAATGGAACCACTCTGGTTACTGAAGTACCTGCCAAACATGCCGGCCTGCCACATCGGAATTCACGCCGACGCGCGAGGCCCCAATAACTCGTTGACTCTCGCCGAAGCTTCTGGCAACAGCGCGATGGGCGAAGCATTCGCCATCATCTCGACGGGCCGAGCGGATATGATGCTGGCCGGTTCGACCGGTTCGCGCATTCAGCCGACAAAGTGTCTGCACGCCGCATTGTGGGACGAGATGGCTCAGTACGACGATGCGGATCCCGCCACCTGGTCGCGACCGTTCGACGCTTCGCGACGCGGACAGATCGCTGGTGAAGGAGCCTGCACGTTCATCTTTGAAGAAGAGGAACACGCCAAAGCTCGCGGTGCCGCCATTTTCGGTTCAATTCTCGGCGCGGCTTCATGCTGTGTGATCGACATTAATGGTGCGCCCAGAACACAGGACGCGCTGGTCGGAGCGATCAGCAAAGCACTCGCACGAGCGGGTGTCTCGCCGTCGGACATCGGACACATCAACGCGCACGGACTCGGCAGCCGCCAGACGGACATCGACGAAGCCAAGGCTATTCATCAGGTCTTCGGTGCGTCAGCGTCAACGGTTCCGGTGACTGCTTTCAAGAGCGCGATCGGTAACTCGGGCGCTGCTTGTGGAACACTCGAACTGGCAGCATCACTGATCGGGCTTCAGCACGGAGTCGTCCCCGCAACGCTCAACTACTCAACCCCCGACGATGCGTGCCAACTGAACGTTGTGCATGGTGAGCCGTTGAAGATCGACAACAAACTCTTCCTGACCGTCAATGTTACCGCCTTCGGTCAGGCCGCTGCCCTGGTAGCCTGTGGTGTTTAGACGGCAGATAAATTCTCGACGAGCGAAACGATTACGACGTTGGAGATGCGGAAGCGAACCTGGAGGGTTCTGAGTGTCTTCGCAGTCAGACGAGCCATCTGATTCCAGCAACGCGCGACCGTTTGTCGGCATTCATATGAAATGCTGCAACGTTTACATCCGCGCTTACGCCAACGCCTCGAAAGACGCATTCGTTGGCTGGTGCCCTCGCTGCTGCGCTCCGGTTCGCATTCCGATCGTGGAAGAAGGCGGCTCGACAGACCGCTTTTTCGTCGGGCGTTGAATGCGGCAACTGCGCGAAGGGCGTTCGATCTTCGACATGTGCGGCAGCGGTAGGTTATGACAAGCGCAGGCATAACAGGAAATGGAATGGCACGCCTGCGCTTCGCTTGTCGTTCCCTACAGTCGGTTCATGGCACGGCACGCCCGGTTTTTGCGATCGGGGCGGCACGGCCATCTTTCTGAAACTTCTGACTTTTGCGAGACGTCGACTGAATCTGAACGTTAGCATGTGCCCATCCGGTAACTGGTTTTGACGGCAGTCTCAACTGGTGAAGATTCAGCAAGCACCTTCTTCGAAGCATGAGGAGTTTCAAACATGCGCGAGAGAAGCGAATCACGGCCTGACTACGAAGAACTCGAAGAAAACCACGACGGACGAACCATGATTCTGCTGGCCGCCAGCGCTGCGGTGATTTGCAGCCTGGTTGTGGCGACAGGTTTCTTCGTCTTTGGACTCATCTTTGACACCCCGACACCCGACGTCGTCGCTTTGAACACAACTGATGCCAAACTTGCGTTGGACGATCAATCCGACGCGGCGCCGGTCGTCACTCCTGCCATCGCGACCCCACCCGTGCTTGAACAGGCAAGTTCAGCACCGGAGCCGACCGGCGAGGAACGACCAGACGAGGATCCTGCTTCAGCGATTGTCGATTCCGAACCTGATGTCACCGAGGTTGCTGCCGTCACACCGGAACCATCTGCCGCCGCAACACCACCAACGGAAAGCGTTCCAATAATTGCCGCACCGGCTTCGCCGCCGACTCTGGTTCCGGGAGAGAAACCCGAGCCGCAGCCTCCAGTTATTTCACCGGAGCGCAAGCCGAGGCCTGCAACAGAGCCGATGCCTGCAACAGAAACGGCAGCTGAAACAGAGCCGGCGGCGGTGACACCGGTCGCTGCCGCGACTCCCGTTTCTGCTCCTGAAGAAAAACCTGACGCCGAGCAGACGGTTCCTCAGGTGAAAACCTCGACACGCGGAAGGCCGCTGATTTACCGGTGGAATCCTGGCGAGATTCAAGGATACACCGTGAGCATGACAGCAACGGTGAATGATCAAAAGCAAACGGTCTCGGGCACGGTCGAGCTGACCTGTGATGAACAGCCAGCGAAATCCGACTCGGCGGCCAGCTCGAAACCAAAGAAGCCGGAAACAGGAACCGGAACCGGCTTTGTCGTCAGCGCCGACGGTTACCTGATGACTTGTGCTCATGTCATCCAGGGGGCAGACCGGATCGACGTTCAACTTCACGGCAAAACGTATGCCGCGGAAGTCGTGGCCGTCGAACCGAACGACGATCTCGCGCTACTGAAAATCGACGCTGACAAGCTTCAAAGTCTGTCGCTGGCAGATTCTGCCAAGGTGCGCATTGGAGAAGAAGTGCGAGCGATCGGGTTTCCGCTGTCGACGGTGCTCGGAAACGGCATCAAGGTAACTCGTGGAATCGTCGCTGGCGTCGTGGAACGCGCGGAAGGGAAACGGTTTCAGATCGATGCGGCGGTCAATCCAGGAAACAGCGGCGGCCCCGTTTTTAACGGTCGCGGGCACGTGCTCGGCGTCGCCAGTTCCAAGCTGGTCGGACTGGAGCTGACCCGGGTCGGGTTTTGCATTCCGGCGGAGCGGGTACTGGCACTGCTGAAAGCGAAAAATGTTTCGCCGCTCGACAGTATTCCAGAGAAAGAGCTCGATGGCCCGAGTCTCGTCGAAGCCGTCTCGCCAGCGGTGGCGTTGATCACGGTGACGATCGATCCCCAAAAGGTGTCGGGCGAACTGGTCAACATTCGGACCAGCGGCAGCTTTCAGACGAAGAACGAAACCAGCAGCCAGCAACGTCTCATGTTTTCGTTTCCGAACATGACGTTTAACTCGGGCTCACTGAACGTTGATCTGCACGGAGATGTCGAGTCATTCTCGGCCCCGAATCAATTGCCGTTTCTCGCAGGACCGATGTCGTTGCTGACGATTCATCAGTTCGACCAGTTGGGCCGCAGTAGCTGGACGGTTCGAAACAGTATTAAGGTGACCATTCAGCAGAACGACTCTCCGTTCGGGCGAAGGCGAATTCCTCTTCCGCGACTTCCTCGCTTTGGCGGACGGGTAGCCGATCCGTTTGCTCCGAAGACGGTCAAAGAATTTGATGCCCAGGAAGTTCACCAGTACCGCATCGTTTCCGACAGCGACGACCGGGTTGTCCTTGAGAAGACATTCACGCTGACCACGCTCGACAATGACGATGCTCCCTATTTTCGTATTAGCGGTAAGGGCGAAGTCGTTTTCAGCCGCCGCGTGGGCCTGGTTGAGTCGTTCGAGTTCGACCATCACTTTGAGAAAAACGAAGAGAAAGAGACCGTTCGCATTCCGGTCAGGATCTCCGTGAAGCGTCAGGAATCCGCTGTTGTCGCAAAACGAAAACGTGAGTTGGCGATCGCTCAAGCGAAAGTCGAACACGACAATGCCATCAAGGCTGCCAACAAAACTGAAGTGCCGGTGGGCGAACAACTCGACGCTCTCCTGCAGAAGATCAGGGAAGAGAACGTCAAGGGTGGCTATCCGTCGTCGCAACTCAATTCGCTGGCAAAGTTGGTCGTGCTGCCTGAGCGGCAATCGGAAGTGGAAGCACTGCTGGTCGACCTGCTGGATTCGAAACAGTACCTCACCGTGCGGGGCGCGCTGGGGGCTCTCGAAAAGTGGGGGACGCCGAACTGCGTGCCGGCTGTCATTGCCCAGCTGAAACATTCGATGTTTCCGGTCGTGCAAAGTGCGATTCAGACTCTGGGAGCCTTGCACGACGAGCAGGCGATCGGACCACTGCTGGATACTCTTCGCAGCAATCGGTCTGCGGCACATTATGTAAAGAGTGCGTTAGGCAAATTCGGAAAAGTCGCTGAAGAACCCGTCATCGCTCTGCTCTTCGAAAAAGATCAGCAGCAGTTCCAGGCGGCTTGCGAAATTCTGAAGGAAATTGGCGGCGAAAAGTCCGTAGAGCCGCTGGAATCCATCGTGAGTGGCAAGGACTTCTTCCGCAGGAGTTACGCAACACGTTCGCTGGACAGTGTGAAAGCTCGCGTCGCGGCGGAAAAAGCTGTCGCCACGGCAGGCGGAAACACATCGGCAACAGACCCGGCGGCAGTCAATGTCGAGGCTGTCTTGAAAGCGATGGCTGCCGCGCCGGATCAAAGTGGTTATGCCCGGACAAGCGCGCTGATGAAACTCGGAGAGTCGTCCGACTACAAACGCGACGCCCTGGAAGACGCATTGCTGAAGACGCTCGATGATCCCAACTTCGCCGTTCAGCATCAGGGCATGATGGCTCTGCAGAAGCGAGCGACTGAGCGAAGTATCCCGCGAATGCTGAAGCTGTTTTTTGACCCGGAGTCAAAGTTGCAGTTCATGGCCGCTCAAACGCTGCAGAAAATCGGTGTTGGACCGGACGGCGAGCATCAGCTCGTTGAACAGCTGGCGAAATCCGATCGAAAGATCCAGAAGGCTATCATCGACCTGCTGACGGAAATCGGTTCGCCGGAAAGTCTGGCAGTTCTCGATCAACTGTCGAGCGTCTCGCAGGCAACGACTGTTCAATATGGGGCCGCTCGTGCAGCTGCGAGAATCCGGCTGCGGGCGGGCCTGTCCATCAGCAGTTGACGTGAAGGTTCGAAACCGTTCCGATTGTCGCCTGCTGCGAACGGAAGCCTGCCTCGTTAAAAGTGATCGCCATGTTTCACGTCAAGAAGTTTGCGATGAATCTCGCCGTTGTCGCTGCCATCGCAGGGGCAATGCCCGAGTCTGCCGTCGCCGCTGGAACTCGCTCCAGCGCTCAGACGATCGACTTCGTTCTTCCGCGCATGGTGAAGATCTTCGGAGCGGGCGGCCTGCAGGGTCTCGCCGCGTTCGGCAGCGGCTTTCTGGTTTCGAAACAAGGGCATATCGTCACGGTCTGGAGTCACGTGCTCGACGCCAACGAAGTAATCGTCGTGCTGAACGACGGCCGACGATTCACCGCAACGGTGCTGGGGGCCGAGCCTCAGCTTGAGTTGGCGGTCCTGAAAATCGTTGCCAACGACCAGGAGTTAGACCTGCCGTATTTCGACCTGACCACAGGTATCGGCTCGGCGAGTGAAGGCACGCGTGTGCTCGGATTCAGCAATATGTTCAAAGTCGCGACCGGTGACGAAGCCGTTTCAGTGCTCCACGGAGTTGTCGCCGCAAAGACGAAACTGAAAACCCGCCGCGGTACTTTCGAGATCCCTTATGACGGCGCGGTGTACGTCGTCGATGCCATTACTAACAACTCAGGCGCAGCGGGAGGCTTGCTGGCAACTCGCGAAGGAAAGCTGCTCGGCATGATCGGTCGCGAAGTTCGCAACGCCGAAACTAATACCTGGTTGAACTATTCGATTCCGATTGCCGAGCTGACGACGGCGATCGAGGAAATCATCTCCGGCAATTTCCGATCTCAACGGCAGCCACTTGACGAACCAGAAGCCGAACTGCGGTATTCGCCGGTCGATTTCGGCATCGTCATGGTTTCGGACGTTCTGTTTCGAACACCCGCCTACGTGAATGCTCTTGTCGAAGGGTCAGCCGCTCAGAACACGAAGCTTCAGCCGGATGATCTGGTGTTGTTCGTGAATGACGACCTTGTTCAGTCGGTGCGGGATCTCTCAGCAGCCTTTGGTCGACTCGAAGCCGGGGATACGCTACGGCTCGTTGTTCGTCGCGACGATCAGCTGCTGACGTTTGAGATGCGAGTTCCTCGGAAAGTCCAGCCGCAGGAATAGCCTGCTCGACGGCGAATCTGTCCGTCTGTTCTGAAAATAAACAGAACGTCGCCAAGAGCAGGGCATTACTCCTGACAGGCAGTGGCGACAGGGGCCGCACGTTGCCGGACTGCCGCCACATTACTAGAATCGTCGCCGCTCTCTAAGTCGCGAGACCGTGGCAGTCCGTTTCCCAAGTGCTTAGCAGGGGCCAATGTGGCACATCTGAAGGTTCTAACCGGCGAAGATGCGGGAAAGGTCATCCCGCTGGAAGGTGATCGCATCGTTTTCGGTCGACACCCCAGCTGCGCGGTGATTCTTGAAGATGGAGCCGTCAGCCGTCAGCACGCTCAGATCGTGCAGTTGCACGGTAGCTACTACGTCAAGGACCTGCGGAGTCGAAACGGAACTCAGGTCAACGAATCTGACGTCACTGAGCCCACTCTGCTGAAGGAAAGCGACATCGTTCGCGTCTGTGAATACACCTACTCGTTTCACGATGACAGCAGTAATGCGGAACTCAGCGACGACACCGCGTACGTTAAGCCAAAAAAGATCAACAGGAATGCGATCACGGCGACCGCCAATATCGACGTTCCCATTAATCCTGATGCAGACGATTCTGAGGAGCGTTCGTCAATCATTTCTCGAATTGACGCTCGATCGGGTTCAGGCGTTCGGCTGAGCGTGAAACCGGAAGTCAAGCTGCGAGCGATTCTGGAAATCGGCAAGCACCTCAGCAACGTGCTGAATATAGACGACGTGCTGCCATCGATTCTTGACGCGTTGTTTCAAATCTTTCCGCAGGCCGATCAGGCGTTCGTCCTGCTGAAGGAAGAGCATGACGACGAGCCGCAAATACGTGCCTGTCGAAACCGTCGAAAAGACGATGATTCGATGTCCGTCAGTCGGACGATCGTAAATCGTGCGATGCGGGCAGGAGAAGCGATTCTCAGTGCCGATGCCAGTGAAGACAGCCGGTTTGTCAGCAGCGAAAGTCTGGCTGGCCTGCAAATCCGATCGATGATGTGTGCTCCACTGATTACGCAATCAGGACAGCGACTCGGTGTCATACAGATCACAACGTTCGATCTGCGGTCCAAGTTCACAGAAGACGACCTCGACCTTCTGGTGAACATTGCGACCCAGTGCACGCTCGCCATCGAAAACGCGAACATGCACCAGACACTCATTAATCAACAGAATCTGGAGCGCGACCTGGAAATCGCGATGCAGGTGCAGATCGGCTTTCTGCCGAACAAACCGCCCGACGTCAAAGATTATGACTTTGCCGATTTCTACGAAGCCGCTCAGCATGTTGGCGGAGACTACTACGATTACATCGAACTGACAGATGGACGCATCGCGATTACTGTCGCGGACGTTGCCGGCAAAGGTGTTCCGGCGGCCCTTCTGATGGCACGGCTTTACTCGGCCGCGAGATATCATCTGTTAACGAAGAAGTCTCCGGCCGAAGCGATGTCGGGTTTGAATTCTGAGATTGCCACCAGCGGTTTAGGACATCGATTCATCACCTGCGCGATGGCCGTCCTGGATCCGAAAAAGCACGAGATTGTGCTGGTGAGTGCCGGGCACCTTCCGCCCATCGCGCGTGATCTGGAAGGAAATGTCGAGCAGATTGACGGCGACGATACCGGCTTGCCGCTCGGCATTATTCCGGATCAGGCTTTCGTGCAGTCTGTTCACCCGCTCAAGAAGGGTGATACCTGGGTGATGTACACGGACGGCGTGACAGAGGCCATGAAGTTGAATCGCGAGATCTACGGCAGCAAACGACTGCAGGCCTTCATCAAAAGTGGCCCGCTGGAAGTCGACGCTCTGGTCAAAGCGACGGTCGAAGATGTCAACAAGTTCGCCGCCGGGCAGGCACAAAGCGACGACCTGTGCATCGTTGCGTTTCAGCGAGTTCCCTGATAATGGAACTCGATGCGCAATCGATTCTTGGAGACGACGGTCGCATTGCGCAACGGCTGGAACGTTACGAGAGTCGCCCTCAACAGCTGGAGATGGCCGCGGCCGTGGAGCAGGCGATTGCCGAAGAGTCGCATCTGATCGTCGAAGCTGGAACCGGAGTCGGCAAAAGTTTCGCGTATCTGGTTCCCGCCATTCTGCACGCGACTCGTGATCAGGGCGAGAAGAAAGACGATAAACAGCCACGCAAACGAATCGTGATTTCCACTCACACAATCAGCCTGCAGGAGCAACTGTTTCATCGCGATCTGCCGTTTCTGAATTCCGTGCTGCCGGTCGAGTTCTCGTCGGTCCTCGTCAAGGGCCGATCCAATTACATCAGTCTCCGCCGCATGTTCGGCGCAATCGAGCGTTCCGATTCGCTGTACGCCCGCCCCGAAGAAATGCGCCAGCTTGAGGATGTCGTTGAGTGGTCGAAAACAACAAAGGACGGAAGCCGTTCTGACCTGGACTTTCGACCGATGCCCTCGGTGTGGGAAGAGGTGCAAAGCGAACACGGTAACTGTCTCGGCAAGCACTGCGATTTTTACCAGGATTGCTACTACTTCCAGGCTCGTCGACGAATCTGGAATGCGGACATTCTGGTTGTCAATCATGCTCTGTTTTTCTCGGATCTCGCTCTGCGTCGCGATGGAGCCGCGATCCTTCCTGACTACGACATCGCAATTCTCGACGAAGCGCACACAATCGAAGGTGTTGCCGGAGACCATCTCGGCATCTCCGCATCCAGCGGACAGGTCGAATACCTGTTGAACCGACTTTACAACGACCGAACCAACAAAGGGCTGCTTGTCGCGCACCACCTGACAGACTGCCAGAAGGCGGTGATCCGGCTTCGCGAGTACCACTCGGATTTCTTCGTCGCGTTGCGAAACTGGCGTCAATCAAAGTGCCCGACGAATGGGCGAGTTCGAGGCCCCGTTGAGATTCCCAACGAACTCACACCCGCGCTTCGTCAGCTGGGCATTCGGCTTGCGCAGGAGTCCGAAGCCATCGAGGCGGAGGAAAAACGTGTCGAGCTGAAAGCGGCATCCGAACGTTGCAGCATGCTGGCCATGTCGGTCGATTCGTGGATTTCACAGACTGAAGACGATTCCGTTTTCTGGATCGAAACCACGTCCGGCCGTCGCGAATCAACCCGCCTGGTCTCCTGCCCGATTGAAGTCGGACCTGTTCTTCGTGACGAACTGTTCAACGTTAAAAAAACGGTTGTGCTGGCCAGTGCCACGCTCGCCATCGGCGAGGAAAACTTCGATTTCTTCAAGAGTCGATTGGGACTGACAAAGGCGATTGAAAAAAAACTTGGCAGCCCATTCGACTACCAGCGTCAGGTGAAACTGATCATTCGCGACCGCATGCCCGACCCGACAACGAAGCCTGCTGAATTCGAATCAGCGCTTTGTGAAGCCATCAAGCGGCACGTTCTGGAAACTGCCGGTCGCGCGTTTGTCTTATTCACCAGTTATCGAACGCTCAAAAACTGTGCGGCAAGACTCAGTTCGTGGTTTGCCGAACAGAACATTGCACTTTACTGCCAGGGCGACGGACTTCCGAGATCGCAGATGCTGGAGAAGTTTCGCAATGAACCCGCGGCGGTTCTGTTCGGCGCGGACAGTTTCTGGCAGGGAGTCGACGTGCCGGGCGACGCGCTTCAAAACGTGATCATCACAAAGCTGCCCTTCAGCGTGCCCGATCAGCCGCTGCTGGAAGCTCGCGTGGAGTCGATCCGTGCCCGCGGCGGAAATCCATTCATGGAGTACCAGGTTCCCGAAGCGATCATCAAACTCAAGCAGGGCTTTGGCCGTTTGATCCGCTCCAGTCAGGACACCGGCCAGGTCGTGATTCTCGACCCGCGAGTCCGCACCAAACCTTACGGTCGGCTGTTTCTATCCAGCCTGCCTGAATGCCGAGTGATCACCGACAGTTAATCGCTCTTTTGAAGGGTATTGACAAGCGCAGGGCAAGCACACCACTCGGAATGTCTGCCACAAATGGTACACCTGCGCTTCGCTTGTCATACCCTACGGCAAATCAGGAGCAAGCGTCGTCTGGTTGCGGTCAACGTTCCACCAGCGTTCCCAGGCGTTCTCGTCGAAACCGAAATTGCGTCCGGTGATCTCGCGCAGAGCCATCAGCACTTCCGCGTTTTCCCGGCTGACGGCCACCGAAATCAGTTTTGTCGCTCGCGCTGCGCCGAGCAGTGGCACGACCTGAACACTGTCGTAGACTCCCGTTCGCAGCCCAGCCGCGATCTCTGGTGGCAGTCCCGTTCCGCTGGGAATCGATCCATCAACACCGAAACTGTAGCCCTGCACGGGTACTCGAACTTTGTAACTGTGGGTCGTGACGAGTGCTCGCATCAGCGCGGGCACGGACGTTTCGTTGCCGATTTTTGCCAGCACCGTTCCAGCGCGGCGAACGACGATATTGTTTCGGTCACGAAGTTCGTCGATCACGATCAGCCGAGCCTGCTCATAATAAGGCTCGGCGATCATCGACAGAGCCAGCTCGCGAAGTTCGCGAACGTCCTCTCGCACAGACAACGTGGCCAGCGGCACGATCGGACCTGGCCCTTCGATCTTTCCGACGATTTCGATAAACGCGCGACGGATATCAGCTCGTGAATTCTTTCCGAGAAACTGAACGAGCGCGGAAATCGCAGTGGGATCGTTAATTCCTCGCAGATTGCTGAGTCCATCGGCCGCGCGTTGAGCATGATTTCCCGTGGCCCAGTTCAGCCAGACTCGAACTTTGGCGTACCACTCGCGTTCGGCCTGCGAAGCAGCGTCGTCGTTCCTGACGGCTTCGAGTTTCTCTGCCGAAATCCACTTTCCGTTGTACTTAACAAAGCCCTCGGCAACTCGTGCCTCTTCGTACTCATCGCGAGTCATCCACTTTTCGCGATAGAACGTGTGACGCAGTCCGTAATGAGCCTGTCGATGCTCGGGGTCAATCGCGAGGACAATCTCCAGGTGGATCTCCCGTTGCTCGTCCAGCTTCTGCTCGCGGCACCATTCTGCGAGTTCCCAATGCGCCTCCAGCGTGTCAGGTAGCGACTCCGCGCGAACTTCATACTCTTCGAATTTCAAGGGGCGACGCTGCTGGTTGGAAACGTGCTCGACGGGCAACTCGACTTCTGCGCCGGAAAGCAGAGTGATCGTTACGGAGTCGTCCGTATTTTCTGCGGACTCGATGACGCCGCGCAGGACACCGCCGGTTTTCAGATAGACGATGTCAGCACTCGCCACACGAGACCACAACATCACGCACGCCGCGCAGAGAGTGGCGGCTATTCGAGCCGTCGATCGCCAGTATGTCTGTCTCGTCTGCATTGTCATCAGCCTCCGGTCGGGCATGTTCCGATCGAAGATCGAAAACCGCGATTGGCATGGTACCGCGACGACGGACCGAATCGACCGTAAAAACCAGTTAAAGATACCGGGCGATGGCTTCTTCCAGAATAAACAGGCCAGCTGCGGCATAAAGTCCGGCGGCCAGATCGTCTGTCATAATCCCCAAACCATCAGGCAGCTTCTCCAGCCGGTTGACGGGCCACGGCTTTGCAATGTCGAAGACTCGGAAGAAGGCGAAGCCGGCAATCGCCGCGAGCCAGCCGATCGGCCTTCCCAGGAGGATGTGCGGAAGGAAAACGATCCAGAACGCGGCAATCTCGTCGTACACGACCTGTCCGGGATCGTGCGTTCCCAGAGCGGCAGAGGCCGCCGTACAGACGGGAATTCCAATCGCGATAAAGACGACGGCAATACTCAGTACGGCGAGAGTTGGCAGTCCGGCCTGGAGAACTCCCCACACGAGAGGCGGACCCAGTAAACTGCCAAACGTTCCTGGAGCGAATGACGCAAAGCCGATGCCCAGACCCGTTCCCAACGCGATCGAGAAACGATCAACCAGAGGATGACGATCTGTCTCGCCCATTTGCTCAAGAGACTCCAGCCGGCAGTTGACCAGTTGCTTTTGCGAGTTGCCATGATCGGGTTTCAGCGGTTTCTCAACACCACGACCACACGGGATTCATGGATTATCACGAACCTGGTCTGCGGGCAAGTTCGTTGAAAAGAAACAAGTCGGGAAGATGCGAGTTCGGAAAAACTGATCTCTGTTGGCGAGCACGCCGGTCAGTGACGCGTGGGAGTTCGCAAGTTCTCCCGCTCCTGGCGATGCGGAACTCTCGAAGGTGCCCTGCGGAAACACTCGCTGCTAAAGTGTGTGATCGCGGCGGTCCCGTGTTTTGTGATCTAAAGTCTGTCGTTGAGTCCTCAACAAAGGAAAAGGTTGATGTCACACTCGCTTGCTTCGTTCTTCGCGTGTCGAACCATTCTTCGACGATTTCCGATCATGGCCAGCATGGTTGTCGCTGGTTGCGTTGGCTTCGGATTCGACGCTGATTCCGTATCGGCGGGCGATGTCGTAACGATCGCCGGAACCGGCGTGTCTGGACTCGAACGCGGCGAACAAATTGCAAAAGAAACGCCGGTCGGGGAACCGTATGGCCTCGCGAAGGGACCGGATGGAGCGCTCTATATTTGCGAGATCGCGACGCATGTGGTGAGACGACTCGACGAAGTAACGGGCAGGATCACCATCGTCGCCGGCAATGGCAACAAGGGTTACTCCGGCGATGGAGGGTCGGCAACGGAAGCGGAATTGAACGAGCCTTACGAGGTTCGGTTTGACAGCGCAGGAAACATGTTTTTCGTCGAAATGAAAAACAACGTCGTTCGGCGAGTCGATGCAAAGTCGGGAATCATTTCAACTGTCGCCGGAACCGGTGAAACGGGCTTCTCAGGCGATGGTGGTGCCGCCACGAAAGCAACATTGAACCGACCACATTCCATCACTCTCGATAATGAGGGAAACCTCTACATCTGCGATATCGGCAATCACCGGATCCGAATCGTGAATCTCAAGTCAGGAGTCATCGACACCTTCAGTGGAACGGGAGCCCGAAAGCCAACTCCTGATGGTGCGCCATTAATAGGAACGCCGCTGAACGGACCTCGTGCTTTGGATTTTGACGGAAAGCACAGCCTGTATCTGGCCCTGCGCGAAGGCAACGCGGTGTATCGAATCGATCTCCAGAAGAAGACGCTGCACCATCTCGCAGGAACGGGGAAGAATGGATTCACGGGAAACGGCGGTCCCGCAAAACTGGCTACCCTCTCGGGACCGAAAGGAATCGCCATCGGACCAAACGGCGATGTTTACCTGGCCGACACGGAGAGCCATTCCATTCGGGTCATTCGTGCGGCCAGTGGAACACTCGATGTAATTGTCGGTGACGGAAAACGCGGCGATGGTCCGGACGGTGACCCGCTGAAATGTCGCATGGCGCGACCACATGGTGTTTACGTTGATCGAAGCGGCAACGTCTACATAGGCGACAGCGAGGCACACCGTGTTCGACGATTGCTTGCCGAGTAGGGCAAAGTCGAGTCGGCGTTGAATCAGGTACGATGCAACGCTCGACCGTTCATCGCTATTCAAAGAAGAAAGCCCGACCTGTACAGGTCGGGCTTTTTACGTCAATTGAGGATGCAGCCGGCCAATGCCACTTCGCGCGCGGGCCAACGCTTAAAACGGCACAAGCGACCGGCTGCGGACGCAGTATTACTGAATTACGTGCCGAGTTGCAGTCTCTCACTCAAACTTTCAGAAATTGCGGATATCTGAAGAAACAATCGGCCTATGAAATCAACGACTGAATTTCCTCTGGCGTGAACGGTTTTTCCAGCCGAGCGCCGAGCTGACTGACAACTCGTGCAGCGGCGTGTGACGCCAGGTGCCCGGCCTGCTTCCACGACAGTCCGTTGGTAATTCCGTAGAGGATCCCCGCAGCATACATGTCTCCCGCTCCGGTCGTGTCAACGGCTTTGATAGGAATTCCTTCGATCGGAATCAGCCGGTTGCCTTCCATCAACAGCGAGCCGTCTTCACCCAGCGTCAAGGCGACGGCAGCGGCGTGCTGATGAATTTCCTGAGCGCAGTCAGCGGGGTCATGCTTCTTCGTCAGACTGCGAGCTTCTTCCAGATTGCAGAACAGAAGGTCGACTGGACCTTCAATCAGTTCCCAGAATTCATCGCGGCACATCTGAATCAGGAATGGATCGGAAACGGTTAACGAAACTTTAACTCCGTGTTTGACCGCAATGTCGATCGCTTTCCGGGCGGCGGCCTTCGATGAATCACCGGCGAAGAGGTAGCCTTCGATATAGATCCATTCGGCTTTGCGGATTTCGTTTTCATCGATGTCTTCGGGAGAAAGCGTCCCCGACACAGCCAGGTTGGTGAGCATCGTTCGCTGAGCGTCTTCGGAAATCAGGACGACACAGGTTCCGCTTTGTCCGCTACTTTGCGGAACCTCGATCGTGACACCCAGCTCCCGCAGATCCTTCAGAAAGAATTCACCGATTTCATCATTCGCGACCTTGCCGGCGTAAGCGGCGGTGCCGCCGAATTCTGCGATTCCAATAATCGTGTTCGCCGCTGAGCCACCCGCGCAACGATTCAGGTTCGATCCTTCGAGCCGAGTCAGCACGCGTTGCTGAGTCTGCTCGTCGACCAGCGTCATGATGCCTTTCGCAAAATCAAGTTCGATCAAAGTCTCATCTGAAACCTGCGTTTGAACATCGACCAGAGCGTTACCTACTCCAAAAACGTTGTATCCCGACATGAGTTATTTCTCTCTGCGAGCGATTCTCGAATACTTGATAGTCTCGAACAGTTGACCACGAAATCTGCGGCGGAGCATAGGCCGCTGATCAGTCTCTGACCAGCCGGCTGATTTCCTTGAACTCGGGAGTTCCCGCTCGCTCACACCACTCAAAAAGTACGGACTCTGTCGTGGTAATGACGGCTCCCGATGAAGTCATTCTTTGCAGTGCGATTTCGCGGTCCAACAGTTTGCGACTGCCGACGGCATCAGCGACGACGAACACCCGGAATCCCTGAGACAACAGATCGAGCACGGTTTGCAGAACACAAACGTGAGACTCAATTCCCGCCACAACGATCTTGAAACGGCCTTCGGGATCGCCTGCCGACGCGCTCCAGTCGAGGCAGTTGAGGCAACTGAATTCGATCTTCTCGGGTCGATCAGGCAACTGTTCGGCGATGGCTGCGATCGTTGACCCAAGCCCCTTCGGATACTGCTCGGTGGCAGTCGTTGGAACGTTCAGAATCTTCGCGGCGTCGATCAACTTCAGACAGTTGGCGGTGATTGCTTCGTGACCATTGATGACTGGCAGGATTTTTTCCTGCATGTCGACGATCAAAAGGCGGCTTTCGGATCGAGACAACAGTTCGTGACTGTGCGGCAATTCTGACATGACTTATTCCAGACCTTTGGTCAGTACCTGGTAGAGTGTTTCTTCGTCTTTGGTTTCGCATTCCCAGACAACGACGACTCGCCAGCCCTGAGCTGTCAGTTCGGCTTCGACTTCGTGGTGACGTTCCACGTTGCGGGCGAACTTATTTGACCAGAACTCGACGCGACTTTTCGGAGTGTAGGCAAACTGGCAGCCTGGGTGTCGATGCCAGAAGCAGCCATGGACAAAGACCACCGTTTCATATTTTGGCAGAACGATGTCCGGTTTACCGGGCAGGTCTTTGCGGTGCAGACGAAACCGGTATCCCATTTGATGAAGCATCGACCGCACCCGGATCTCCGGCTTCGTATTGGCTCCACGAATCCGGGACATGTTCCAGCTGCGGTGCTGCTTCGTCAGACGATCCACTGAGTAGTCTCCGAGCGGGCTCGACGTCTCACTTCAGGATGTCGCCGAGGATCGTCAGGAACCCATCGGTCTCGTCGTCTGTTCCGACTGTGATTCGCAGACCGGTTATTTCAGCGTGATCAAGCGACTCGGGAAACTTCATGAATCGAACCAGCACCTTGCGAGCTTTCAGCGCTTCGTAGATTCGCTGGTGACTGACCTCAGGATGCGTTGCCCAGACGAAGTTCGCCTGGCTGTCGACGACGTTAAAACCAAGTCCGCGCAAAACAACGGTCAGTCTCGACCGGGTAGCAATGATTTTTCGACGGCTCTCCAGCATCCAGTCCTGGTCTTCGATGGCAGCCGTTGCGGCGGCCAGAGACAGCGTGTTGCAGTTGTAGCTGTCTTTGACTTTTCTCATGCCGGAAATCAGATCCGGGTGAGCGACTGCGAATCCAAAGCGGATGCCGGCGAGCGAGTATGACTTGCTGAGCGTTCTGGTAATGACGATCCGGCGTCCGACATCGGTGTGCAGGATCTCGCCTCGATGAGGTGCGTCTCGGAAGTCGCCGTACGCCTCGTCCAGAACGAAGACTCCGTTCGGAGGAACGAGTTCGCGAATGGTCTCGTCAGCCCAGCAGTTTCCGGACGGCGAGTTCGGATTCGGAACGACAACCAGTTTGCTGCGTTCAATCTGAGGCCGCACGCGGTCGATGTTCCATGTCCAGTCGGGTTCGAGCTGCAGTCGTTCGTGCGCGGCTCCCTGAATGTCGGCGAGCGTTTCGTACAGGATGTAACTCGGGTACGGAAACGTGACCAGTTCACCGGGGTCGACGAAGGAACGATTCAGAATCGTCAGGTTTTCGTCGCTGCCATTGGCCGGAAGGATCCAATCTGGATCGACATTAAACAATGCCGCCGCCGCCTTCCGGAAGCGACTGGACAACGGATCCGGGTAGATATTCAGCCGCCCGGCACAGGCTGCTGTCACAGCCGCCGCGACTCGCGGTGACGGCGGATACGGATTCTCGTTCGTGTTCAGCTTGATCCAGCCGGTGTCCTGCGGCTGCTCACCGGGAACGTAACCGTGAATTCGATCGACATCAGGTCGAAACAGACTCATCGAAAATCCTGCATAAAAGTGTTTGGCTAGCCGGAGCCAGCAAATCCGATCCATTGGCTCATTCGGAACAGTGACGGATTATTGCGTTTGGCTGGACACTTCGCGAACCTGCCTTGTTCTCCCGAAAAGCCGGATCAACGTTCGTTTCGGGGAGTCATGGCGGATGCAATTTGCCGGTTCAAAAGCTTTCTGGACAATCGCAAGGAAGTAACGATGACGGCGATAGACGAAGCGGAACGTCGGAAACCATTCGAGGAGTCGCCGTTTCTGGCGATGATTGGTGCCGAGTTAATCGAGCGTGGTGAGGGCTCAGCGACGCTGGCGCTGAACATCTCTGAGATGCATTTGCGAACTCGGGGAATCGCTCACGGTGGCGTCATCGCGACGCTGCTGGATACAGCCATGGGAGTGGCCGTGTCGACTCAGACGCCTGACGGCTGTTTCGCAGTTACCTGTCAGTTGAACGTTCATTTCGTACGCCCGGGCTGGAATGGTGAGCGGCTGCTGATTTCCGCAGAGGTGACACACAGCGGGGCAACGACAGCAGTCGCTCGCGCGGACATGAAAACCGACGACGGATTACGCGTTGCGATGGGGTCGGGGACGTTCAGTTTTGTCCGGATCCCGGATTCCGGTGGCGACATGCTGGAACGGAAGCTCGGCTGAACTTGCCTGAGCTATCCAGCTTCTGCAGGTCGCTGCAAAAGATGCCATCCAGCTTTTCGGCAAAGTTTCAGAAAACTTGACCGGTCGGGAATATGTCGACGTCGCCGCGCATCCTGCTGGGCAGCGTCTAAGCGGGTATTCCCGAGTGAGAAACCCGATTGTCAATTTCTGACAGAAAATGCAACAAAGAGGAGTCCGTGATGAAATCTTTCGTATCGAGTCTGAGTGCTTTGGCTATCGCTCTGTTCCTGGTTGGCTGTGGTGCAAAAACTACTCCTGATGCCGGTGCCACCACGGAACCAGCCGCTGATGTGCATGCTGAACCTGCCGCTCATGCTGAAGAAGGTGCAGAAGCCACCACTCCAGCTGAAGGTGCAGAAGCCGCCGCTCCCGCCGAAGGCGAAGCTGCTGCACCTGCAGAAGGCGAAGCCCCAGCTGAAGCTGCTGCTCCTGCCGAAGCTGAAAAAGCTGCTGAGTAATCTTAGTGGTGAGTTTCTTCGATCGGAGCCGTTCTTCGAGACGAATTGAAACAACGAATCAGAACGGGATTGAGGCTCAATGAGCTTCGATCCCGTTTTCTTTTGCGTACTGACCGGCGGCAAACATGGCCGCGGAGTGTGGCGATCGCCACTGCCGCCGTATCACCTCACCGAAACACTTTTTGCCATTATCGACCTGCTTTCAGGATCAATCCTGATTGATGCTTCATGTTTCGGTTGGGATTTAGCACAATTGACGCTGCCTTAATCTCGTCGTTTCGATCATTCCCGGCGAAGTGTCGCAAAACTTTTCGAAACGTTTGATTCCACGTCTCGCTCGCAGTTGGAGTGTTGGATGGCCAGTCTGATCCAGCCGTTAAATCGGTCGCTGCTTTTCATTTTGGCTGCATTGACGAATGGCCTTCTCGTGACCGCTGCGGAGCCGGCTGATGTTCCTCTTCACTCAAGAATCGATTCAATTCTTGAAGCGGATGCTGGAACGACGAACTTTGCGGCAATCAGCGATGACGCCGAGTTCCTTCGCCGAGTATCGCTCGATCTTGCCGGAAAGATTCCTGACGCAGACTTCGCACGGACATTCATTGCTGACAGGACCGCCAGCAAGCGA
Organism: Rhodopirellula sp.; assembly: GCA_013203845.1. Lineage (GTDB taxonomy): Bacteria > Planctomycetota > Planctomycetia > Planctomycetales > Planctomycetaceae > JABMPE01. Next base: position 14,677 of record JABMPE010000216.1, on the reverse strand, counting down.
ACACAAATCATCGATGACCTGTTGGCCTCACCGGATTGGTCTCGCCGAATGGCGGATCTGTTTCACGTCATTCTGATGGAGCGGCGAGGTGACGACGCAGACTGGCAGGTGTGGCTGGAAAAATCCTTCGCCACCAACAAGCCCTGGAACCTGTTGGTTTTCCAGGTGCTCAATGCGGACGCTGATGACGAGGAGAATCGCGCTGCCGCGTACTTCATGTCAAAGCGGCTGGAAAAGTACGGACAAAACCCGGTCGACTACCCAGGCCTGGTGCGTGACATCGGCCGGATGTTTCTTGGTCAGGATCTGCAATGCGCAGAATGCCACAATCATCTTTTTATCGACGACTACAAACAGCTCGATTTCCAGGGACTGTTCGCGGTTTACAAGAACACGTTCGTCCGCCGCGACGTGAAGTTTCCGGCGGTCGGCGAAAAGGCCATGACTGCGCCGGTCGAGTTTGTTTCCGTCTTCGATCCGACCCAGCGTAAAACTGGACCGAGAATTCCCGGCGGTTCGGAGTTTGAAATTCCGGAACCGAAACCTGCCGAATCTCCGGCACCGAAAAAGAAACAGCCGGAGCCACCTCGACCTGAGTGGAGTGCTGTTGAGCTACTCGCACGCGAGCTAACACGGCCAGAGAATCGGCAGTTCGCGCGAACGACTGTCAACCGCGTCTGGTATGTCCTGCTGGGGCGAGGCCTGATCCACCCGGTCGATCTTGATCATTCCGGCAACCCTCCGTCGCAGCCGCAATTACTCGAACTTCTGACTGACGAGTTCATTGCCCATCACTACGATCTGAAATGGCTGATTCGAGAGATCGTGCTTTCGAAAGCCTGGCAGCGAACGAGTCGATTAGCAGTCGCCGTCGAGCCTCCGAAACCGGATCGCTTCGCCGTGGCGATAGAACGACCGCTGATGGCCGAACAGTTACTGGCCAGCGTGATTCAGGCCACAGAAAGTACAGAGCTGCTCGAAGCTGCTGCTCACTCGTCCGCAAAAACTGAAGCGAACACTGATCCAGCAGCGACAACCGAAGCGGCGACCGACGACGAATCGAAACTTCCAACTATCGCCGAACTGAAAACTGCTTTTGCCGGCGCTTTTGCCAACGAGGCCAGAGAGCCCGAAGGTGAGTTCAAGGCGACCGTCAAAGGCGCGTTGTTCTGGAGAAATTCGGACGAGGTTCAGAAGTTACTTCAGCGGCGGCCAGGAAATCTGGTCGACCGCCTGATGAAAATAGAGCAACCTTCGCCGCTGATCGATGAGCTATACCTTGCGGTGCTTTCGCGGCACGCGTCACCAGACGAAACGGCGGTCATGACGGACTTCCTGAACGCAGCGGGCACCAATAGAGAAGCCGTCGTACGCGACGCGGCATGGGCGCTGCTGACTTCAGTCGAGTTTTACGTGAATCACTAACCACTGATTTCACTGGCTGTGACCGGGTTCCTTATTCTGGAAGTGTCTACCGATTCGTGGGCGCCGAATCGCAGTTTCCATAAAAGAGAGCCTTTGCTAAAAGCCGCTCACTTTTGTTCTGCGTAAATGAGTTCTTCGCCAGCCAGCGGAAGATCGCCAGTGGAAGATCAGGAAAGACAACGATTACTGGCTCAGTATTCAGAGATCGCCTCGCTCGCTGGCGGTCTGGCCCATGAGATCCGCAATCCACTTTCGACGATCAGTCTGAACCTCGAACTGCTGGTTGAAGAGTTGCAGGAAAGCGACACGGCTCGCGATCAGAGAATGCTCACCAAGCTTCAGCGAGTGCAGCAGGAATGTGGTCACCTGGACGACATCCTCAACGCTTTCCTGCAGTTCGCGCGAGTGGGCGAACTGGAACTGGTCGAGTCGGACCTCAACGCGGCGATCCGTGAGTTCGTCGACTTTTACAAGCCGACCGCAGACGAATCGGGCATCGATGTGAGCCCGCATCTGGAATCCAATCTGCCGCCGGTCCGACTGGATGGTTCACTGTTTCGACAGGTTCTTCTCAACCTTGCCAGGAACGCGCAACAGGCGATGCCCGATGGTGGGTTACTGGAACTTCAGACGTTTGTTCGCGATGGGTTTGTCCGTCTTGAGTTCATCGACACCGGGCAGGGGATGAACGAAAAAACCCGGTCGAAACTGTTTCAAATCTTCTTCTCGACCAAGCCCAACGGCAGCGGGCTGGGACTGCCAACCGTCCGCAAAATTGTCGAGGCTCACAACGGAACCATCACCTGCGAAAGTGACCCAGGCCGCGGGACTCGCTTCTCCATCGCGCTTCCGCCCGCGTAGCCAGACGCCCTCAAGAACAGGGTTCCACACGCTTCGGGATCGTCGTAAGGCCGGTTCCAGTTGAACGGTGGGAACGACTCGCCGCCCTTTGCGGGAGCACAGCGAGGTCAGGTCGGCTAACTCAGATCGTATCGTTTCATTTTGTTGTAAAGCGTCACGCGGCTGACTCCCAGTTCTTTGGCGCTTCTGGTTCGGTTGTAGTTATTTCGAATTAACGCCTGCTCGATGATGTCGCGCTCCGTGGTCGCAATCTGACTCCCGAGTTCCTTCGAGTGTTCTTTGGGCTTCATGGATTCCAGCTTGACGGTCGGGTCGTTGGTCGGCCCGGCGATTCCGGCCAGGATATGGCTGGGGAGGTGCTCCGCTCGCAGAACTCCGTCCCGGCAGTAGATAACGGCCCGCTGAATCGCGTACTCAAGTTCGCGGACGTTGCCCGGCCACGGGTAAGCCACCAGCGTGTCAAAAAATTCCTGTTCAATCCGGACGATGCCCATCTCGTGCTTCAGAGACTTGTCCTGGATAAACCGTTTAGCCAGCGTCTTGATATCCGGCTTTCGTTTGCGAAGCGGTGCCAGCTCGAACTTCAACATGCTGAGTCGATAATAAAGGTCTGGACGGAACAGGCCTTTCTCGACCAGCGGCTCCAACGGCAGATTGCTCGCCACCACCAAGCGGGCCTGTGACGTCATTGTCTGATTCGAGCCGACAGGTTCGAACTGACCGGTTTCGATAACACGCAGCAACTTGACCTGCTGCTCCAGACCGAGAACGTCGATTTCGTCGAGCAGTATCGTGCCTTTCTTAGCGGCGATGAACTTGCCCTCTTTGTCGACGTGAGCGCTCGTAAACGACCCCTTCATGTGGCCGAACATTTCACTCTCGATCAGGTCGCCCGGCAACGAACCGCACGCAACCGTGATGAACGGTTCATCGCGTCTGGGTGAGACTTCGTGAATCAGGTTGGACAGGTAAGTCTTGCCGGAACCAGTTTCACCAATCAGCAGCATCGTGACATCCTTGTCTGCCGCGATTGCGACCTCTTCGAGCATTCGCTTCATTTCAGGCGAGTACGTTTCGAATCGTCGCGTGATGCCTGACAATGCTGTCGACGAGTCGCGGCCGGAATGCACCGACGGAGATGTGGGAGCGATGGCGATCAGCTGGTCTTTTGTGTCATCATCATCGTCGCGATTCTCGACATTGTCAGACGCAGTATCGTCAGCGGTCGTGTTTGATTTGTTGGCAGGCAGACGTTCGGTCAGCCAGTCCAGCACGCGATCGACAGTGACTTCGCCACGCAGATGCGTGATGCCGCTGTAGAGTGCCCGTCGCTCCAACGGTTCCGGACATTCTTCGTCGGTCACCATCGCAACAGGCAGATCGGTCATTCGATCGCAGAGCTGCTCAAGCATCCGCTCCTGCAGATGCCCACCGCCCGAAACGTTGGCCAGGTCAGCGAAGACACCGGCCGCGTTATGTTTGGCAGCCACCAGGGGAAGAGCTTCGACGTCGGAGCACGTCACGAAGTCAAAGCCGTCACTTCCGCTGACGGGTAACTCGTTCGTCCAGCGGGCTCGTTGACTCAGTATGATAATCAGTGGTTTGCTCATAAGAATTCCCAGACGCTCGGGTTTCATTTCGACAGATGAATGTCTTAGAAACAAATCCAATGCCAGAGCGCTCAGAGAACGAAACAGAGTTGTACAGTTTTCCGCAAACCACTTGTCTGCAGCACTTTGCAACTTCCGATTCACGGCGTCCTGCAAGCCAGCTTCTACGATTGAGGCGTTGCATGACGGCAACATGATGCCTTTCCGAAACATTCAAGGCATCATCCAGGACCAGGTCGCTTGCCGCATCACGAACGCCGGGTAATCTCCCGTTGACGTTCTTACGAAAGCTATACCTCACACTCGCGCCGGAACTAAATTCATGTCGTTCGTTTTTGCCGTTTGCCAGGCCGGCGCTGAAGCCGCGCTGAAGAACGAGGTCAGTCGGCGACACCCTGAGCTGCGGCTGGCCTTCTCCCGCCCCGGCTTCGTAACGCTCAAGACTCCCGACTCGCGAGGATTCACGGAACAGTTCCAGCTGAAATCCGTGTTTGCCCGCAGCTGGGGACACTCGGTCGGTAAAGTTGTCGGTACCGACGGCAACGAAATGGCCCGTCAGGTCGGCGAACTTCTCACCGCAAAATTCACCGCAGAACAACTCGCCACGTGCGGGCACCTGCATGTCTGGGAACGCGATCGATTTATGCCGGGCTCGCGGGATTTCGAACCGGGCGTCTCGGTACTGGCGGCGGAAGTCGGTCGAATTCTGGAAGCCTCAGAGTTCAACGCAGAGCGGCAGTTGATCGTCAATGCAATCCCTGAGCCGAATTCCATGATCATCGACTGCGTACTGGTGGAACCCGGCGAGTGGTGGATCGGGTGGCATATCGCAGAACAGGGACCATCGTGCTGGCCTGGTGGCGTTCCGCAGATCGAACTTCCAGAAGAAGCGGTTTCCAGAACCTGGCTGAAAATGGTGGAAGGCCTGATGTGGTCCGGGCTGCCGGTTAAACCCGGCGATGCGGTCGCTGAAATCGGCAGCTCTCCCGGAGGTTCGTGTCAGGCATTGCTGGGACTCGGCTTGACGGTGACCGGCATTGATCCCGCGGAAATGGACGAGGCCCTGCTTAAAGAAGAGAAGTTCACGCACGTTCGAGGCCGCGCGAAAGACCTGCCCCGTCGGCTGTTCTCCAACTTTCGCTGGCTGGCCAGCGATGCGTCTGCCGTGCCGAACTACTCGCTCGACACCATCGAGGCGATCGTGACTCACCCTTCGGTCAAGATCGAAGGATTACTACTGACGCTCAAATTTACTGACTGGAAACTGGCCGACGAAATCCCGCTCTACCACAAACGCATCCGGTCCTGGGGCTATCAGAACGTACGTTCGCGGCAACTGGCCTTCAACCGTCGTGAAATCTGCGTTGCGGCGACGAAAGACTGATTCTCACCGATGCCCCGGCGAAATCTATGTGAGTGAACGGGCAGGCTGGAACGAGGTCTCGCAATTCGCAGCATGGCCACGCGCTTCGGATTGACGCGGTTGTTCCAACCCTGGCGATTATTCCGCGTCACGAATGCAGCGACCGCTCTGGCAACCCGCTCCGACCGAACACTTCCGAGCTACCTTTGGCAAAGGAAATATCTGCCTCTGACTTACCGTGACTCGACGTTTTCGTGATGGATGTATTGATGTCTGTTCTGACGACCGAATCCAGATCTGATCGCACGACGGCATCCGGACTTCGTGTTATCGAGCTTTCCTTTGACGACCTGACCGATGACTTCGTTGAACGCTGGGCTCAGCTTGAATCACGTTCGGTCGAAGGCAACGCGTTCCTCTCTCCGCACTTCGTGCTTCCGGCGGTTGAACATCTCGAAGACGCGTACAACCAGAAGCCGCTGGTCCTTGCTGTCGAGTCTGAAAACAACGGCAAGTTGCTCGCTCTTGGTCTGTTCGAAGTCTCCCGCAACAGCCGACTGTTACCGCTCACTCATCTGCGAAGCTGGCGGTGCGAACACACTCTTTTCGATGGTCTGCTGGTTGACAGCCAGCCTGGAACAGCCGCGTTGGTCACACTGTTCGAATGGCTGAAGCGGCAGGGACGACGGTGGCAAGGAGTCGCGTTTACTGATCGCAGCGCCGACGGCGAGCTTCACCAGATGCTCGACAACGCCGCTGCCGAAACAGGAGCGACCTGGTTCGAAGACTGGACGCGCGAACGCGCGGTCATTCCGATCGACGAAGTTCCAGACGACTGCCTGCAGACGCTGTATTCAAAGAACCGCCGCCGAAACTTCAAACGAGCTGAAAAACAACTGGCCACACTCGGCGAGGTGACGTTCTCGTTCCTTGCCGGTGGAAACTCAGCTGCCGATCACGTTCAGACGTTTCTGGATCTTGAAGCTCTGGGCTGGAAGAGCGACGAAGGCACCGCTCTGCTTTCCTTGCCCGGCCACGAACGTTTCTGCCGGGAGATGGCGGCGCGATTCGCCGATGACGAACGGCTTGTGCTCTATCAACTTTCTGTCGATGGTGTTGCCGTTGCATCGGCTCTGAACATGAGATCCGCCAACGACCTCTTCTGCTTCAAGATCGGCTGGAATCCAGCATTTGCCAGTGGTTCTCCCGGCGTCCTCAACGAACTCAACTTCCTGCAAACCTGTCGACAGAACCTTTCAGACGTTCGACTGGCAGACAGCTGTGCAAAGCCCGGTTCGTACGTTGAAGACGTATGGCCGTGGAAACGACCGTTAACCACCGGAGTCTTCACCACGACCAGAACCGGAACACTCGCCGCCAACGCGATGATCCAACTGAAGCGAATGAAACGGCTGCTGAAGAAAGCCTGACCCGCAGGCTGGTCCAGCCTGTTTATCGATACCCACTGGCACTGACACGCATTGTCGCTCAGAACGTGGAATACTCTTTCCACAGGCGGTCGAATTCATTTTGAAACGACGTTCTCAATCGTACGTCGTCGACAATGATGAAGTTCTCTTCGTTGTTCACAGCTGCGGATCGAGTCCAGTTGTAGCTGCCAGTCAGCAGTCGCCTGCGGTCAAAGATCGCAAACTTGTGGTGCATATGATGCTGCGTTTGATCGACGCAGACATCAACGCCGGCCCGAGCGAGACGTTCGATATCAGATCCTTTGTCGAACGCTTTTTCATTATCGGTGATAATTCGCACCGCCACTTTGCGACCGTGAGCGTCCAGAATCGCCGAGGTAATCCGGTCGTCGGTAATCGTGAAGACGCAGATGTCGACGGACTGCCGCGACGTCTTCAGCAGACCTGCGATCCGCTGCCAGCAATGGTCTCCGGGACTGAAGATGACCTCAGCATCGGTGTTCGGGTTAGCGGGCGCTGCCGCCTGTCGGATGACCTGCGAAACGTCTTCGAGCCATTCCAGCACCGCTGACGAATTCACCTGGTCGATCGTGTTGCGTGCCAGCTCGAAAGCCGTCTGATGACACTTCCGTTGCGACGCCTCGTCCCGGATGAAATCCTCAAGAGTGCTTCTCAGTGCCCGCCGCTCGCTTCGAGACAGGCGATGGTCATCCAGAGTCTGTTCAAGAATTTCACGCAACAAGGCGTCCGTCACATTTCGCTCCCAACCAGAACTGGTGTGTCCGACTTGCTTTCAACCCGAGAGTTTTTTGCTACTGGCGATCGACGACCGAAGACTGCGTACCAGGCGAGTGGGATTGCGATCAGCGTGATCAACGTGCCTGACGTTAAGCCACCGATCACGACTCGCGCCATCGGAGCCTGCAGTTCTCCGCCGTCTCCAATACCCATCGCGATCGGCAGCATGGCCAGCACGGTGGTCAACGTCGTCATCAGAATCGGTCGGAATCGCCGCAGTGACGCCTGTTTTACAATCTCAATTCCAGAGCGTTCCGGATCCCGGTGTTTCAACTGAATCATGTAGTCAATCAGGACAATGGCGTTGTTGACAACAATTCCAGCCAGCATCACCAGACCGATAAACGACTGCACGTTCAGCGTGGTCTCTGTTGTGAGAAGAATCGCGATTACACCGATCGCGGCCAGCGGCAGGCTCAGTAGAATCAGCAACGGAGCACTCACCGATTCGAACTGCGACGCCATCACCATGTACATCAGAATTACAGCCAGAATGAAGCCGTTGGTGAGCGCCTTGAAACTCTTCTGCTGGTCTTCCCAGTCACCGGCAACACTGACGGTGAAGCCATCGACGGGCGGAATTTTTCGCAGCTCGCGCTGCAGATCACGAACGACGCTGCCCAGGTCGCGGTCCTCGATGTTGCCACCGACAAACTGGACTCGCTGCCGATCCATTCGTGTAATTCCCACCGCCGACTCGCCAGGTTTCAGCGTCACCAGGTTTTTCATCGCAATGACCTTGCCGCCGGGGGCGACGACGCCGATCTGGCCAATATCGTCAACGCTGGCCCGGTCGCTTTCACGAAGCCGCACGACGACGTTGTACTCGTTGCCATTCTCGCGAAAGACGGTGGTGCGGCTGCCTTGAATCGCCGTTTCCAGCGTCTGTGTGATCTCGCTCACGCTGATACCGAGTGCGCTTGAGCGAGCCCGGTCAATCTCGACAGAAACTTCCGGTTGACGGTCGGCCTGGTAAGCTTCGATGTTGATCAAACCGGGAACGATCTCCATGGCAGCGACAACTCGCCGCGAGAGTTCTTCTGCTGTTGCCTGATCGTGCCCTCGAATTTCGACCGCAATGCCATCGCCATTCGAGCTGAACATTCGGCTGCCGAACAGGTCGTTGCGTACTCGGACGTTGATCGACATTCCGGCAACCTTGCCGATCTTTTCGGCAAGATCTTTACGAATCTCTTCGACGGTCCGCGTCCGCTCGTCGCGTGACTCAAGATGCAGACTGAACCACGCCTCGTTCCAGTCGGAAGCGTCATCCGAATCGTCGCCGATGAACGATGCCGTCGTCTGCGATTCCGGAGTGGCCTCGCGAATGATCTGCTCGACCAGCCTGGCCTTCTCAGACAATCGCTCCAGCCGAATGCCGGGAGCCATCTCTGTATTGACGATGATGCGGCCTTCGTCGGTCTTCGGCAGAAACTCTGTTCCGACGCGTGGGCTGAGGCCAGCCACAATGGCCAGGCACAGAATCAACAGTACCGCGACACCGAGCGGAAATCTCAAGCTGACACCGAGCAACTTTCCGTAGCCCCATTCCACCGCACCGAATGCGCGAGCGTTGACTCCGTGAAACAGGCCGACAATTGCCGTCAGCCAGCGGAACCTCGTTTCCTCCGAATCGGACATCAGCTGCGTCGTCAGCATTGGTGTCAGCGTCAGGCTGGCGAACAGCGAGCACACCAGTGAGAACGACACGACGATCGCCAGTTCCCGCAGCATGATGCCGGTCTGCTCGCCGATGAAAAGCAACGGGACAAAGACCACCAGCGTCGTCAGTGTGCTGGCCACAATTGCCGACGCGACTTCCTGCGTGCCTTCGATGGCTGCCTCGATGCGTTCAAAACCTTCTTCGCGTTTGCGAAAGATGCTTTCCAGCACGACGATCGAATTGTCAACCAGCAGGCCGATGCCCAGGGCCAGTCCGCCGAACGAAATCATGTTCAGTGACAGCCCGTAAAAGTAGATCAGCACAAACGTCGCCAGCACAGACAACGGCATCGTCGCGGCAATGACCAGCGTGCTGCGAAAACTCCGTAGGAAGATAATCAGCACGATGATCGCCAGGCCGGAGCCGTACATCGCCGAGTCACGCACGTTGGCGATGGCCTGTCGAATATAGTCCGACTTGTCGACGCGAATGCTCAGTTCTCCATCCGGAGTTGATTCATTGATCTCGTCGATCTTTTTTCGAATCGCCTCGCTGACGTCGACCGTGTTCGCTCCGGACTGCATGTAGACATAAATCAGCAGCCCCTTCTCGCCGTTAATCCGAGTCTCCTCGGTACGTTCCTCTTCGCCGTCGATGACACGCCCCACGTCGCGAATTCTGACGACAGCTCCCTGACGCTGTCGGATCACGGTGTCGGAAATCTGATCGAGACTGGTGAACTCACCGCGGCTGCGAACCAGCATCCGCAAGTGCCCTTCGTCGAGGTCTCCGGCCGGCTGGTTGATGTTGTCGCGACCGAGCGCGTCGAGCACTTCCTTAACGGTCATGTCGAGCGACTCGATCTTCTGCCGGTCGAGGTCCACCTGAATCTCACGTCGCGTTCCGCCTCGGATACGAATCCGAGCGACGCCAGCTGCCTGTTCCAACCGAGGAGCGATCGAGTTCTCAGCCAGCTGCGTCGCTTGAACCGGCGGCAGATCCGTTCGGAGCCCCAGATAGATGATCGGCGAGTCAGCCGAGTCGTAGCGCCGGATGTAAGGCGGATCGACTCCGGGAGGCATGTCGTTTCGCAAACGCTCCAGTCGAGCACGGATATCGCCGATGGCCGGGTCCAGATTCGTGCCCCAGGAAAACTGCACGCGCACGCTGCTGGAACCTTCGAAACTCGAACTGGAAAGTCGCTCGACTCCCTGAACCGATCCGATGGCCTGTTCCATCGGGCGAGTGATCAGCGTTTCGACTTCTTCCGGGCCTGCACCGGGATACAAAGTAGTGACCGTAATAATCGGGAAGGTCATGTCTGGCATCAGGTCGACGCGCAGACTCTTAACCGACATCCAGCCAAGCAGGACGACGATCAGGCACGCCATGGACGTGGTGACAGGTCTGTGGACGGCGAATCGTGTGAGGAACATGACGTCGCGCGGGAAGGGGGGCAGGAAGGACGGATCGCCGGGCGTTTCTGCGTTTCAGGCAGACCCCGGCGGGAGAGACGCAAGCCTCTGGAAATCCACAGTTTGACACTGTTTCGTATCGTCCACAGAATCCAGAACCTCGATCATGCCGCACGTGCCTGATTATCGCAATCGTTCGTTCTGAATGTTTCCGTCGCAGGCTCACGCGAAGTCGCACAGACACTAAGAAAAAGTAGCGACAGACCGTCATCCTGAACTTCGCGTTTTAGCGTGAGATAATTCATCATCGCTGTTTGTCCTGTATTTTCCTGATGAGTCACCCATGAGCGAATCCAGTCAGTCATCATTGTTCCTGAAAATCACGTTGTTTGTTCTTGTGATCGTCGCGGTCATTGTCGGAGCGGCGATTATTCCCCGTTTCAGAAATGAAACTGTTCTGAATGAGGTTGAAACGGATTCGGCGAATCTCGCCCGAATCGCGGAGCTGAAGAACGTCGGCATCGCCCATCTGGAAAACAATGACCTGGCGGAAGCCGAGTCGGCATTTGCCGAGCTGGTCCAGCTGCTTCCCGACGAACAATTCGGTCAACAGAATCTGGCGATCACGCTGCTTCTGAAGATCGCCCCGGAGAATCTCAACCGCGCCGATGATCAGGCACGTTTCGACGCGGAATTCTCGAAAGCTTCCCAAGCCATCACTGAGTTGCTCGAACGTTTCCCCGTCGATCCACAGACTCACGTCATCGCTGCCCGGCTTGAACTGACTGCCGGTGATCATGGAAAAGCGATCGAGCGGTTGCGGCGAGCGGCTGAACTGAGTCCGGATAACGCCGCCATCTGGTACGGTCTCTTCGACGCAGGCAGGTATTCGCGCAACGATGAACTGATGGCCGAAGCCGACAAAGCACTCGCCAGGGTGTGGGAACTGGCTCCCGACAATCTGTATGTCATGCGGGAATGGCTGACCGTCCAGGCTCGCGCCAAAGACCCCGGCATCGGCGATACGCTGGCGCAGACAAAGAAACTGGTCGCTCCGTTTGTGGATCGCATTCGGACGTTCGGACGAGTGGACCTTGACGAGCTGCTTGATCAGGCCACCGCCGCTCTGCAGAAGGACGACTGGAACACCGTCATCCGCAACGTCAGCATCACCGGCAACATGCTGCGTCCGGAAGTCGCCACTCAGAACGATGCGAAGAAAGTAACGCCGCACCTGCTGGAATTCATCGTCCACGACTTCAGCAAAGAATTCTACACGCACAACACGCTTCCGCAGCCAAAGTTTGCCGAAGCGATCCCCGTCACATTTGAGCCAATCGAAACGCCATTTCAAAAGCTGCAGAACGCTAAGCAGGTCTATGTCGTTGACAACGGCATAGAGCTCTTGATGTTGAAACATGCCTTCATTGTCCAGAATGACCAGATCAGTATCTGGAGTCAGACAATCGACGGGGAACCGACCTGGTGCGAATGGTTTTCATTAAAGATGTCGGACAACGGGCTACCATCGAATCTAGCAGGTATCTGCCTCTTTGATCTCGACCGGGACGCGGCGGTTGTCGAGCACGCGAGTGACGGCCAAAAGCTGATGTGCGCAGATGCGGATCTCGACATCGTTGCCTATGGTAAAGATGGACTCGTCGTCTTACGAAACGACCTGATCAAAGAAGGCGATCACGCTGGTGCGACAACGTTGACTCCGGTAAAGCAAAGTGAAGCCTTTGAAGCCGTAAAAGATGTTTTCACCGCACTGCCAGTTGACTTTGATCACGACGGCGATCTCGATCTGGTTGTCTCGTCCGAAGCCGGCATCTCGCTCTGGCTGAACCGCGACGATTCAACGTTTGCCGAACACACTCAGTATTCAATCCTGCCGGATCGTGATGCACAGATTCGCAAGCTGATCGCCGTCGACTGGGATCGGAATGTTTCGATCGACATTCTTTGCCTGGGAAGTAACGACTCCGGCGTTCTTGAGAATCTGCTTCATGGTCAACTGCGCTGGAAGAGCCTTTCCTCGAACACGGCATTCCAGAAGTCTATCGTTGATGCGGCGATTCTTGACGCCGACTCTAATTTTTCCTGGGACGTTGCGACCGTTCCAGCTTCTGTCGGAAGGATTCCCGATACGCGACCAGCTCTGTCGACAACAGCGAACCCGGATGCCGGCGTGGTCCAGTTTCTGAAGTCAGAACCGCTTTCGTCCGAAGGTGCCTCAGGCATCGTTTCCGCAGACCTGGACAACGACGGATTTGTCGACCTGATTACGTGGTACGGTCGTGACCTGAGTCTCTCGCGTGGTGGCCCGCAGGCAGCGTTTCAACCGTTCACGAATTCGACGCTAACATTGCCTTCTGACGCCACACAGTGCTCAGTGGCGGACTTCGATTCTGACGGCGACATCGACCTGATCATTGCCTGCAAGGACTCGGTTGAAGTCCTCATCAACGATGGTGGCAATGCCAACAACTGGATCGATATCCCGATCCGCGCTGAAGATGCGAAGCAGGCGCAGAAACCGAACGAACGAGTCAACATTCACGGCGTCGGCAGTCTGCTCGAACTGCGCTCCGGCCTGGCGTATCAGCCGCAGGTTGTCACGGGACGATCGACTCACTTCGGACTTGGAAAGTTGAAGCAGGTGGACTCGGTGCGAGTGCTCTGGACCAACGGCATTCCCGAACACATCGTCCATCCGAAACACGGCGAACCCATCTGCCTGCAGCAGCATCTGAAGGGTTCGTGCCCGTATCTCTACACGTGGGACGGCGAACAATTCGCGTTCTACACCGATTGCCTGTGGGCCGCTCCGATCGGACTGCAACTGGCCGAAGGAGTGCTCGCGCCGCCGCGTGAATGGGAATATCTCAAAATCGATGGCGATCGGCTGAAAGCCAAAGATGGCGAGTACGTCATGCAGCTGACCGAAGAACTCTGGGAAATCGGTTACTTCGATTCCGTTCGCCTGCTGGCGATCGATCATCCGGCGGACGTCGACATCTACTCGAACGAGAAAGTCGGGCCGCCATCAATTTCGGAATTCAAAGTCCACACCGTTCGACATCCACGCACGCCTGTCGTCGCTGTCGATCAGCGAGGCCGTGACATCCTGCCAAAGATCGCGACGCGCGACGAGGATTTCGTGCAGTGTTTCGATCGTCGATTGAAACAGGGCCTGACCGAAGCGCACTTCCTGGAACTTGATCTCGGACAGCTCGACAAACCGGAGAACATCACACTCTTCCTGACGGGCTGGATTCGACCAACCGACACGTCGCTGAACGTCGCGATCTCGCAACGACCGGATCTGGAATCGACGCAACCGCCTTCTGTGCAGGTCCCCAACGCCGATGGCAAATGGATCAACGTACGACCTTACATGGGCTTCCCCGGCGGCAAAACAAAGACGATCGCGATCGATCTGTCCGATGCATTCCTCACCGACGACTATCGAGTCCGCATCGCGACGACGATGGAGATCTACTGGGACCACGCGTTCTTCACCGTGGATGAAACGCCTGTCGAAATCCGTTCTACAGAGATGCCGCTGATCGCCGCTGATCTGCATTACCGAGGCTTCTCAACAAAGATTCCGCATCCGGGACTCGGACCGGACAGCTACGATTACCAGCAGCTCGACACGCGATTGCAGTGGCCACCGATGGAAGGCCGACTGACGACGTATGGCGATGTCACGGAACTCGTCAGCCAGACCGACAACCGTCAGGCATTACTCGGAGCCGGCGACGAAATGGAGCTCCGTTTCCACGCAACAGCGACCGAACTTCCTTCCGGCTGGAAACGCGACTTCATCCTGCACAACGTCGGCTGGGACAAGGACGCCGACCTCAACACAGTCTTCGGCCAGTCCGTCGATCCATTGCCCTTCGGCGGCATGACCGGCTACCCCGACCCCAACGAACCAGTCAAACAAAAACCCTTCGCCGCCCAAACCCGCCAGCAACCCCGCGCCGCCTTCTGGCGTGCGTTTTCAAAGCCAGCTGTCTCCAAACCAAAGAATCACCCGTAGGACCGGCTCTGCCGGTCACATTGCTGCGATACTTTTACCACGTATTCCAACACTCTTCGGT
>JABMPE010000030.1 GCA_013203845.1 Rhodopirellula sp. | reverse complement strand
CGGGTTGCCAGTCGACTTTCCCGACAAAGTCCCCGTCGTCGGAAAATGGCCTGTCAGAATCCACAATCTGAAACGCCAGTCCGCCTCTGTCTTTGGCGTTTGAGTTCTTGCCTGGCAGAAACAGCCGTCGGTTTTCATCTTCCGGATCTTTGACGACTTCCCAGCTCTGTCGGACGGTGGCCCCGATTTGCAGACTGCCGGCCATTCGTTCCGAAGCATGACTCCCTGTTCCCTTCCGGTTGTGATGCACGAAAACGATCGCCACGTCGAATTCTTCTGCCAGTTGAACCAGCGGCGACAGTGCGGCGCGGATGTCGCCCTGATCGTTTGAGCGGACACCAGCCAGAAACGCGGCCAGCGGGTCGAGTATGACCAGACGCGGGCGGTCGAGTTGTTCCAACGCGCTCCGCAGCACTTCGGCGGCCTGCATGATGCAGAACGTTTGCGATTCAACAACTTCGTCACCAGTCGTCAGTTCAACGCCGTCAATCCGCATGACGCGAGACGTGTCTGCCCCGGCTGCGTCCAGTCGCGGCCTTTGAACTATGGCCACCGCGTCTTCGACATTGACCAGAATGACGTCACCCGGTTCTTCGGCAGGAGAGCCGTCAGGCCAGTCGGTTCCCTTGGTTACCCGAGCAACCATATCGATCATCAGAAACGACTTCCCGCCTGCCGGGTTCCCCGAAATGACCGTCAACATTCCCGAAGGAATTCGCCCCGGCCACAACCAGCGGAGTGTCTCAGGTTCGACTTCCGAGAAGGGCTGCAGGATGGCTCGACGCATCATCTGGGTATTAGCCGAACGTTGCGTGACAGTGTGAGGAATCCACGGCTCCGCCTTCGATGCCAGGGCTTCGATGCGTTCCCGCAATGTCTTGGGTTCGACCGAGTCGTGTGCGTCGCACCAATCCGCCAGGTCGCCTTTGTCCGGCAGTTCAGGCCAGTCGTCTTTCAGGTCGAGAATCCGCACCGTGGCAGGCGGGTCGAGTTGCGTCACAATGCCGGCCACGGTCTCCGCATACTCCAGTCCGGGTGCGTCGTTGTCCGGGATGATGGCGACGTTTTTGCCGGCCAGTGGCGACCAGTCGGATTTCTCCACAGCTTTACCGCCTCCGCTGGATGTTGTGACATTCAGGCCGATGGAATATCCGGCGTCGGCGGCTTTTTCACCTTCGACAACGTACACAACATCCGACTGGCTGATTTCGCCCAGCCGATACAGCGGACGCTGGTCAGGCATCCCGCCACACTGCCAGCCGTCGACCGTCTTTGTCAGCGGCAGAATGTCTTTCCCGCCGTCCGCCCGATCCCAGCGAAGCACAACGCCCACTTCCAGCCAGGCGGCGTCCCGATACGTCCAGGCGGCTGAACGTGCTCCGCGTGATTTCTCCAGTGCCGCAATCGCTTCGCGGGATGTTCGCCAGGTCTGCTTTGAGCGTTTCGCCTGTTGCGGTTTCTGCGGTGACGAAGTTTCCTGTGATTGCTGGAACTTGACCGAACCGCCAGCGACAGAAGGTCCGGACGGTGCCGAAAAAAGGTCACTAGCCGTCAAGCTAAGCGCGGCGAGAACTGATTCGATCGAGCATCCCGCAAAGCAGTTCAACAGAACACGTCCGTCCTTGCCTTCCGAGGCAGAGAGACTCGGGTGATGGTCATCGTGAGCCGGACAGCAAGCCATCCAGTCTGATCCTGACTCAATCGGATCGCTGCCTGTAATGCCTTTCAAGGCGTTCAGTACCAGTTCGATCGGACGTCTATTTGGTTGTGAAGAATCTCGTGTTGAAGTCGCTTTTGATTTCTGTCGAGAGCGACGTTCGGCTTTCTCGTTGTGAGGGTTTGCGGATACCATATTGGCGACTTTCTGATTCTTGACTGCTGTCTGCCAGGACAGCAGTCGGGTTAATTGGAAATGTGAAGCGAAGGCGGCAGGTTGACCCGTAAGTCATTGGCCTGCCGCCTTTTTGTTTCCAGGCAGCGACGGTTTGTCGTGCCGTGGTGACTGGTCAGACGGACGCAGTGGTCTCAGATACAAACCGCTCCAGTTCAGCGACTGGTATTCGAACCGATTTTCCGACGCGGAACGCCCGCAATTGTCCAGCACGAACGAGCCCCCAGATCGTGCGTTCGCAGACTCCGATGGAATCAGCAGCCTCACGATAAGTGACGGCCAGTTTGTTGCCCCGATCATTACGGGACGTCTCAGAAGCACTCATGTCTCTTTCCTCCGGACGAAGAAGTACAGCTCCAATGGCTGTTGTGCGTGAACATTGCCGCAACCCCGGCACAGCGATCCATCCCATTTTTCAAGAAGATGAGCTTGCCGCGCAAACCTCGAATTGCCGCGATGGATGGCCGAGTCTGAAATCGCCCTGATCCGCTTTATCGCCGCGTGTCCAGAATCCGTATCCGGCAGCAGTTTTCGACTGCAATCTGATGGAACCGGATCGCAAAATGAGGCTGCGATCTGCCAGACTTTGGCAAAGCCAGTTTTCGAAGGTTGCCAGATTCTGGCAGCTCCAGGTGGTCGCGAGTGGATTCGCAGCGGTGGCCGTAAATCGAAGGAACAGGTGACGCCGCGCTGCGATGAGCCCATGCAGTAGTCTTGGCAGGGCTGACCCGACTAGACGTGGGACGTGCCCTGCACGCTGCCAAAGACGATTTTCCACATGGTGTCCTCAGACCAGCCAAGCGTCGGCAGGGGCACGGTGTCGCCGGGTGACGGTTCATCCAGCTGGCCAGGATCACGATGAAGAGCTGCCATGGCTGCAGAATGAATTCCATGATCGGCCTGATGATGGGGCGAAAGACTCCACCATGTGCCTTGAACTGCCATTTATCAACGCTGCTTTCGACCGAGAATTCGATTTGAGTCCAATCGTAAGCCTCACAGCAGATGGACATTACGCGTCAGCTGAGTGTTTTGACCGGACGCCTGTCAACTGAGTTGCGAATACACCATCCCCACCACGAAATCCAGGTCAAAACGGGTATCCGGACAGGCTGCTCGTCATCGAAAGTCTCCTGACCCTGAGTCGGGCCGGTCAGACT
>JABMPE010000215.1 GCA_013203845.1 Rhodopirellula sp. | reverse complement strand
CATCGAAGAGTTCGGTCCGAAGGTGCCCGTCCTGGGAGTCTGCCTGGGACACCAGTGCATCGCCGAGGTTTACGGCGGCAAGGTCGTTCGCCACGGGCGGCTGATGCACGGCAAAGTGTCGCCCATGCTTCACGACGGTCGCGGAGTCTTTGCGGGAATCAAGTCTCCCTGCCTGGCCACTCGATATCACAGCCTGATCGCCCTTGAAGAATCGCTGCCGGACTGTCTGGAAGTCACCGCTTGGGCTGAGTGGGAAGGTCATCCTCGCGAGGTCATGGGACTGCGGCATCGAGAATACAGCGTTCACGGCGTGCAGTTTCACCCGGAAAGTTACCTGACTGCCGAACCGGGCATTCAGATGCTGCGAAACTTCCTGGCGTTCTGAGTCGCTCAACAGTCAGCAGGCGACACTGACGCAAAGCCGCGGAGACGCAGAGATTCGCAAAGTTATAAAGGGGCTCTTTGCGAAACTTCGCGTCTCTACGACTTTGCATCTACGAGGTATTTAAAGCACCTCAGTCGAGACTGCCACTGACGTGACCAATCGACGGGAAGCCGTGCTGATCGCGGTGGAAAGTGGAATCATAAAACTGCGTGCTCTTGAACCATTCCAGTCGACCGTCAAGTGACTGATCACGCACCTGGTTCTGAAGCTCGACCATTTCAGCTTCCGTCATCTGCTGAAAGTTGCGAGCGATTTCCAGATCCTGCTGCAGATTTTCCGGAGACTGAATTCCGGAGACCAGCGTACTGATCGGCAGCGACATCGCATAAGCCCGGCACTGCCAGGGCGTGAGTCCGGCGTCGGTAATCAGCTGCCCTTCCCCGCCGAGACTTTTCATGCCGATGCAACCGATGCCTCGTTCATTGAGGATCGGCAGGATCTCTTTCTGGAAACTTCGGTAGTGTGCATCGACGACGTTCGTCGGCATCTGGACCGTGTCCCATTCAAAGTCCTGACTGAGCATCTTCTTGAAGATGTCCGGATGCTTGTGACCGGTGAAACCGATCAACCGAACCTTGCCCGCCTTGCGAGCTGCTTCCGCCGCCGCGAGCGCTCCATCGACCGCGCAGATCCAGTCGGGGTCGTTGTCATAGATCACTTCGTGAAACTGCCACACGTCGATCATGTCGGTCTTCAGCCGCTGCAGACTGGTTTCGAGTTGCTCCTCGGCGGTCTTCCGATCTCGCGCGCAGACCTTAGTCATCAGCGTCACTTTTTCTCGACGACCGCCTTCGAGCGCAATGCCCATACGCCGCTCTGACTCGCCGCCGTGGTATTCCCACGCGTTATCAAAGAACGAGATACCTGAATCGACCGCTTCGTGAACCAGCCGGACAGAGTCCCCTTCGGTCAGATGTTTGCGACAGAAATGTCCGCCGCCGAAACCAAGAATCGACACCTTGATCTCGCTGCGTCCAAGTGGCCTGATCGGGATACCCGCGGAGTTTCGTTCGATGGAGTCTGACAAGTGAGTTCCTTCCGTCTTTCGGTATCGAGTCGACATTCTTCGCAGACTTTAGCCTTGCCTCAACCACAGTCAGGCTGCAACAGATTCGGCCAATCAGTAAGTTGCTGCCACCGTCGATTCTGAAAAACTTGTGAGATTCCGAGAAAAGCGCGCCCAGACCGTACTCCAATTCCTGCCTGTTGGGTGAAAGCGAGATTCAGGATGGATAGTTTTGATGATGTCCCACCGGTGGACGATCCAGAAAAGCCTGAATTCACAGCCGATGACCAGCCTGCAGAAATCGAGGTATCGGATGATTCTGTCGAGTCGATCGTTTCCAGTGTTGATGCCGGAACGAGTGATCTGTTGCAGCGAGCAATTGCCGGCGACATGGAAGCAATCGGTCCCCTGCTGGACCGTTTTCGCCCGCTGTTACGGGCGCGGGCACAAGAATCTCTGCCAGCTCCGATACTCGCTCGCATCGACGAATCAGACGTTGTGCAACAAACCTGCCTGCTGGTCCTGCGGCAGTTTGAACAGCTTCGAGGCCGGTCGGTCGGCGAGTTCGTCGCCTGGCTGCTGCAGGTTCATCAGCACAATCTGCTCAACATGGTGGAACACCATCGTGGAGCTGCCAAACGCGACATTCGCCGGGAACAACCTGGCGATGAAAACGCGGCCGCCAACATTCCTGGCCAGATCACTTCCCCCAGTCAGAAGGCCGTGCGTGGCGAGCGGCGGCGACAACTTGAACAGTCCATTGACACGCTCCCTGAAGGGCAACGCGATGCCGTTCGAATGCGGTTTCTGGAAGAAGCCAGTCTGTCCGAAATTGCCATCCGGATGAATCGCTCGGAAGAAGCCATTGCCGGCCTGCTCAAACGCGGCATGGCTCAACTGAAACGAACGATGAAGTAGGGTGGGCTTTGCCCACCCATCACCTTCGACACAGCAATGGCGGGCAAAGCCCACCCGACTGAGGCGACTCGATGACAAACAAACGCGATCACCTGCAAAAAGAAAATGCTCCTGACGCTGATCAGCCACTGGATCAGGTTCTGGCGGAATTCATCCGTCGACGCGACGCGGGTCAGCCGGTGGACGTCGAATCGCTGTGTGCGGCGCGGCCGGATCTGGCTGACGCGCTGAGGTCGTATGCTGACGGTGAAGATTTGATCCGTGAGATGGCGCTCGATGACAGCGTGGCCGGTGCGAGCGCGCTGGCGGAAACCATTCGCCCTGGAGCCGGTCGCGACACCAACACGGAGATGACCGGGCGAGTCTTCGGTAACTATCGCGTGATTCGGCAGCTCGGGCAGGGCGGTATGGGAGCAGTCTATCTGGCAGAAGACCTGACATTGCAGCGTCAGGTTGCTCTGAAGATTCCAAAGTTCAGACATTCCGACGGGCCGGACGCACGCGAACGATTCTTTCGCGAGGCTCGTGCAGCGGCAGCTCTCAATCATCCGCATATCTGCCCGGTGTTTCATGCCGACGAAGTTGATGGCACGCCGTACATTGCGATGGCATTTATCGATGGGCAGCCACTGTCGCGATTTGTCGGCACCGACGAATTCCATGATTCGCGGCGTGTGGTTGAAGTTGTCCGAGCCGTTGCCGATGCGCTTCAGCACGCACACGATCAGGGCGTCATTCACCGCGACCTGAAGCCGGGAAATGTCATGCTCGACCGCACTGGTCGACCAATTGTCACTGACTTTGGACTGGCCCGCCGGATCGTGGCTAATCAGGAATCGCGGATCACGCAGGAAGGACAACTGCTCGGCACGCCAGCCTATATGTCGCCCGAACAGATCGCCGGCAATCCGGATCAGGTTTCGAGTTCCACAGATATCTACGCGCTCGGTGTCGTCCTGTTCGAGCTACTGACCAGTCGGTTGCCGTTTCAGGGCAGCGTGCCGGAAGTCATCGCCGGAGCGTTGAAGATCGAGCCACCGAAGCCGTCGTCGCTGAGAGCCGATGTCGATCCGGTGCTCGAATCACTGTGTCTGCAGATGCTGCAGAAGAAACCGGAACACCGACCGGCGTCGATGCAGAATGTCAGCGAGCGACTTCAACAATGGCTCGACCAGATGACGCCGGAGTCTGCCGCCGATCAGACAGCCGCGAAGAAACTGCGGAAGGAGCTGGTTGCGGAACGGGAACGTATCGGAAAGCTGATACGGGCCGGAAAGTTTGAAGCCGCCCTCAGGAGACTGCAACTGCTTGCGCGACGTAAGGAACCGGCGGCCAACGAATTCCGCGAATGGGCGATCGATCAGATTCCCCGCGTGAAGGCCCGGCCGGCTCAGGCCAAACGCAACGAGCCGGAAATGCTGAAGATGGCTCAGGAATGGATGGCGAAGCACGATTACCAGCAGGCCATTCAGATCCTGCAAAGCATCCCCGACCTGTACCGCTCGGAAACCGCCGAAGAACTACTGCTGGAAGCCACGGAACTTCAGGAAGAAGCCGACGACCTGCTGCTGGATCTGAAGAAGTGTGTGAAAGACCGTATCTACGACGGCATCGACGATAACCTGAAACGGTTGCTGGTTTTGAAACCCGGAAACCAGTTCGCGAAGAACCTGCAGCGGAAACTGCTATCGTACCGAGGTGGTCGTGGCAAAGACCGTCCCTACCGTTTCGACAAACAGGGCCGCCTGCTGGCTGTCAATGAAGACAACTTCTGGTCCCGAGCGATTATCCTGTCCGCCGTCGTGGGAGTCGCCGTTTTCGGCCTCATGACCTGGGCGATCACGATTTACCTGCGAAACGGCGATCAGCAAATCGCTGTCGAGATCGATCCAGACTGGCTGCAGGAGCAGGGTGGCGAACTGATACTCGCCATCGACGGCACCGAACACATGCTGTCTGCCCCCAGCCTCAACCTTGAGGTCGCCCTTGGCGAGCACGGCTTTACCGTCCGCCATGGAGACACTGTCGTTCACGACCCGCAAAGGTTCTCGATCGAAAAAGAAGGCCGGCAAATCATCCACATCGACGCCAAAGGCATGAGCGTAGGGTGGGCTCCGCCCACCAAAGATCCATCACCAAACATTTCAGCCGATGGTGGGCCGAGCCCACCCTACCTGACTACCGGCAAAATCGTCAGCAGCCTCGCACCTAAGAAGCAATTACGCGCGGGAATCATTGGTCTCGACACGTCTCACTGTGCCGCCTGTGCGCGGTTTATAAATGCTGACATGCAGGATGATTCCGTCGCTGGCGTCCGAATGGTGGCGGCTTATCCTCGCGGGAGCCTGGATATTCCGTCGAGCCTGGCCCGCGTCCCTGACCAGATCGCGGAGATGCGAAAGCTCAATGTCGAAATTGTCGATTCCATCGACGAACTACTGAGTAAAGTTGACATGGTCTTCCTTTTGACGAACGATGGCCGGCCACATTTCGAACAGTATGTGCCCGTTGCAAAGGCGCGAAAGCCATGCTTTATCGACAAGCCGCTGGCGGCATCTCTCGCTGATGCTATAGCGATTTTTGAACTCGCGAAGAGGTACGACGCTCCCGTCTTTTCGTCGTCTTCGCTTCGCTTTGACCCGGACAGCCTTGCCGTCCGCGAGGGCTCCATCGGAAAAGTCATCCGCTGCGAGGCAACCAGTCCTGCAATGCTGGAACCACACCATCCCGACTTGTTCTGGTACGGAATACACGGGGTCGAAACTTTGTTTACAGTGCTGGGGACAGGATGCGAGTCGGTCACTCGAAGAACCACTGCGAACGGCAGAATCGAAGTCGTGGGAACGTGGTCAGGTAACAGAGTCGGAGTCTTTCGACAAGACAATGTCTACTCCGGGACTGCGACGAGTTCTGCGGGACCATCAGCAGTTGGTTCTTCCACTGGCTTCGAACCACTTGTGTCTGCAGTCGTTGAGTTTGCTCGCAGCGGAATCTCGCCGGTCAGCGAAGCCGAGACTCTGGAGATCTATGCGTTCATGGAAGCTGCAGATGAAAGCAATCGCAGGAACGGCATCGCCGTCAGCCTCAATAGTGTTCTCACAAAGGCGAGGGCAGAAGCTGCTATCAAAGTTGCTGAGCAAGCCGATGGTGGGCAGAGCCCACCCTACGGAACTGTCGTCATTCCGTTTCCATCAGAGGCCCGCTTCGTCAATGCCCGCGGACTCGCAGAACTCAACACGGTAACGGCGTCCACTGCTGTTACCAACGCGTACCCTTGGATTTCCTCTGACGGGCTGACGATCTGGTGGACTCGTGAGGGGCCGCAATTCGATGCCGAAGGTATCTATCAGGCCCGACGTCAGACTCCAAGCCTGCCATTTTCTGGTATCCGGCTTATTTTGCCCGCGTCCAGGCTGGCAGGCTTGTCAGCGGACGGTCTCGAAATTGTGGCCACGTTCGATGCGGACGGAGACGGAAAGAAGAATGATCTCGGAAGCAGCCAGCGAGTGAACTCCGACTCCCTATTTCCACCGCTGAAACGAAATCCCGATTTTGACCAGATTCAAAATCCCAAGGGAAGTGCTTTTTCTGCAGATGGGCTCAGCCTTTATGTGTTGTCGTCCGGATTAGCAAACAGTGTCGAAAATCGGATCATTGTCTTGTCGCGGACTTCGACGTTTGCTTCCTGGCAGTTCCCCCGAACCGTCAACATCTCTGGCAATGTACCAGTCCGTAGCTGGACCTGGCCATCACTGACGCCAGACGGAAATCACTTGCTACTCGGGTACTTTCGGGAAAATGCATCAGAAGAATGGCCTGCTGTCGCTGACGCCACGACAGATCCGCTTCGCTTCACAAACGCCCGCCCCATCCTGATCGATGGTCAACCCATCAATACTCGAGCCATCCGCTACTGTTCTGCTACTGGCGAACTCTTTTTTACGCGTCCGCTGGGGACAGCGGCTCCCTTCAAGGGCTGGGAACTGTGGGTGGCAAATGTGCCAAAGTGAAGTAGGGTGGGCTTTGCCCACCTTCGTCTGATCGAATATGACGGAATCCTTGAACGGGAATTGGTGGGCCGAGCCCACCATCGCCTGTTTTCTGGCTGGTCTGTGACGATCGACCTCGCAAATGCTCTGGTGATTTTGAAGAAGGTGGGCGGAGCCCACCCTACGGAGGTGAAATGGCTGACTATCGGCGATGGCTGGTGCCCGGTGGGACGTTCTTTTTCACCGTCGTCACTCGGAATCGCGTGCCCGTGTTTGAGGATACGACGGCACGGTCGTTGCTCGGTGCGAAGCTGCGTGCGTGTCAGGAGCAGTGGCCGTTTGAAATCAACGCGATCGTGCTGCTGCCGGAACATCTGCACGCGATCTGGTCACTGCCATCTGGAGATGCCGCGTACCCGCGACGCTGGGGCTGGATCAAGAAGGAATTCACAAAGGCATGGCTGGCCGCGGGTGGTACCGAACAGCCGATGACTGCTGCTCGGCAGCAGCGTAGCGATCGCGGCGTCTGGCAGCCTCGGTACTGGGAACACACCATCCAGGACGAACACGATTTTGACCGACACTTTGACTACATCCATTACAACCCTGTGAAGCACGGACATGTCAAATGTCCTCGCGACTGGCCGGCTTCGTCGTTTCACAGATGGGTGAAACGCGGTGTTTACGACGCAGAATGGGGCTGCGGCCTGCAGGGCGGACTTTCCTTCGACGATCTCGACGAAACGGCGATGGAATATGAGTAGGGTGCTGTGTTCCATGAATGGTGGGCCAAGCCCACTACGGAGGTGCTGTGTTTCAGTTGTACTCACAAGCGATGAAGAGCGAACCAGTGTCGCTTCCCTCGGGAGAGCTGGTGCTCGTCGGGCGGGGTGACAATTGCGGTGTGACGATCGACGATCCGTCGGCGTCGCGGATTCATTGCCGGTTGCTGGCTCGGGGCGGGAAGGTGTATCTCACCGATGCCGGGAGTCGCTGGGGCACGTTCGTGAATGGACGGCGTGTCGCCGACTGCGAACTGCGGCCGGGGGATGAGATTACGATTGGCGAGACAGTCCTGCGCCTCGAAGCGACCGGCACTCCGGAGGCCACGACGCTGGCACGACGGTCGGAAGTGCGGCAGCGGTTTCCTGAGGACGACCAGCCGGTGGCCTGGCCGACGAGCCCGGATCTTGCGGTACCGGGGCCTGCGACTTGTGGGCCACCGGTCGAGTCCGAGCGCGGCGAGGAATCCAACGAGCCAGTCGCCGAGCATCCGGTTAAAAGTCCGTTGCCATCGCTGGCCGGGATCGCAGCGGATCATGCTTCGTTGTTGCAGAACGTCGAACGTCGTGCGTATCACCAGGCGTTTGACGACCCACAAGCTGCTGCGGGTGGCCGAGTCGAACCGGGCCAGACTTTTGCAGGATGCCTGATCCATGAGTGCGTGGCACGGACAGCTTCTGGCAGGGTGTTTCGGGCAACGAGCCTGGCAACGCAGCAGGACGTCGCGTTGAAGGTGTTTGATCCGGCAGCGGTTCGAGATGAGACAGCTCAGCAGCGGTTTGTACGGGCACTTGATCTGATGCGCGGACTGCGGCATCCGCATCTGGTCGCGTTGATCGACGCGGGAGTCGAACAGGGGCAGTGCTTCACAGTCAGTGAATTTGTGGACGGAGAAAGCGCGGCAGCACTCATTCAGCGAATTGGAGTGGTCGGAATGCTCGACTGGCGGACGACGCTGCGAATTGCACGCGACATCGCGGCGGCGCTCGAGTTCGCCTCAGACCACGGCATCGTGCATCGTAACATCACGCCTCGAAACATTCTGATTCGCAGGAGCGACGGAACCGCCGTGCTGAACGATCTGCTGCTGGCGCGTTCTCTTGATGACGATGCTGCGGCGCGACTGACGCAACCGGGCGAACTGATGGGCACGATCCCGTTTCTCTCGCCGGAACAGGTCGGCAGCGGGCAACCCGTTGATCAACGATCGGACCTGTATCAGCTCGGTGCGACGCTGTATGCCTTGCTGACCGGTCGGCCTCCGGCAGAAGGACGCAACGCAGCGGAAGTTGTCCAACGCATTCTGTCCGACAGACCGGCGCCACCAACTCGGACTCATCTGGCCGTGCCGGCGCTGCTGGAAGGCGTCGTCCTGCGACTGCTTGAGAAGCGTCCAGACGACCGCTACGCCTCAGCGCACGCACTGCAAAGAGAACTGCAGCGAGCAAGCATCTATCTCGGCGAATCGCCAAGCCCGATGTGACCGGCTGCACGCTCGCCAGACCACCGATAGCCTTGCATCCTCGGTATTTTCACGAACCGGCAACCACACCAACCGCAGGCTCACTGCTGGACATTGAACGGTGGAAACCGGCGGAAGTTGCCTCACCGTTGCCTTCGCACGGAAATCCGCCCGTCAATACTCAAAATGTTAAGCCAGGTTGACTCAAGCGAGTCTGCCGGTTGTGCCGATTATTCCGTCAGGCCGCTGATGCGCGGGGTGCTTTGCGCTTCCCTCAATTTCCGCGGCGACCAGCCGGACGATGGATTCGCTCGGTAAACTGAATGGGAATAAGGAGTTCGGAGATGCGACGTCTTCTGCAAACGGGTGCGGCGCTGGCAGTTCTAGTGGCTGTTTCTCAGATTCTTCCCGTCTCATTGTCCGCTGGAATTTTCTGCAACCACGGCCTGTTTGGCTGCCGGACATGCAATCCCTGCCGGACCTGTCACGTCAATCCGTGTCGCTGTCAGACTGCGCTGCCGGCTCAGCCACAGTTCACGATGCAGCCGCAGGTTCAGACAACGCCTGTCGTTACCTACAAAGACGTCACGCGAACTGAATACCGCATGCAGGCTCAAACAGTGACCGTTCCCGTGACGACTCAGCAGACCGTCGCCGTTGACGAAGGCGGCTGGCAGAAAGTCTGGGTGCCGAAAATCGTTTCGAAACAGGTTCCGACCACGACCTATCAGCAGCAGATTGTCTACCAACAGGTGCCTTATCAGGTCTCTCAACGAGTGCCGCAGGTGACGTATCAGCAGACGACGACAATGGTTCCGCAATACGCCGGGCACGTCGCTGCTGGTTGCAACACGTGCGGATCCGGCAACACCTGGACTTCACCCGCGCACAATCACGCTGGAATTGTCGGCTCGTCACCCGTCGTTCTGGGGCCGATTATCGGAGCCCCTGTGGCTTCCAACCCGGTGACGATTGGCGGACCGATCACCCTGCCAATGAACACACAGACTGGCCCATTCCAATCCGGCCCGGTTCAGCTCGGACGAGAACTCCAGCCATTGAACTCGACCAGTTCTTCGGAATCAGATTCCTCGTCGCTCGGCCCCGTTCCGGATCCTGCCTACCTGGAGATCCCACAGGCTTCGAATTCCGGAGAATGGACGCCGGTTCTGGCCGCCACTCCCGAGTCGGCGGACCGTCCGACGTCAGCTCCCCGCACAGCCGCCGCGTCGGGAATGTTCGTCCCGGCTCCGTCAGCTGCCAGCGTCTGGAGAACCCGGATTCGGTAGTTAAAAACCTTTCAATTTCTAACCACAGAGGCTCAGAGACACAGAGAACCGCTTCTCCTGACCAGCTTTTTACTCTTTTACTCTTTTACTCTGTGCCTCTGTGGTTCCCATCAGAATGCTATCCCGACCGGCATCTTCAGGTTGGATGGCAAGCTGACCCGTCATTCCGAACTGATCTTGCTGCTGTTTCGACAATTCCGAGACAATTCCCGCCTCATCGTATCCCACGCGGAGGCCACCCGGCCAACTCTCAAATCAAATCAGACTCCGGCGTCCTGCTGGAGCCTTTCCGTCACAACTCCCATCCACAACTTACCCACCGAGGTTTCAGCAATGACTCTGCGCCATCCGTCCGGCCTGTCAGCGCGCCGGTATCAACTCGCTGTCATCTTCTCGTTGCTGTGTGCCTGTCTGATTGCCTGGGGCTGCCAGACGACTCCGGTCAGCGGTCGCCGCCACCTGGTTTTACTTCAGCCGGAAGCTCAGGAAATCAGCATGGGCGAAGACGCTTACCAGGAGATCGTCAACAAGGAACCGAAGTCGAAGAACGAACAATACGTTGAGATTGTCGAACGAGTCGGCAAACGAATCGCCGCCGTCGCAGGCCGGGACGACTTCAACTGGGAATTCAAAGTCATCGAGTCCGACCAGCAGAATGCCTTCTGTCTGCCGGGTGGGAAAGTCGCCGTTTACGAGGGCATCATTCCAGTCTGCCAGTCTGAAGCGGGGCTGGCCGTAGTGATGTCGCACGAAATTGCACACGCCCTCGCTCGACATGGCGGCGAGCGGATGCAGTATCAGAATATCAAAGACGTCGGCGGCAAGGTTGTCGATGCGGCTGGTCGGTGGCTCTACAAAGATGCCTACGAAGAAAAGCAGGACGTCGTGTTAACCGCCTACGGAGTCGTCTCCGAGTACGGAGCGATCCTTCCTTACAGCCGCAAGCACGAAACCGAGGCCGACCTGATCGGCATCAAACTGATGGCCGAAGCCGGCTACGACCCCAGCGAAGCACCGATTTTCTGGGAACGTTTCTCGGCCGCGAAGAATGGCGAGACTCCGATGGAATTTCTCTCGACCCACCCATCGGATGCTCGCCGAGCCAGCGACCTGCGTGCCAGCCTCCCGGAAGCCATGAAACTCTACAGCAAGGCACCGAAGCAATTCGGGCTCGGCGATCGACTGATGGTTGTCGAGTCAACCAATGTGAAACTGCCGCTGGTTTCCAACACCGTCATCCGCTGAGACTCGCTGAACCCACTGCCTGACCACTGAGGCATCGCCATGTTTTTTCTGCGACCGATTCGGTTCTTCTTCAAAGCGCTCATTACTGACAACACTCCGAGCCAGATGGCGCTGGGATTTGCGCTGGGAGTCGTCATCGGCCTCGTGCCCAAGGGCAACCTGCTGGCGGTCTCGCTGATGGTTGTCCTGAGTGCGATTCGGGTAAATCTGGGCATGGGCATGCTGGCTGCGTTTGCGTTTTCCTGGGCTGGCGTTCTGCTCGATCCATTCACGCATCGAATCGGCCAGACGCTGCTGACGATTGATTCGCTCGTTCCGTTCTGGACCGAACTCTACAACCAGCCAATGGCTCCGTGGACAAAATTCAACAACACGATTGTGCTCGGAAGCTTCGTGCTGGGCATGACGCTGCTGGTTCCGATCTTCCTCATCGCGAAACCCATCTTCCGCAAGTACACGCCGAACTGGTCCGAACGCCTGCAGAAATTCAAGCTGGTTCAACTGCTGCACGGAACCGAACTCTCGACACGGCTCAACTAACCACGGCCTCACTGAATCGCACGGCAACGAAACCACGCCCAACAAAGCATCGCCCACTGAAGCAACACCGCACCGCGCGGAAAGGACACCACCATGCCTGACCGTCATCCGCAGACCGATCTGTCTCAGGACATGCTGATCAACGGCGTGGGCGAAATCGCAGACTCGCTGGTTGGCGCTGGCAGAGAAACGCCGAGTGTTGCCGACATGATGGCAACCCCCGCCAGCGTTCTCGCCGTAGCACCTGCCGCCGTCGCGCAGGCGTTGACTGGCCACCCGCTGTCCGAACAGGCCGGCGACTGCGTGTCTCATGAGGACTCCATCGCAGATTCGCAGCAAAACTCGACCGCCGCAGACGATCCGGAATCAAGTGACGACGGCAAGAAAAAGAAGAAGCAGAAAAAACAACCTGGCCTGGGGCCTCGCTGGAGTTACATTCTCACGCGCGGCATTGTCGTCGCCTCGGTGTGGGCGTTCTTTGCGTTCGCCTTCGATCCGATTCTGCGTTTCAGCGCGATCACCGCCGGACAACAGGCGGTACAGGCCCAAGTTGAAATCGCCACGCTGCAGACATCGTTTTTCCCACCGAGGATCGCGATCACCAGCGTCGCCGCCGCTAACCACAATAAACCAGGCACGAACGTCTTCGAATTCGAATCGATGAATGGAGATGTTGACGGCCTCGCTCTGATGCATGGCTCGTACGTGCTCGACAAAGCCGTCGTGAACGGACTGACGTGGAACACGCCGCGCGACGACGACGGTCTGCTGCCCGATTCACCACCCGCTGAAAAAGACGACGGTCCGGGTTTCGGCGACCAGCTCGAAAAGTACGGCAAGGAATGGGCGAACGACATCTTCGATCGGGCGAAGCTGGAATACGACCCTCGTAATCTGGAATCTGTCCGTCTGGCTCAGCAACTGGAAGTCGAATGGAAAACCAACTTCGATGGTCTGGAAGCCCGGATCAAAGACGTCGACGCTGCCGGACGGCAATTGAAGGCTCTCGTCGACCAGTCCAAACGCATGAACCCGATTCAGCGAGTCGAGACGTACCAGAAGATTGCGAATGACAGCTCGCGACTGCTGCGGGAAGTCAGCGTCATCCGTGACGACCTGAAAGTCCTGCCAAAGAAGGCTGAAGGCGATCTTGGGAATCTCGACGAAGCCCGCAAGCGGGATCAGGCCGAGAT
>JABMPE010000029.1 GCA_013203845.1 Rhodopirellula sp. | reverse complement strand
GTGCAGGGTCCGCTGGAGTGCCCCACACTGTCTGACGAGCGACTCCAGACAGGCGGGCCAGAAGCCGGTCAGCCGTTTTCAAGCACCCATTGCGTGGCCGCCCGGTGCAGTTGGGCGGCGTTGTCCAGATTGAGCTTCTGGCGGATGCGCGAGCGGTACGTTTCGACCGTGTTCGCGCTGAGCTTCAGGCACCGCGCAATGTCCGCCGTTGTTTCGCCGTCACCAATCAGGCGGAAGACTTCCAGCTCACGATCCGACAGAAGTTCCAGCGGTGAGTTCGATGCGGCAGGACTGGATGTTGTGTTGCGTACCAGTAACTGCTGAGTGAGTTCCGGGCTGGCGTACACGCGACCGTCCAGCACACAGCGGATGGCTTCGATGATCGTGTCGGTGGCGGCGTCTTTCGTGATGTAACCCATCGCTCCCGCACGGAACGCTCGATCGGCATATAACGACTCGCCATAGATCGACCAGACGAGAATCCGTGTGGAGAACTGATGGGAAATCAGTCGCCTGATCAGATCGATGCCGCTGCCTTCCCGCAGTGAAACATCCACAACGGCGATGTCGGGTTTCGTGCGTTCAATCATCTGCAGGGCTGATGGAATGCTGTCGGCTTCTCCGCACACCACCAGGTCATGTTCAATCGAGATGCGCGCGGCCAGCCCGACCCGGATGGTGGGGTGATCATCAATAATCGCGACTTTACGACGGGACAATGGAGTGGCGGGCATCGACGCGGATGCTCCTTTCAGGATTGATACACTGGCTGACTTCACCTGTTTTCGCTTAACACCGGTTTCCCACTGGCTTCCACATCCAACTCTCTAGCAGACACTACGGTATCGAGCCCAGTGGGGCTGTGCAGATTATCAGAGTTCCGTTACCAGGACTGGATTGAATTTCCAGGCGTGCGCCAATCTGACTGGCTCGATACTGCATCGAACGCAGCCCCAGACTGGTCACCGTCTGACGAGTTTTTGCTGACGCAAAACCGCAGCCGTCGTCGTGGATTTTCAGGGTGGCCAGATTGCCGTTTCGTTCGAGGCTGATTTGCAGGTGTTGCGGCTTCCCGTGTCGCACGGCATTGGTCAAGGCTTCCTGAGCGATGTGGAACAGCTGTTTGGCTACCTCGGGATCTTCACACAGCACGTCGTTCGGGCAGTCGAATGAGCAATCGATTTCGTTCACTCTGCAAGTCCGTTCAACGAGATCCCTTAAGGCATCCATCAGGCCGTGCGGGACCTGTTCGACCGGCACCAGTCCATAGGACAGCGTGCGCACCTGAGCGATCGCCTGCTTCAACCCCCGCAGGATCTGTTGTGTCAGGTCCTGAGCCATGGCCAGCGGTTCTCCTCGGGACAGCGCCTGCGACAGGGTGTCCGCAATGATGCCCAGACCTGTCAGTTCTCCACCCACGCCATCGTGCAGATCCTGCCCGATCCGACGCTGTTCTTCAGAGGCAATCTCAAGAACTTCATGTTCCAGAAGCTTGCGTCCCGAGATGTCGCGGACGATGCCCGTAAACAGGTTCAGATGGTCAACAGCACTGACGGACAGGTCGACCGGGAAAATCGAGCCGTCTTTGCGTCGCCCCGTGGCTTCGCGACTGATGCAGATGATCCGATTTTCGCCGGTTTCCAGATAACGGGCAATGTAGCCGTCGTGTTCCTCACGATACGGAGACGGCATCAGCATGCGGATGTTCTGCCCGATAAGCTCCGCTTTCGAGTAGCCGAACATCTGCTCGGTCATCCGATTGACGCTCTCGATAATTCCCTGCTGATCAATGGTGACGACGGAGTCCGCCGCCGTGTTGAGAATCGCCCGCAGCCGCTCTTCGCGGTCATGCACGCGCTGCTCGGCGAGTTTTCGTTCGCTGATGTTCCGCGCCCAGAGGACCAGAGTTTCAGTCTCACCGTCTGCACCCTGGACCGGCTGGCAGCGACTGTCCAGCCAGATCCACGCCCCGTCCTTACAAAGACTGCGATACTCCAGACGCGTCGTTTCACCGCGCAGATTGGCTGTCCGAGCCGCTTCGACGATCTCCAGATCGTCGGGATGCACGCGGGTCCGCCAGTCCGTGCTCTGAATCTCCTCTGGCGTCCAGCCGGTTCGGCGATAATAGGACGGACTGACATACAATCGCCGACCGTCCACATGATTCATGACGACAAAGTCTGCGGAGTTTTCCGCCAGCAACCGGTAACGTGCTTCGCTTTCCTGCAATGACCGCTCGGCCTGTTTCCGCTCGCTGATGTCACGATGGATCGACACGAAGTTGGTGCGATGACCAGTGACGTCGAAGAGCGGAGTGATGAACAGCTCGGCATCGTACGGCGTCCCGTCCTTGCGATAATTGATCACTTCCACGCGGCATGAGCGGGGGACGGACAGTTCCTCGCGGATATACGCCCGCACTTCTTCGGATGTTTCTTCGCCCTGCAGCAGTCGCGGCGACTGACCGATCAGTTCGTCGGTCGCGTAGCCCGTGATACGGCACATGGCATCATTCACAAACGAGATTTTCGGTCCCGGCCAGTCCAGCGTGTCTTCGGTGATGAGGACGCCTTCGCCCAGATGTGAGATCGCTTCGACCAGCAGTTGCACCTGACGCGTTTGATCCGCGACGCGTTGTTCCAGGTGGGCATTGAGTTCGCGCACTTCGGCTTCAGCACGCTTGCGCTTGGAAATGTCGCGACCCTCGGGAACCAGCAGAATGACGTCGCCGTCCGGGTTCCGTACCGGAGTGATCGAGAATTCGACGGTAATTTCGCCACCGTCGCGCGTCGCATACGTGGCTTCGAAACGATCCGATTCCCCTGCCGCCGCGCATTTCACCGCCTGCATCAGACGATGTTGCTGTTCGGGTGTTTCATTCCAGAAGCGGGCCAGCCAGTAGGGCTGGCCGATGACTTCCGATTCGTCCGCTCCGATGAACTCCAGCAGCGCCCGGTTGGCTCGCAGCACGGTGCCATCCGGTTTGAGCAGGGCGATGAACTCCACCGTATGGTCTAAAATGGCCGTCAACTTCAGCTTCCGCTCCTCCAGCTCCCGCCGATTGCTCTCCTGCTGAGTGATGTCCCGAAAAGCCAGCAGGATCTCGTCGGGCCGATTATCGAGACGGTGAATCCGACGCGCGTTCAACAGCAATATCCGTTGCCCGATCCGTTCAAACTGATGGTCAACCCGGAAATCATCGATCTGCGAGTTCTGTGGCAGCAGTTCTTCCAGCGCTGTCCGTAATTCAGAGATGTCCCACTGACGATTACCGATCTCAAACAGCTGTCGGCTTTCGATCTCTCCCGGTACCGCGTGGAAGAACTCATAGAAGGCCGGGTTCGCTGTCTGCACCTGCAGCTTGCTGTCGAGCACAACGGTCGGCTCAGGTACAGTGTTGACGATTCCCTCGGCGTACAGGCGCGCTTCGTGACTGAGTAGTTCGGCGCGTTTGCGGTCGGTGATATTGACAAACGTCACGATGACACCGTCAATCCGATCATCCACCGTGCGGTACGGGATGATGCGACGGATGTAGCACTGCTGATTGCCCTGCGGCCGTGGCCCCTCGTTTGCCCCGAACGCCAACGCCGTGACGGATTTCAGGCAGCAGTTCCGAGGTGCTTTGGATCATTGAGTTTTTTCTCTTCGGCAGGTGTGAGTTGCCGGATGTTGGGATCCCCCAACGGTTTCTTGTCCGGGTTCGGAGGGCGGTAG
>JABMPE010000214.1 GCA_013203845.1 Rhodopirellula sp. | reverse complement strand
GTGCGGAAACGGCTGGGCGTTCCGGACGAGAAGCCGAAGGAGCGACAGCCGAGTCTGTTTGGCGACTTCAACGGGATCGAGGATTTCGCTCAGAAGGTGGACTTCTACCAGCACAATCAGCACTGGTCGAACCGCATGATTCTGGGCGACAGCCTGCTCGTCATGACCAGCCTGGCCGAGAAGGAAGGGCTCAAGGGACAGGTCCAGATGATCTACATCGACCCTCCCTACGGCATCAAATTTGGCTCCAACTGGCAGGTCAGCACACGCAAGCGGGATGTGAAGGACGGAAGTGTCGCGGATGCAACACGACAGCCAGAGCAGGTCAGGGCGTTTCGCGATACGTGGGAACTCGGGATTCACTCGTACCTTGCGTACTTACGTGACCGACTCATTGCCGCTCGTGACTTATTGACCGACAGTGGATCGATTTTCGTACAGATTGGCGACGAAAACGTTCATCTCGTGAGGATGCTCCTTGATGAGGTGTTTGGAAGCGAGTGCTTTCAAGCACAGATCAACTTCAAGAGTATGGGCGCGCTTGGTCAATCAGGTCTGGCGAAGACTTACGATTACCTCATTTGGTATTCCCGCAGCTCTGAAACGAAGCCAAAGTTTCGACCGCTTTTCCGAGAGCAGGTGTTTGAAGGCGATCCAGAGTACCGCTTCGTCAACTCTGAAGAATCACGACTTGGATATGATAAGCTTGCTCGCGATGCGGAATTACCACCGGGATACGACGGGCTGTTTCGACGGTCGACTCTTACGTCTTCCGGCTACACAGAATCCTGCACATTTCCGTTTCAGCTTCGTGGCAATAGTTATTCACCGTTTAGCAACAAGAGTTGGAGGACCAACGCTGATGGGATGGATCGCCTTTGCTTGGCAGAGCGCATTTTTGTTCTTGGGGGCAATCCATACTTCAAACGGTACGCCCGAGACTTCAATGTAATCCCGATTGAGAATTCGTGGACCGATGCTCCACCGGCGTTCAAAAGGAGATACGTTGTCGAGACTGCAACGAAATTCATCGAGCGTTGCATACTGATGACGACCGATCCGGGTGATCTGGTCCTTGATCCAACTTGCGGAAGCGGTACTACGGCGTCAGTCGCGGAACGGTGTGGTCGTAGGTGGATTACGATCGACACAAGTAGAGTGGCAATGGCACTTGCCCGGACACGAATGATGTCTGAGCGTTATCCGTTCTATGTGTTGGCGGATACTGATGCTGGGCAGAAACTGGAAGCGGAAGTCACAGGACGCACACCTCCACCACACCGAACCGATTCAGACGTGAAGAAGGGCTTCGTATATCATCGTGTGCCGCACATAATGTTGAGCCACATTGCCAAGAACGAAGAGATCGACCACATCCACGACAAGTGGCAGCAGCAGCTCGAACCGCTGCGAGAGAAGCTCAACAAGGCTCGCAAGCAGACGTGGGAAGAGTGGGAAGTGCCTCGCGAACCGGGCGATGACTGGTCGAAGCCAGATCAGAAACTGCTCGCCGAATGGTGGGAACTGCGACGCAAACGGCAGCAGGAAATCGACGGCTCGATTGCCCGCAACGCCGATCAGGAACTGCTCTACGACCAGCCGTACGAAGACAAATCCATCGTGCGAGTTACCGGGCCGTTCACCGTCGAAAGTCTCTCGCCGCATCGCCAGCTTTCCGTGGCTCAGAAGAAACAGCGGGCCGACGGAGTGGACGGGCTCAGCGTACGCAATCTCGGGCCGGACCAGTTCGGCAACATGATCATCGACAACCTGCGCAAAGCCGGTATCCAGAACCGCATCAAAGACGAGCGACTGAAATTCGACTCGCTGGAACCGTGGCCTGGCGAGTGGATTCACGCCACGGGCGAGTACACCGACAAAGCCGACGAGGTCCGCAAGGTCGCGGTGTGCATCGGCCCGGAACACGGCACCGTCGGCAAGGGTCTGGTCAAGGAAGCCGCGAAAGAAGCCGTCAAGGGCGTGGGATACGACCTGCTGGTGATCTGCGGTTTCGCGTTCGATCCAAGTGTCGATGAAGAGGCCACGCAGTACGGCAAGCTGGAAGTCCAGATGTGCCGCATGAATCCGGACCTGTCAATGGGCGACGAACTGCTCAAGAAAACCGGAGCCGGCAACCTGTTCATGATCTTCGGCGAGCCAGACGTCCGCATCGAAAAGACCGACGACGGACAGATCGAAGTCGAGATCTTCGGGGTGGACGTCTACGACCCGACCACCGGCGAAATCCGCAGCGACTCGACCGACGACGTGGCCTGCTGGTTCATCGACACGGACTACGATTCGGAAAGCTTCTTCGTCCGCCACGCGTACTTTACTGGAGCCGACGACCCGTACAAAAAGCTGAAAAAGGCCCTGAAAGCCGAAATCGACGAAGCCGCCTGGTCTGAACTGTACTCAACACGCAGTATGCCGTTCGACCGGCCATCCAGTGGCAAAATCGCGGTAAAAGTCATCAACCACTACGGCGACGAAGTGCTGAAGGTCTACGAGGTCTGACACTTGACCCACGCGGCTCAGCCGGGAGCTGATCACTCCAGGTGAAAACCGTTCTCCGAAACGGCTGCCGCGTCATTTCTTCGGAGCACCACGCATCGGAACGTGGTCTATGACAATCAATCGTTCTGCATTGACTGATGATGGCACCCATCCCGATGCTGAATACATCAACACGTTCTTCAATGCCGCACAATTCAGCATAACGGTTGTCCGTCGATTTCTCGTGTTTGCCAACGCTCCGGCGATCGGTTTCGAGGAGGCAGCCACCGTCGAGGCTATACGCGAAGATTTGAAGGCCGGACCAGTCCTGGCGTCGAGTAGCCCGATTCAGTATCTGTTGCGTCCACTTCAGGAGTGCGTCACACACGGACTTCAGACTCTTGATCAATTGCCGAGAGAGCTCGCCGACAGGCTATCCTCACAATTGGCCGAGGAGATCGATCCGTGGTCGAACAACTGCCATGAGGCCGCGATTCGTATCGCGAAGAGCCTGTACGACGGAATCCGGCTCATCGAACCGTGGGACAACCTGTTCACGGATCCCGCAGTATTTTTCGAACGCGAGCTTGCTATCACATGGTTTGTCGAACACGAGTGGCAATTTCGCGCGATGAGGGTGCCTAAACTCGAAAAACGAGTCATCGACGAACACTTGGCGTTACTCCGATACGTCAACGAAACTACTAAAGGCAGTCAAGCGGACGACAGCAAGAAACTGATGAATCCGCAGCAATTACATCTCCATGATTCTCAACAGAACACCACAAGGCCGCAGAATAGGGCTTCTGACACTGTGCCGTCGTCGATTGATAAGATGCTCCAGCAGTTTGCGTCACTTGTTCCAGAAGGAGTAACGGTGATGCGAGTCGCGTCGATCCTGTCGACTGGTGCGAAGTCAGCAAATGATCGAATGTGCGAAGCCTGCGAGCTACTGCCAGAGTTGTACCGATGGAACTCGACCGAATGGGCCGACGCGCTGCAGGTCACTAATGCTGCGATTCGGAAGACAGACTTCTGGAAACGCATTCGACCCGAAGCAATTGCAATTGCAGAAGCCGAAGAACGCCGCAGACGCGATGACTATGATTAGCGGGTTACGCCACAGTTACGCGTAACCTGATTTTTTGGGTTTTCTATTCTTGCTGAAAACCACATGTTTTCAGGCGTGTATGGGTTGTATCTGCGGCGAGTTGCGCGGCTGCGGTTACGCATTCAGTTACGCCAGCCCCTTGATGTAGTGGCAGTTTCACCATTCATCAGGAGCTAAGCGATGACGAACCCCCAAGGCCGAGCACAGTCGCACGGCCAAAGTCCACTGGAGCAACTGGTCGCCCTGTTAAGGGCCACTCAGCGTCTCCTGCACGAGGCTGATGCCGTTCGTGCCGCGAACGATGCGATCATCGACTACACACGGAGAATGTCGAAGGAAAGCGAAAGTGAGGTGCAGCATGATGCCTGACACCTCAAACATGACCGATCGACTGATTAACGACGTTGTCGACCGAGTGGCAGATGCAGTGACTCAGCGTCTGCTGGATCGAATTCCGGAGCTGCAAGCTGGGTTCTCGCAGTCTGCCGGACTGGTCGATGAGCCAACGATGGCAGGCATCGCCAAGGTCTCGCAACAGTCGCTCCAGCGGCGGCGTAGGGCCAATGAAATCCCGTTTGTGCAGTGTGGTCGGCGGGTGCTCTATCAGCCTGATGAAGTCATTGCCGCGCTCAGCAGCAAAAACGGGGGTGACGCATGAAGGCGAGCATCCCTCAAACTGATAATCAGGTGAATCTCATCGACGCAGCGACTGTGAAGCGACAAGCGGAAAGTCGCTGGCTCGAAATACTGAAAGCGGCGGGACTTCCGACGGAACTGCTGGACGGTCGCGGGCATCCGTGTCCGAAATGCGATGGCACGGATCGATTTACAGTCTTTGGCGACGTTGATCTGACCGGCGGCGCCATGTGCCGGCAGTGCTTCAACGAGAAGAACGGAGACGGACTGGCAGTCATCCAGTGGCTGCGAGGTTGTTCGTTTCCGGAGGCAATTGCCTTCGTGGCTGACTATCTGGGCCTTCAGGCGGCGCCAGCTACTGCTGAATCCGCAGATTCAGACATCGTCGCTGCTGTCGCTCGTGCCAAGCGAATGCCGCTGGAAGCGTTCGTGCAGTTTGGAGCCAAATCAACGAAGCGAGGCAAGCTGACCGTCGCACGAGTACCTGTATGGGACGAACGCGGTGAAGTGCATTCATACTTCGACATGGCTACGGATCGAAAAGGACTGTTCAAAAAGGGAAAGGGATCGTCCGGACTCTTCTTTCCGGGGCGTCTGCCGCAACCTGGCGAAAAATGGCTTCTCGTTGAAGGAGTCAAGGATGCGTCAGTGTTGCTGGGAC
>JABMPE010000213.1 GCA_013203845.1 Rhodopirellula sp. | reverse complement strand
AGCCCGATCCGGTCGCAAACCAATACGGCCGCCCGGTGAGTAAGCGTCGGCGTTGCGGACCTTTCGATTTGCGGTGTAATGATTGATCATCGAGTCCATGTTTCCCGCGCTGATCGCGAAGAAAAGTCTCGGTCGACCAAAGCGTTTCCAGTCGTCGCACGTCTGCCAGTCAGGCTGGCTGATGATTCCGACACGGAAGCCGGCTGCTTCGAGAACTCGTCCAAGGATCGCCGTCGCGAAGCTCGGGTGATCGATGTAGGCGTCGCCCGTTACGAACACGACATCGAGTTCATTCCAGCCTCGGGCACGAGCTTCGTCCATCGACATCGGCAGCGGGCGTCGATCGCAGCGTTGACTGCCGCTGCGCAGAATGTCAGCCAGCTCATCGCCGCCAAAGTGAGATTCAACGAGGACTGGAAGTTCGAGCATTGGCAATACGGATCCGGACAATTAACACGGTAGAGACAGCAACCACTCGATAAGTCGGCGGTTCGCATGATCTTAACCTGGCGAAGCTCGATTCCGCGCTCACCGTGTCGTGATTCCATCAGAATCTGCGGTATCTCCCGATATTGCCGGCTGATTCGAGAGATTCAGAAGAGCGAACGTTGGGTACGAGCCGACCGCCGTTCCGTCTACACTTCGGTTCGGTGCGGTCGGCAAGCGTTGCAAGCCTCCACATCTCGCCAGGATTATCGGAATACTTCGCTCACTCAAGGACGACGACCATGACAAACTGGAAAGAGTTTCAGGACACCGGAATCACCGCAGCTCGTGAAGCCGGACGCGTCCTGCAGGAGTGGTCGAAGAAGTTCACGGTGAGCGAAAAGAGCCGCAAGAACCTCGTCACTGAGGCGGACGTTAACGCTCAGGACGCCATCTTCCGCATCATTCACGACAAGTATCCTGATCACAGTTTTCTGGGCGAAGAGGATCTGGCCGTTGAAAACGCTGATTCCGACTTCCGCTGGATCATCGACCCGCTTGACGGTACGACCAACTACGTTCACCAGTTTCCCTACTACTGCGTGTCCATCGCGCTGGAGTTTAAAGGTGAGCTGACCGTCGGTGTGATTTTCGATCCAACACGTGATGAACTCTTCACGGCCATCCGGGGCGAGGGTGCCTTCCTGAATGACCAGCCGATTCACACGTCGGACGCTGACCAACTGTACGACGCGATGTGTGTCGCCAGCCTGCCCGTGGGCGGAACCGGCAATGAGCCCCAGGTGAAGCAGTTTCTGAATGTCTTTCCGAAAGCCCGCAGTGTCCAACGAACGGGCTCGGCGGCACTGAACTTGTCGTACGTGGCCTGCGGTCGGCTGGATGCCTACTGGTCCGGAACGCTCAAACCCTGGGACCAGGCGGCCGGAGTCGTCATCGTCCGCGAAGCTGGCGGGCAGGTAACAACAATCGAGGGTGAGCCTTTTGACGTCCAGCAGCCGGACATGCTGGCCAGTAACGACGTTCCTGTTCACAACGAACTGATCGCAGCGCTGCGGCTCGACTGACGGCACTGTCGAGCTGTTCCAGACGCATTCGATGTCACATCAGCATGACCAGGTCGTCGAGTGTTTTCAGACGGCTGTAGACCTGGATGACGTGCTGAGGTGTTTCGACGATCAATGTCAGTGTCACCGAAACGTGCCTGCCGTTGGGCGTGTGCTTTACAGAGTGTGGCGGCTCGTGTGGCAGATTCAGCTCGTCAGAGACGGCAGCCAGCACCAGGCGTGCAAAAGCTTCCGGGTTTGCACCGATCGCTTTGAACGTGAACTCGCCCGGAAACTTGTGATTCGTCTCCAGCGACTCCAGCAGCGAATGTGAATTCGGATCGACGGACACCGGACCACCATTTAAGGCTTGATGACTTCTGGGACTTGCTGATCGTCAAACTCAACGAAATACACCGTGACAAACGCGGTGCGAAATCGGGCTGTGGAGTCGACTACTCATACGTCCCGCAGCACTTCTTGTACTTCTTGCCGCTGCCGCAGGGGCATGGATCGTTACGACCGACTTTTACGCCTCGGTTACGGATTGGCTCAATCACTGCTTCGGAGGGAGTTGATTCTGAACTGTTCTCCGAATAGCCGCCTTCGTCGTAACTGGCGGGAGCCGCGCTGCTCATGTCGGCGACTGAGCCGGCGGATTCGTGGACAGTGTTGGTGATTTCCCACAGCGAACCGACGAACTCAGAGTTCTCGTGTTCCAGGCGGAAGATGGCTCCGGTCACCTGATTTCCGATGGTGTCCCACATTTCTCCGAAAGACTTCATCCCTTCACGACGGTATTCAACCTTCGGATCTTTCTGGGCATAACCGACCAGGCCAACGGCTGAGCGCAAACGGTCCATGTCGTACAGGTGATTCTTCCACGCGGTATCGAGGATCTCCAGAATTACCGACCGCTCGGTCTGGTGCAGTTCCGGTCGGAATCGCCAGGAGTGGGCTTCCAGGATTCGCTCTTCGGCGACCTTGCGAGTGAGTCTGGCAAACTCTTCCTCGGTGAATGAGGACTTGAATGGCGAGTTCGACCAGTTGACCAGGTCAGCGACTTTGTCTGGAGCCGTGACGCGCACTTCTTCGGAGGCGACACCGTTAAGCTGTCCATAGACCTGATCCAGTTGTTGCTCGATCTCATCCGCCAGTTCACCTCGTTCCAGAAACTTTCGGCTGCTGTCCAGCAGAGTCTTTTCAAAGTTCGCAATGCTGCCCAGATCCGCCGCATCGAGCCGCATCTCAAACCTGCTACTGGCCCAACGAACGAGCCCGTCGCGGTCCAGT
>JABMPE010000212.1 GCA_013203845.1 Rhodopirellula sp. | reverse complement strand
CCCATCAGGTGCAGGATGGTGGCGTGCAGATCGTGGACGTGGACCTTGTTTTCGACGGCGGCAAAACCGAATTCGTCAGTGGCACCGTAGGTCGTGCCTCCTTTGACGCCGCCGCCCGCGAGCCACATCGAAAAGCCGTGGTGATTGTGGTCGCGACCGTTTCCGTTTTCGGCGACCGGGGTTCTGCCGAACTCGCCGCCCCAGACAATCAGGGTGTCCTTCAGCAGATCCCGTTCTTTCAGATCGTTAATGAGTGCCGCGATCGGCTGGTCGACGTCTTTCGCTTTGTTGGCGTGTTGTTTGATGTCGCCGTGATCATCCCAGGGCTGACCATTGCCGTAATAGACCTGCACCATTCTGACGCCGCTTTCCACAAGTCGTCGTGCCGCCAGGCAGCCGTTGGCGAACTGACCAGAGCCGTACGCTTCCCGTGTCTCCTTGGATTCCTTCGCCAGATCGAAGACTGCCTGCGCCTCGGTCTGCATGCGGAACGCCATTTCGAGCGACTCGATCCGTGCTTCCAGGCGATTGTCCTGGCCACCTCTTCGCTCAAGATGCAGCTCATTCATCTGCTTCAGAAGATCAAGCTGACGCCGCTGGCCAGTGCTGGTGAGATAAGGGTTACTGATGTGCTGAATGACCTTCTTCGGGTCGACGCTGCTGGCGTGATTAATGTGCGTGCCCTGAAAGATCCCCGGCAGAAAACTGTTGCTCCACAATTGAGGTCCGACGACCGGTTTCCCAGGGCACAGCACCACGTAACCTGGCAGGTTCTGATTTTCCGTGCCGAGACCGTACAGCAGCCACGATCCCATTGCTGGTCGGGTGGGCTGCGTTTCGCCGCTGTTCATCATGAGCAGCGATGGCTCGTGGTTGGGAATGTTCGTGTGCATGGATCGGATTACGCAGATGTCATCGATGCACGACCCGACATGCGGAAACAGATCACTGACCTCGATCCCGGACTCACCATACTTCTGAAACTTGAACGGTGACATGAGCAGTCCGCCGGTCTTGCGTTCCGTCTTGAGGTCGGCAGATGGCGGCCGTTGTCCGTTGTACTTCGTCAGTGCTGGCTTTGGATCGAACGTGTCGACCTGGGATGGTCCACCGTTCATAAAGAGGTGAATTACATACTTCGCCCGAGGTGCAAAGTGAGCCGGTTTCGGAGCCAGAGGATTGGACGACGCCAGGTCAGCACCGCTCGCGAGCGTGCCGTCGGACGCCAGAATTCCAGCCAGGCCGAGCACTCCCATGCCGGTGCCCATACGTTGAAGAGTCTCGCGTCTGCTGATGCCGAATGGTTGCGATAATGAATTCATCGTTGATCTTTGCATGATGATTGAACGGAGGACTGGGCCAGAACGATTTCGTGTTCTCTGTTAATCGAGGTACATGAACTCGTTGCTGCCCAGCAGCACCTGAGCATAGCTTTGCCAAAGCGTCAGCTTACTCTGCGGATCCGCTTCACTGGTGAGGTAAGCCAGACCGATTTCAATTTCCCGGTCAACAGGCGGTCGACCATAGGCAAGCAGGAAGGCTCGTCGGATTCGAGCTTCATCATTGTTCGGTTCTTCCTTGTGAAGCCGTGCAGAAAACGCTTTCGCCTGTTCCACCATGAACGGACTGTTCAAAACGAACAGCTGCTGCTGAGGCACCGTCGTTTCGCTGCGTTTCGAACTGGTAATATTCGCATCTGGAAAGTCAAAGAGCCGCAGCAGGTTGTCGAGTTCGTGGCGGCTGACTTTCGCGTAAACCGTCCGGCGCACGTTGCTGGCATCCGGTAGGTTGGT
Source organism: Rhodopirellula sp. (assembly GCA_013203845.1). Classification (GTDB taxonomy): domain Bacteria; phylum Planctomycetota; class Planctomycetia; order Planctomycetales; family Planctomycetaceae; genus JABMPE01. The sequence continues at coordinate 15,552 of JABMPE010000212.1, read as the reverse complement.
GGACGGGCCGCCGAAGCTTCGGTCGAGCTTGCCGGAAACACCCAGCAAAGCGTCCCGCCACGCTTCGACGTCCAGACGCCGCCGATTCATTCTCCAAAGAAACCTGTTATCTGCGTCGATGTTGGAGTTCGAATCGTTATTTGCAGTGCTCAGTTGATAACTCGAGGACAGCATGATTTCGCGATGAAGCGTTTTCATCGACCAGCCGGAGTCGATGAACTTTGAGGCTAAATAGTCCAACAGTCCAGGATGCGTGGGAGCTTCACCCTGCATTCCAAAGTTGCTTGGTGTGGCAACTATTCCCCGTCCGAAATGATGCTGCCAGATTCGATTTACGAACACTCGCGCGGTTAGCGGGTTGTCGGTGCGAGTGATGGCTTCGGCCAGTTGCCGCCGACCGCTGCCTTCCGTGAAATGATCGCGATCGGCGCCCGCAAGAATTCTCAGGAAACGGCGCGGTGCCACTTCGCGTTGTCGAGCCGGGTTGCCACGAACGAAGACCCGCATGTCGGCGGCGTTCGCTTCGGTGTAAGCATGAGCGATGGCGTACATCGGCGGAGCGGACTTCTTCGCCGTTTCAAAGTCGGCTCGCAGTTTGATCAACTGGTTGCGTTTCTCACCGGTCAGAAAGTTTTCAAGGTCATCGTCACTGACGGCGAACGGTCCGTCTTTTCCAAACACGATCGACAGAACGTCTTTGCCGGGACTGATCGGGCCGTCCACGGGCTGTTCCGTGTAGACACTGAACTGGACGGCGGCCTGGTCGCCGCATCCACCCTGATCCGATCCACTGTTATCGAGACCGCCGGTCGCCTTGAAACGTTGATAGCCTTCGGGAAGGTCGTAGACGATCACACTGGGAGCATGCACGCCGATGCCGTTATCGTAGGTCTTGCCACCAACTTTGATCGGCTTGCCCTGGTAGTTGCGGTCGATTTTCGCTCCACCGAATCCGTCCAGCGACTTCCATTTCAATTCCGTCAGCTTCAGCTCGCCGTTGTCTCCGACGAGTCGGGGAGCGATCCAGTCAGAGTGATCACAACTGTTGCCGTTGCCACCGTCTGACACGACGAGGAACAACTGCTTCGCTCCGCTGATGTCGACATCGATTCCCGCCGTTGGTCGGACCTTCGTGACGTGCGGAGTCACAAATCGAGGGCTGCCAGGCTTGTGAGTTTTGTTGCCGTCGGTTTGGACCAGGTTGGTCGTGGCGACTCCGTCGCGAACATTCAGCAGACTTTGCATGTACTCCTGAAAATCGTTCGCGATCTTCGAAACTTCGGTGGGGACAGAAGCCGTCGCGTCGCTGTTCGATGATTCCGCAGCCGTGAGAGCGAACCATGAATCGAGTGCGCTGACCTTCCCTTTCTGCTTTGCATCAAGGAAGTCAATCCAGCGTTTGAGCAGAAACTCGTTCACTCCGGCCGCTTCAGCGAGCGTCGTCGTGTTGGCAGGCTGACCATTCGCGGCGGCGGATCGATGCGTCCAGACCGCCTCAACATACTTCGCAATCTCGCCAACTTTCGTTTCGGCGGCCGTCGCTTTTTCATCGGCCAGAAACTTCTTCAGGTCGGCGTCCGTGCTCTTAATTCGCTGCTGCCCGTCGTTGTACGTCTGAACTTCCTCCGGTCTGCAAAGCGGAGCGTTGTGCAATTTCGAGCTGCGGAAGATGCCGGCCAGCGAGTAATAGTCCTGAGTCGGAATCGGATCGAATTTGTGATCGTGACAGCGAGCGCACGAAACCGTCAGACCCAGAAATCCGCGAGTGAGCGTGTCGATGCGGTCGTCGAGTTCATCGGCGGCTGCTTTGGCCGCATCGCTGTTCTTGTAGTACTGCGCTCCCAGACCAAAGAATCCCAGCGCGACGAGATGATCGTAGGAGTCCTCCGATTCCGGACCGATCAGATCACCCGCGATCTGCAGGCGGACGAACTTGTCGTAAGGCATGTCCTCATTGAAAGCGGAGACAACCCAGTCGCGGTAACGGAACGCGTTCGTATTCGCCGTCACCGAGAACGTATGAGCCTGATCTTCGGAGTAACGTGCAACATCGAGCCAGTGCCGCCCCCAACGCTCGCCGTAATGGTCCGATTGAAGCAGCCGGTTGATGACCTTTTCAAAGGCCTCCGCAGAGTCGTCATGCAGAAAGGCCGCAACCTCTTCCGGAGTTGGTGGCAGGCCAATGAGGTCGAATGTCGCGCGACGAATCAATTCTCGCTTCCCGGCTTGATCGACAGGCCGCAGCTTGAGCTGCTCCATTTTCGCCAGCGTGAAATGGTCGACGGCGTTCTTCGGCCAGTCGGAGCGTTCAACCTCGGGAACCCTGGGCGGAGTGATTGGCTGATAGGCCCAATGTCTGGCGGCTTCGTCGAAGTCGATTGATGTCTCAGCAAGCTGACGATCACGAGGGTCCGGGGAGCCCATTTCGACCCACTTGACGAAGTCGGCGATCACCGATTCGGGAAGCTTCCCCTGCGGCGGCATCTCAAAACTCTCATGCTGCAAAGCACTGATCAACAGGCTTTCGGCCACATTCTTCGGCACGACCGCCGCCCCGGAGTCGCCGCCCTTCTGCGCTGCTTCGCGAGAATCCAGCAGAAGCCCACCTTTGACGCTTTTCGCTTCTGCGGAGTGACACTCGTAACAATGCTGCAGCAGTACTGGCCGAATCTTCTTTTCGAAGAACTCAATACTGGCGGCATCGACCGGCTTCTCAACCACATCCTCTGCGAGCAGCGAAGAGTCAGTCAGTGCGAACAGCGCAACAGCAGACAGAGTTGCTGATCGAAACGTCATTGGCGGGCCTTCGTAACCAGGGCGGGAAGAGCGGGGATTAAGGCGGGGCAGCGGGCAAAAATGTGAGGCATTGATTGTAGCCAGAATGATCGCGCTGGAACCAGATCGCGAAAGAACAGACTGAACGACGGCATTCGCTGAATTCGATTTTGCCAATGACGAAGCGACTCAACTGTTCGAGTCACGACGAGATTTCGAATGTCTCGATGATACCGATGGAAATGCCGACGTAACGCGTACGTCCGGTCATCGAATACTTGAACCCCTTCTGATACTCAAAGCAGACCGTCGTCTTGTTCAGTGAGAGGCTGATGCGGGCGAGTACGGCATTGTTTTCGAGTTCTCACAGGATTCTGGATGCATCAGGTCGTTGATGTGTCGTTCTGCGGGAGCAACGACGCGGCATTCCACGGTTCGGAATGCCGCGTCTCGACTGAGCATGTTTGTTGTCTCAGCGTCATTCCACCCTTGTTGTCGAGATCATCGAGGCCTTCCAAACATAACTAACGCTTCATTTTCTATTCCGGTAAATTTCGTTCGTTCGGACTCCAATGTCTGTTCATGTGACGCCACACGAACACCGTGGTAGACTGAATTATCAAAGGAATCACGGCGATCATGGCCAGTTCAGAACAAGTCCGAGCCCTACTGAAGAGTCACCTTTCGCGTGATGACGAACACTTTGTGTCCGTCGCTCTACAGATTGCCGCTTCAACAGCTCGAAACGGCGATGGGAAACTAGCCAAAGAACTACGTGATCTAGCCGACCGCATTAAGGCTCAGGTGCATAACGGTTCCCAGACCAAAGCCGTTCCCATCACGAAGCCAACAGGTGAATTGGCAGGGCTGCTCAGCGTGTCGTATCCACGGACTCGGTTCTCCGAAATGGTGCTGGCAGACGAGACTCGCAATTTGCTCGAAAACGTAAAACTGGAGTACCGAGCCTCCGACAGGTTGGAGAGCCATGGGCTTTCGCCTCGCCGTAAATTACTGCTGGTTGGCCCTCCAGGTTGTGGCAAGACGATGACCGCTTCTGCTCTCGCAGGAGAGCTGAATCTGCCGCTGTTTAACGTCCAACTGCATGGTCTAATTACGAAATATATGGGGGAAACTGCCGCAAAGTTGCACCTCATTTTTGAAGCGATGACGCAGACGCGAGGCGTCTACTTCTTTGACGAATTTGACGCCATCGGTGCTGATCGTGGAGCCGGCAACGACGTCGGCGAAATTCGTCGAGTGCTGAATTCGTTTCTGCAGTTTCTCGAACAGGAAGAATCGGACAGTCTGATTCTGGCAGCTACCAATTACATCGGAATGCTCGATGGCGCGTTGTTCCGTCGGTTTGACGACGTGATTCAATACCTGTTGCCAACGGAATCCCAGTTCAAACAGTTGGTGCAGAATCGCCTGAAGCGATTTCTCGGCCACCGAATCGGCTGGAAGGCTCTTTGGAAAACCGCAGATGGACTGAGTCACGCGGAAATGTGCCGTGCCTGCGACGATGCGGCAAAGTCACACGTCTTACAGGAGACGGCACAGATAACCACTGCTGCTTTGAATTCGGCGTTGCAGCATCGCACAAAGAAGTTGGACCTGAAGTCGCCATCAAGAAAGTAAAATCCTTGAATGAACCGCCCACATCTCTTTCCCGGAAAGACCGGACAAAACCAACGCTACACCTATGCCGGTCAGGGCGGCGAGCAAAAGTTGAATTTGCCGACGGGTCTTTCTCGCGTTCAACACGGTCAACGACTGAAGGATGAGATTGAAGAGGGTGTCGAACAATCGAAGAACGCGCCTCCCGCTGCTGCGAATGCCAGCGGCACAACGCTGCGGTTCGAAAGCAACGACGGGTTGAAGTTGGCATTAAAGAGCCTCGAACGCCTCCAGAGCGGAATCGAACTTCTAAACTCACGCGTGGTTGACGGTGTGATGCAGGCCACAGTCTTCATTCCTGAAGGCAAAGAGAGCATCTTCCTCAACATGTTTGAAGCCTATTGCTTCAAGGACGACCCGCGAAGTGGCGAGCCGAGGAATAAGAAGCTCGCAGAGAGCATCAACAGGATCCGATTGGCAACGATCAAGTCATTCTGGACGGACAATCTCGAAGCACCAGCCGCCGCGGATGTTTGCGCTTTTGAAGTTTGGATTCGTCGAAGCAAAGATGGCTACAAAGCGGACGTTGCAGACTTTATCACCAGAGCCTCACACGCTGAAATTGCAGTACCAGCGCGCAGCATTGTCTTTCCGGAACGAATTATTCTGCTGGCCGAAACTTCGATGCAGCAACTGACTCTGATCGAAGGACTATTTGAAGTGCTCGCTGAGCTTCGGTTTGCCCGCATTCCAAACTGCGAGTTTCTGAATCTGGCGCCACGAGATCAGGCTGACTTCTTCGATGAACTTCTGAATCGAACAACTGCACCATCTGGCACGGCTCCGTCCGTTTGTCACCTTGATACTGGAATTCAGGCAGGGCATCCATTGCTCCAAATCGCGATTGATCCTCAACACGTCCTGCAGGTGTTGCCGCATCAAACCGGAGCTGACATCGATGGTCATGGAACAGAAATGGCGGGACACGCGTTATATGGCTGCCTCAACGAGGTACTGAATTCTGCCGATGCAGTCGATCTCGGACATCGACTGGAGTCGGTCAAGATCTACTCTGGAGAACGAGCCAACAATCCGGACCTCTACGGAGAAGTCACGTCACAGGCAATGTCCAGAATCGAGATCACTGCCCAACGAGAACAGCGGGCGTTCTGCCTCACGGTGACTTCTGAGGATGGACGCGACGAGGGGTTCCCGTCGTCGTGGTCGGCAGCACTTGACGGTCTCTGCGCTGGCACTGAATCGCCAGACGCTCCTCGACGACTGGTTTGCGTTTCTGCGGGAAATGTCGAACTGGCCCGACGCAAAGAATATCCAAGTACGAATGCGGTCGATCCGGTCAAAGATCCCAGTCAGGCATGGAACGCGATCAGTGTTGGTGCCATGACGAAGAAGAAAACCATTCATGATCAGCCGGTCCAGCACTGGAGGACGATCGCGGAACAAGGCAGCCTGAGTCCTTCCAGCCGAACATCGATGGTCTGGAAAAACTCCTGGCCGTTCAAGCCCGACATCGTCATGGAAGGTGGAAATAACGCGATAAATCCAGCAACCGGAGACGCCGATTTCCTTGACGATCTGTCTCTGTTGACAACTCGAATGGGGATGGGAAATTCTCAACTGACAACGACCGGGGATACCAGTGCAGCGACGGCCCTGGCGTCGCGATATGCAGCGCTCATCTGGGCTGAGTATCCGACTCTGTGGCCTGAGACAGTACGTGCTCTGCTGGTTCATTCAGCCCGGTGGACCGAAAAGATGCTCAAAGAGTTTCAGGAAAAGAAGGTTCCCCGTCTGCGAACATACGGCTACGGAGTGCCCGACCTTGGGAAAGCACTCGCCAGCGTTGGCAATGCTGCAACAATGGTTGTCGAAGAATCGCTGCGTCCATTCCGCAAGAATGACAAGAATGAAGTCAAGACCAACCACATGCACATCCACGAGTTGCCCTGGCCAAACTCAGTCTTGAAGGAACTTGGTGGAGAGGACGTGACCATGCGGGTCACATTGTCCTATTTCATTGAGCCGAATCCCGGTGAACGAGGGTGGACTCGAAAACATAGATACCAGTCGCATGGTCTCCGTTTCGACGTCAAACGACCGTTGGAACCGATGGACGAGTTCCAGGCGAGAATTAGTGCTGATGCTCAGGACGACGATGCCGACCCGACTTCACCAGCCGAAGAACAGGAATGGGAATTAGGCAGTTGGTACCGCAACAAAGGATCCATTCACTCCGATGTCTGGACTGGCACCGCCGCACAACTGGCCAGCTCAGGTGTGTTGGCCGTCTATCCGGTTTCTGGTTGGTGGAAAGAACGCAAGCACCTGAATGGTTGGCAGAAAGACGCCAGATATTCCCTGATTGTCTCATTGGAAACAGCCAGCGAAGAGGCAGACCTCTATGCTGAGATTGAACAAAAAATTAGCCCTGCCATTGAAACAACAATCGAAACGTGAGAATTGGTCCTTCGAAAACTACGTGAACCGCATGCCCGTGGAATTGCCGCCGGAAATTCAGACGAGCAGGCCTAAGCCAAGACTGTCGTATCAGGGTTTTGCTTTGCCGGTCAGAAATCCTTGCTCTTTCATCCACTCACCGGCTCGCGTGGGCCATTGAGTGATGGCTTCGTCAGTTGGGCGGAGGCCGTAGCCGTGACCGCCGGTGGAGAACACATGCAGTTCGGCGGAGCCGTTCGCGGCTTTGACGGCGCTGGCCAGCAACAGCGAACTCTGCACGGTCACTCGATCATTGAACGCATGCACGAAGAACATCGGCGGTGCGTCTGCCGGCACTGTGATGTCATCTCGCAGCAAGTTGCCATCCTTTGCCGTGAGGCCGCCTGGATAGATCAGCAAAGCGAAGTCCGGTCGAAATGGTTGCTTGTCGGCGTCATCGATGGCGTCGTACTGCCGGGACTCCAACAGCGTCGTCAGGGCCGCGGTCTCACCGCCTGCGGAGAAGCCGCACATGCCGATGCGCTGCGGATCAATCTTCCACTCTCCCGCGTGACTGCGAACCAGGCTCATGGCCCGCTGAGCATCCTGCACGGCTGCCAGCCAGCGTTTCTCCGGATCGCGAAACGGCACTCGATACTTCAGCACGATGCCAGTCAAGCCGATCGAGTTCAGCCACTCGGCAACCTCAGTCCCTTCCAGGTCGTACGCCAGGATGTAATGGCCGCCGCCGGGACACACGATGACGGCTGCGCCGGTGTCTTTCTCCGGAGCCGGTCGGTAGACAGCGATCTGCGGCGTCGAAACGTTGCCGAGCTTAATGATTCGCCGCCCCGCGATGAGTTTGTCGTCCGGCTTCGTCTGATCAGCTTCCGGCGGTAACTCTTTGGTGTCTCCCGGCGGCTTACCCGGCCAGAGATCGAGCACCAGTGGTTCACTGGCATAACCACGCGAACTGCCCACCATCAGGACAAGAAATACAAACAGAACGTGGCATCCACCAGCTCCCCGAAAGACGTCAGTCATGAAACACTCTCCATCAATGCGAAGACAACGGCTGGTTGAACAAATTGCGGAACGACGGATGAGCATAGAACGAGACCGGATGGCTGATGTCACCCGGCACGACAAGTCCCGACGAACCGTCTGAGAATGTCACGGTGGGATCGCCTGATTGACCGGTTGGGAAAACACCGGCAAGCCACTCGGAATGAGATCGGTTCACGGTTTCAGACCGCTCAGCGGATGTTCGAGCACCGCGTCCCAGGCCAGTTCCTGAAGCAGTCGATTCAGTGCGTCTTCATTCTTGCCGAGTTTCGCCTGTTTCAGAATTGCCGGCACCGGCAGGCCGACTGGACTGCGGCGGTAGATCGTGGCGTAATCGACGTAAGCGACCAGAGCCTTGAGTGGCGCGGTGCCGTGGCCGAGTGCGTCCGTAAAGAGGTCTTCCTGCGTCTTCAGGCCGGGAGCTTTGCCTGCAATGATCTTTTCGCGGAGCGCGATCAGCGTCTGAGGAGCCGGGGCAATGTACATCACCGTGTGGCCATACTTTTTGTTGAGCTCGCGGATGTGCTCATCCATTTTCCGGAAATGTTCCGTGTGGCGTGTTCGCAGTTCTTCCCCGGTGATGTCGTTGTGATCAACTTTGGCGGGCCGTTTCATGGTTGGCTCGTAAATGTCCCACCGCAGCCAGATAGGCTGAACGATCACGCGGATGTCTTTGTTGTGCTCCAGCGCCAGCGTGGCGAAGTTTTCAATACCGGCATCGGGCAGAAAGATCGGCGACAGTGTCAGCACGTCGATTTTGCCGGTCTTGAGTGCCGTCTTCGCGGTATTCTTCTCGTCCGGAATGTCCCAATGCTGAATCGTGCGTGAACCACCAATTGATGAAATGCCAACCTGCTGGTGATTCGGAATCTCCGCCAGTCGGCACAGATCAGTAACAATTCCTGGGACCCAGACATGAAAACTGTGTCCGCAGGAAAAGACACGCTGGCCGTCGGCAATCGGTTCGGCGAGCGTTCGGCTGTTCCCGGCTGAAGCCTGATCACCAGCCTCAGCCGCCAACATTGCCGTCACCAGAACGAGCAGGCCAAGTCCTGTTGTGAAAAGTCCCGAAGTAAGAAGACGGGTAATCGATCGATAAAATGCAGGCACTCGGTTATCTCCCTGGAGTTCTGTCGGTGTGTGATCCGTAGACGGCAGAACTCTATCAGAAGGCATCGAGTTCTACGCTCATACGCGAGCGATGAAGGCCGTCTGATCAAACCGTCGCACCAACGATTTCACCGGGAGGAGGGGCGGGATCGTTTCGTACGTGAGTAAAGATCGATGGTCGCCGCGTGATTCCGCACTTCAAGCACACTGGTTTGAGACGGACGGTCAGGCCGCTGGTGCTCGAAGACGTCAGGAAAGTTTGCCGCGAGAGGGGGCAACGCGATCCCTCGAACGGTCGGCTCATTCGGCTGACTGATGACTTCGACCCTCACTTCACCATGCTGGCCAACCAGCATTTCGCGAATACACGGTATCCGCTCTGCAAAAAGGGCGTCAACAACGCTGCCACGCACTCTAATGCGCGCTCAGCGCGCGCCCGACGTCGTCCACCAGATTCGCTCGGCTTCGTTTGAGACTGGCAGGTGTTCAGTTTTCAGCAACAAGCTGCACAAAGTCGAATGCGGAAATCACGCCCTGCAGTCGTTTCTCTGTATCGACAACAAAAACTCGATGAATGCCGCGAGCAGTCATCAATTGCGCCACTTCGGCAATGGGCATGGTTGGAATCACGGTTATCGGATCGCTCGTCATGGCATCGGAAACCGGCACGGAGACGTAATCACCCAACATCTCCGGAGAGAACACCGACTCTTCCCACTGCTGAGTTTCTGGATTGAACCAGTTCTCGGTACGAACGATCTCGCCTTCGAGTGCTTCCAGATCGGCTTCGACAAAGGACACGATGTCAGAGGTTGAAATCACGCCCACGCATCGATTTTCCCGGTCGACAACCGGCACGCCACTCACGTGATTTTCGGTCATGATCCGCATCGCATCCTGAAGCGATTCCCGCGGGTCGAGAGTAACAACGTCCCGTTTCATTACATTGGCGGCCGTCGATGGTGATGTCTGAAAACTGGTCATCTCATCGTCTCCCTTGAAAGAGCTGAACGGAACTTGAACCCATTTCGGCATATGGCGGGAGCCGATTGGCGTTCGTCTTACGGCGACGCAAACTGGCTCTGATCCGGCCTGACTACCAGCACCGGACATTTCGCTTTTCGAACGACTTTCTCAGCCACACTCCCCAGCAGCATGTGCTGGATTGGCCCATGACCGTGAGTCCCCATGACGATCAGATCACACTTTTCGCTTTCCGCAAACTCGATGATCTCGACAAACGGAGCCCCTTGCTTCATGGCCGTCTTCACGTTGACCCCCTCGCAGGTATGACGATGAAGCATCGCATCCAGGTTGCTCTGCATCTTCTGCTCGAAAGCATCACGATAGGACTGATCCGTCGTCGGCTGATAAAGAATCGGCTCCTGCAGAATGGTCAGTGCGACAACTTCGGCACCAAAAACTTTCGCCAGCGACAGTGCGTAGTCGAAGGCTTTGTCTGATGTCTCGCTGAAATCCACAGCAGCGAGAATTCGATTTATGGACAACGACATGACGCGGCTCCTGAAATTTCCTGAAGGAGTGATTCGAAACTACTTCGAACGCAAGCGGTGTGCCATTCCGCTAACTGTATGAATCGGCAAAAGGCGGGAATGCGACGCTGGCCTGATATGTGACAATCCGCTCGCAACAACCAGAAAGCGCGCTGTTGAGGCACGTTTCCAGTGACGTACTTCGCTTTCGAACATTCGAATAGTCTTATTCGGTTGGTCCGTTTAACAGTCACCAGCATCGGCACCCTACGCGCCAGAAGCACTGGCTGATCTGCGAAAGACCTGCGGCTTTCACTGGCCGCTCAGGCATCACTCAACTCTGCGGGCTGTGTATCGAACACGACCCGCCCGGACGCGAGCTGTATCTGCGTCCGGCTGGTATGGTAGAGCTGCTGACGGATGCAGGATTCCGTATAGAACTTCTCCGACACCCGGAAACACCCATGTCGAAAAGTAATGAGCAGAAGTCAAATGGCGACCCGCATCGCCTGCAACCGGGCCGCCCGGTCACGCTTTCTGACTTCAGCACACGAGGCCGTGATTTCTGTGATGACCAAGACGCGGCTGAGGCGGAGTTCGTCGATCTGCGCCAAGAGCTGATTGAACTCCAGCGTCGACTTTATGCGGAGGGGAAACGCAAGCTGCTGATAGTTCTGCAGGCGATGGATGCCGGGGGCAAAGACGGCACAATTCGACACGTCTTCTGTGGAGTCAACCCGCAGGGTGTTCGTGTCACGTCTTTCAAGCAGCCGTCTGAAATCGAACTCGCACACGACTTTCTATGGCGTATTCACCAGGCCGTTCCGCAAGCTGGCATGATTGGCATTTTTAACCGCTCGCATTACGAAGACGTGCTGGTTGTCCGCGTCGAAAACATCGTTCCGGAAGACGTCTGGCAGCAGCGGTTTGAACACATCAACAACTTTGAGCGGCATTTAAGTGACAGCGGTACGACGATTCTCAAGTTCTTCCTGCACATTTCGAAAGACGAGCAGGAAGAACGGTTTAACGATCGTCTGTCTGAACCGGATAAACGCTGGAAGTTCTCCGAGCAGGATCTTGTCAAACGCCGTCACTGGGATCTCTACGTGCCGGCTTACGAAGATGTCCTCACCCGATGCACGACCCGGTGGGCTCCGTGGTTCATTATCCCCGCCGATCAGAAGTGGTACCGCAACCTCGCCATTACCCGCGTGATGGTGGAAACACTGCGAACGATGAACCCTCAATTCCCGTCCCCGCAAATCGATACCATGCCCGGCGATCTGGACTAACCGCTGCTGTACGCTGGGGCCTGACTGTTTGAAATTCAGCTCGACCAGCAGCATGTTCGAAACACACCAGACATCGGCCGCTCGTTCGTCGGATCAGATCGTTGACTTACGTGTTCTTCATCAAGCTGAATCCTGAACACCACTTTGCGGGCAGTATTCGCTGGCAGCGACCTGGGAAAGAAGTCAGCTACCTTGCCGCTGGAGTCAGATAGACGGTTTTGCCGTCTACTTTGAAGGCGATGTTCTGGGGCGGGAACATCTTCTGGAAGACTTCCTGAGCGGTCAGTTCACTGGCTTCCAGGCGGATGCGTTTGTCGAGACGGATGCCGGCAGCTTCAAAGGCTTCCACATCGTATTTGAATTCGTAGCCGGCCTGTTTTTCCAGCGTGTTCAGAAACGCCAGCAGGGGAGCATCGGCAGCGAAGGTAAACGTCGTCACGCCTCCGCCCGTCAGGCGTTGATTGGGGCGAAGCGGGGTCGGACTGCGTTCGGGATGGATCAGCGTTTCGACGATTTCTAGTTGTTCGACCGTACCGACGACGGTCACTTTACGACCGGTGACTTGGGGTTCGAGGCCAGGTATTCGCTGGCTGAGTTCAGCCAGAATCGCCGACTCAGTACCGCGTTTGAGTGTGAAAGTCCGCTCGATGCGCGGGTCCGCTGGTATCTCGACAATTCGAATGCCGTCACGATTGTCAGTCCACTCGAAACTCAGATCAAATTGTCCCAGCACAGCAACCAGCAACTGGGACGGCGTCGCGGACGGCACGACTGCTTGCCCCCACAAGTCATGCGGAACTTTGTCGGTCGGTTCAATCGTCAACGAGTATCGCCGGGCGATTTCCTCCAGGAGTTCGCGAGGTCGGGCCAGGTCGGGCCAGATCAGTGTGCTTCGTTCGAGCAGTTCGAAGCTGCGGCGAGTCTGTGGCGACGTCGATGTTCCGACGCTAATCGTCGCTGGTCTGTCGGACACCAGTTGCGAGGCGGCGATTTCTTCAACCGTGCGGAGTCGTGCTGCTGTGGCTGCGGGACCAACGTAGATGAACGTGTCCAGGACGCTGATATCGGCTCGGGCTTCGGTCGCGATGAGCTTCAACAGGGCTTGCAGGCTGACGTTCTGAACCTGCAGCGACAACTGCTGTCCCGGATCAACGCGACGGTCCAGCAGGATCGCGACCTGTCGCGTCTCGGAAATTTTACGAAGCCCGTCTCTCAGGTTCTGCCCCTGCCAGGCCAGCGATAGCGTTTTTTTCAGAGCGTCTTCGAAATCTCGACCAGTTAGAAATTCCGGATCGGCCACTGCCGGTCGGTTCTCTGATTCTGTCAGAACCGGCGCATCCGACCGCAGTAAAAGCGGCTGGGCTGCCGACTCCGAACAGAACCACACAGCCTGCAAACTAACTCCGACCAGAAAAAACAGACATCCCGTTACCAGGCGACGTTCATGATCGACGTGCAGGGCCAGAGCGATTGTTTGCTGGAGAGGCGTCATAAGCGTTGGTAGGATGGCCGCAATTGTGGCAGAACCTGTTGACTGGTGAGCAGTTTCGACGTTTCCTGCCATTGTGGGTTCTGGGTTCAGCCTCAGCAATGCTGATGTTCAATCGGTGAGTGACTTTTGCAAGTCAATCTGCTCCGCGGCAGAATGTTCGGAATCAAGACGTTCGGTATCAACCGTGTTGTTAAAGCTCGATCTGCAGCCATGAAAGACTGATTCAGATGCTTAAGACTCACGCTGTAGGAATCGACCTGGGAACAACTTACTCGTGCATTTCTTATCTGAATGAGCACGGTGAGCCGGTCACGCTGGCCAACCAGGAAGGCGAACTGTCGACGCCGTCGGTCGTGCTGTTTGACGAAGGCGGCGAGGTTATTGTCGGAACCGAAGCGTTGCGAAACGCCGTCGTGAAGCCACTGCGCGTCGTGCAGAATTCGAAGCGGTACATGGGCGACCTCGAACGAAAATGGGTGATCGACGACCGAGCGTACACACCGATCGACATTGCAACGCTCGTTCTGAAAAAGCTGCTGGCGGCCGCGGAGGAACAGATCGGAAAAGTTGAGCAGGCGGTCATCACCGTGCCGGCTCAGTTCAGCGACATTCAGCGTCAATGGGTCATGGAAGCCGGCAAGCGCGCAGGCCTTTCCAAAGTCGACATGATCAACGAGCCGGTCGCGGCGGCCTTGTGTTATGTACTGGGCACCGAAGGGCTGTGGTTTACCGAGCTGGCCGAAGAACAGCGGATCATGGTCTACGATCTCGGTGGCGGCACCTTCGACCTGTCACTGGTGAAGTATCACAAGAACGAAGTGAAAGTGATCGCCAGCAGCGGCGACCTGAATCTCGGAGGCATCGACTGGAACCGCACACTGCTGGATGCCATCGCCAAACAGTTTGTCAAAGAGTTCAAAGTCGATCCGCGCAGTGATCCGGAAAGTCTGCAGTTTCTGGCTCTGGAAGTGGAAAACACCAAACGCAGCCTGACCGTGCGACCGAAAGCGGCGCTCACCTGTCAGCACGGCGGGCATCGCAAGTCTTATCAGATCGAGCAGACGCAGTTTGAATCGCTGACCAGACCGATGGTGTCACGGACGTGCGAACTCACGCAGGCCATGCTTAAAGACAACAAGATGGGCTGGGCTCACGTCGATGTCATCCTGACCGTGGGCGGCTCGTCCCGCATGCCGATGGTTCGAAACGCACTGAAACAACTCGGTGGTCGCACGCTGAACACATCGCTTTCTCCGGATCAGTCGATCGCTCATGGAGCGACCTACTACGCCGGGATGCTGCTGACAAATAATGATTTTGCGAAGTCGATTCTCAATGAAGATGTCAGTGCCAGGCTGGCGAGTATCAAACAGCAAAGTGTGAACGCTCGCGGCCTGGGAATTCTGGTGCGTGACGAAAACAACAACCGCGTCCCGCATTATCAGATTCCTGCGAACACGCCGTTGCCGGCGTCGATTACACATCAGTTTGGAACGGTCAGCCCCAATCAGACGCGGGTGCATCTGAAGATTGTCGAAAGTGGCACGAAGGCTGACGAGCAGTACGTCGAACTCGGCACCTGCATCATCGAAGACCTGCCCCCGAATCTGCCTGAGAATTCGCAGATTAAGGTCACGATTTCTTACGACGAACAGGCACGCGTTCACGTCTCCGCGAAAGATGTCACCAGCGGCAAGCGGGCAACCACCGAGATTGTTCGCGCAGAAAGCGTCGTCGTCAAAGACGGTGTGACGACAGGTTCGGCGGCGATTCCAGCAGCTGCTCCCGAAGTGACGGACTGGCAGTCGAGTGAAATCAAGACGCCAGTGGCTCGGCGAAAGGAAAACGCCAGCCCGCCACCACTTCCCGGAAAAGCTTCGTTGACACCCGGATCGGTGAAACTCAGGCCGGTCTCCAAAGAGATCATCCTTGATAAATCAAAGACCGGGGCAGTTTCCCGGGAGATTGACCTGGGCGACGCGCTGCTGGACAACGATCTCGAAGACGCAGGAAGACCCGTCCCACTGTGCAACAAGTGTGGAGAAACGCTCGATCACCGCGGAAGTTGTCCCGCCTGTGCAGAATCGAAAGCCGCAGGAGCGTCAGCAGGCCAGCCGAGGCCCCGCAAAGTCAAGGTGCGACCGACCGAGGAGCGATCCTCGTCTGCGGGAAAGGCTCCGCGAAAATCGACTGGCGAACGGGGCAGCGTCCCGCGAGTCAGCAGCGGTCCCAAAAGCAGCCCGGCTAT
>JABMPE010000211.1 GCA_013203845.1 Rhodopirellula sp. | reverse complement strand
AGCCCCAAAGAACCGGATCAGCCCCTCTCGCCCGCACCCGGCGCTCCGACCCGCCAACACCACGCCAAGCGACAACAGAACCCAGACAGCCATCACACCGGTGCGCAAAGCAGGTTAGACGCAGTGTCCGTGCCGGAAAGTCAGCAGCGTCCCATGACTCGACGATATCACTTATGTCCCGGAGTTTTGGTTGAAGTTACTCGTAAAACTCACGCGCAGTCATTTTGACACAACTGCAATTCAATCGGGTGACACATGGTCGATGATTCACAGAAAGGGCCGGCGACATGTATCCAAACAGTATTTCCCTCAGTTAAGATGCTTTGTTAAGATGCTTTGGAGCTCTGCCGATTATCTGATTTGCCTGCCGGTACGGCACTTGCGGTAGGCCAAGCCGGAAGTGGTGTAGTCCAGTACTGATGTATCTCAAGCAGGTTTGAATTTGAGCCCGGAATTTCAATGAAGCTGTTACTTCACAAGGCGATGACGATCCTGCTGAGCGGGGCGGTGCTGGCGAGTTCAGTGCTTCCTCCGGCTGTTTGTCATGCGCATTCTGACGGTGACCGATCGCATTCGCACCAGCAGGATCACGTGCCGCCGAATTCTGACGAGCATGATCACGGGCACGGCCATCATCATGATGGGGCTGCGGTTTCACGCCATGACGAGCATCGTCATGAA
Organism: Rhodopirellula sp.; assembly: GCA_013203845.1. Taxonomy (GTDB): domain Bacteria; phylum Planctomycetota; class Planctomycetia; order Planctomycetales; family Planctomycetaceae; genus JABMPE01. The sequence continues at coordinate 4,856 of JABMPE010000211.1, read as the reverse complement.
CAATCAGCGCACGAAGATGAGAGCGCAGCTGGTGGGATTGAGCTGGCTGCAGGTCATCTGCACTTTGTGATCGCGGGCTTCGATTTTTCGCTTCCGCTTTCGCTGCCCGGCGACGAAGGCTCCGACGGGCCGCTTAGTCCCACCGGTGATAACGCCGGGGGCTTTCGGATCGTTCGGCTGACGGGCGACGCCGCCACGGTACCGCGAATTGAGCTGTCAGACGTCATCGACCTGTCGACGCTGGCTCCGCTGGCAACGAGTTCTTTGGTTGATCAGACGTTGCAAACTGCTCGATGGCTGTGCGTTCGGGCTGTCGACCGAACTCTTTTATGCGACAGTGCGCGTTGCGAGCGGTCTGGTGTGCTGCTGGTCTAGACCAACGACTGTCCTGCTTTCCGGAACCAATCCGCGCGTCCTGTTGCGCGATTGTCTCTGAGTTCCGGTGACACTTTCGACAGTCACATAGACTCCGTTTGTATGACGGTTCTGGCTGCGCTGATTCGTGTCGCCGCAAACTCCGAGACTTCGATCGCCGCATTCGACGCGTCGTAGTTCTTCCGCTTTGAACTCAATCGCTGCGTCGAAGGTGACCTCATGCGCATCTCGAAATCACTACGAATACTCGGTGGAATGGCTGTTATTGCTGCACTCAGTGCCGGGGCGTTTTTTACTCGCGAGCGGTGGATGCCGCTGTTTGTTCCGCAAACCACTGAGGCCGCGTATGCCGAGGATAAGTCACCGCCGGTCGAAGAACCGAAGGTGCTCAAGCTGAGTCCGCAGGCTCGCAAGAATATGGGTCTGGTGTCGAAGCCAGTGAGACCGCAGACGTATTGGAAGAAGGTGCAGATTCCCGGTGAGATTGTTGATCGACCAGGGCGTTCTGATCGTGGCATCACTTCTCCTGTAGTGGGAGCTGTCACGCAGATTTACGCCTTTCCCGGAGACACCGTCAAGCCCGGCGATCGACTCTTTACATTGCGTTTATTCAGTGAGTACCTGCAGAACACTCAGAAAGAACTATTTGGAGCAACGAGGGAAACTGAGCTTATTAATGAGGAACTCGTACGGCTTCAGCCCTTGGTAAGTACGGGCAGCATCGCAAAAACGAAAATCATTGATTTAAAGAATCAACTGCGAAGACAAGCGGCGGCAATAGAGGCTCATCAGCAGGACTTGCTCACACGCGGATTGAACCCCCAACAGATCGCCCGCGTGGCCGATGGAAAGTTTGTCTCAACGATTGAAGTCGTAGCACCACCACCGATTGGAGCCGACAAAAAGTCCACTGAGATCCAACCGGCAGCGTTTCAACTCGCGCAGGGCGACGCCGCTGAGCTGGCTTACGAAGTTCAGGAACTTGCCGCCGAACTTGGCCAACAGGTACAGGCCGGGCAACTGCTGTCAACGCTGGCCAATCATCGATCGCTGTATCTGGAAGGCCATGCGTTCAAGCGAGACGCTCCGGCCTTGGAGAACGCGGCGCAAAATCACTGGGATATTGCCGTCGAATTCGCGGAAGACGACGCCGAGCACTGGCCGGCTCTGGAGCAGGCGTTTCGGATTCGGCATCTTTCTAACTCGATCGACACCCGCAGCCGCACATTCGACTTTTTCATTCCGCTGACGAACCAGTCACGCAATTACAAGCAGGACGGTCAGACTTTCATCGTCTGGCGATTTCGCCCCGGGCAGCGTGTTCGTCTGCACGTTCCGGTTGAAAAGCTGGACAACGTGATCGTGCTGCCGTCTGAGGCGGTCGTGCGTGAAGGTCCCGAAGCGTACGTCTTCCGGCAGAACGGCGATCTCTTCAATCGCATCACCGTGCAGGTTCTGCACGAGGATCGGCTGAACATCGTGCTCGCTAACGATGGCAGCATGAAGACGGGGCTTTACTTCGCTCAGAACGCAGCCGCTTCGCTGAATCGCGTTCTCAAAGCTCAGGCGGCCAGCGGCATGCGAGCCGACGTTCACGTTCACGCGGACGGCACCGTCCACGCGTCTCACTGAGGAAGGCTCACATGCTTAACGCAGTTATCAGATTTGCACTTCGATACAGAATGCTGGTTGTTGTGATCAGTATGGCGCTGATGCTCTATGGATCGTATCTCGCCACACAGATGCCGATCGATGTTTTTCCGGACCTCGACCGGCCACGGGTGATCATCATCACCGAGTGCCCCGGACTCGCGACGGAAGAAGTCGAGACACTGGTCACTCAGCCGATTGAAATCGCGTTACTCGGAGCGAGTGGCGTGCAGGCGGTCCGCAGCCAGTCAACAGCCGGACTGAACGTAATCTACATCGAGTTCGACTGGGACACCGAAATCAAGACGGCCCGGCAGACGGTACAGGAAAGACTGGTGACACTCGGTGGCATATTGCCCGAAGGCATTCGTCCGCAGATGACGCCACCTGCTTCGATCATGGGGCAGATCGTTGTGGCTGGCATCTATCGACAACAGGGACCGAACGGCGGCGAGTTGTTCCCGATCGGCAAGACTGAGCTGATGGCGGAAATGGTCACGTACGACGGTCAGTCGCCAGAGTTATTCGTGTGGCAGCCCGTTGACCGCCACAACGTCGAAAGCTGGAAGTCGGTCACCTTGGAAGATGTTGTCTGGCATCCCGGTCGCGAACTGGATACGTCCGATCCAAGCAGCGGTGATCGGCGAGCGACGATCAGTGTTCTCGGCAAGCAGCACGACATTGACCTGCTATCAACCGCTTCGCGTCAGTTGACTCTGCGGACGACGGCGGACTGGGTGATTCGGCCGCGCGTGCTCAAAGTCACCGGTGTCGCCGAGGCGTTTATCCTGGGCGGCGACAAGAAGCAGTATCAGGTCCGCATCGATCCGACGGCTCTGCTGGAATACGGCGTAACGCTACAGGACGTCGAGCAGGCTCTGAAAGAAAGCAACATCAACACCAGCGGTGGCTTTGCCGTGAAGGGTGAGACCGAACGTCCGATCCGAGTGCTCGGTCGACTGGGTCCGGAACCGTACCGCGTGCTGGAGGACCTGCGGAACATTCCCGTTAAAGCCAATGAGAAGCGAACCGTCCTGCTCAGCGAGGTCGCTCATGTGGTCGAAGGTGCACAGTTCAAACGCGGTGACGGCAGCGTCAACGGTCGTCCCGGAGTCGTATTTACCATCGTGAAGCAACCGCACGTCGATACTCGTGATCTGACCGAGCGTCTGGAACTGGCACTGCAGGAAGCGGAGGACTCGCTGCCCTCGGACATCGTGATCAACTCCGAACTGTTCCAGCTTCGCAACTTCATCGATCGCGGCATCTTCAACGTCGGCGAGGCGCTGGTGATCGGTGCCGTGCTGGTCGTGATTGTTCTGTTTCTGTTTCTGCTCAACTTTCGCACGACGTTCATCACACTGACGGCGATCCCGCTGTCTCTGGTGATCACAACGTTGGTCTTTCGTCTGATGGGTTACATCACCGGTACGGAACTCTCGATCAACGTCATGACACTTGGCGGTCTGGCAGTCGCCATGGGCGAGCTGGTCGATGACGCCATCGTCGATGTCGAGAACATCTTCCGTCGACTGAAGGAAAATAACTCGCTCGACACGCCGCGATCGTCACTGCAGGTGGTCTATGAGGCGAGTAAAGAAATCCGCAGTGCCATCGTCTTCGGGACGGCGGTTGTGATCTTGGTCTTTCTGCCGCTGTTCGCATTATCGGGAGTTGAAGGCCGATTGTTCGCTCCGCTGGGCGTGGCGTACATCGTCTCGATTCTGGCATCGCTGCTGGTGTCGCTGACAGTGACACCAGTCCTGTCCTATTACCTGCTTCCACAGTCCAAAGCGACGCACGCTGAGCATGATGGACTGCTACTGCGCAGTATGAAGTGGATGGCGAGCTATCTGATTCGCCTGAGCATGGCGATTCCCACGTCGCTGTTGCTGTTGACGTGGTTACTGGTTGCGTTTGCCGGTTGGGAAATGGCTCAGCTTGGTCGCAATTTTCTCCCGGAGTTCGACGAAGGCAGCGTGCAGATCAATATCACGTTGCCACCCAGTTCCTCTTTGAATGCGTCCAACCAGACATCCGGGCTGATCGATGCTCGACTCCGCGAGATGCAGAAGTCACCGAAGAATCCGAACGGCGAGATATTGTTCTTCGTTCGTCGCACGGGACGTGCCGAGATGGACGAGCACGCGTCTCCGGTCAACGCAGGCGAATACATCCTGAGTATGAATCCGGACAGCGGTCGGCACCGTGACGAGATTCTTACGGAACTGCTGGAGAAGCTGGGTGACGAAGTTCCCGGCATCGACGTGGAAGTTGAGCAGCCGCTGGCTCACCTCATCAGTCACATGGTCTCGGGCGTCTACGCTCAGATTGCGATCAAGATTCACGGCGACGACCTTGATACTCTTCGCCGACTCTCCGAGCGGGTAAAATCGACCGTTCAAAGCATCGACGGCGTGACGCCGCCGGTAATCGAACCGATTCAGCAAACGGAAGAACTGCACATCAAACTGCGATCGGGTGACCTCGCGTTTCACGGTGTCACACGGGCGTACGTTGCGAACATCCTGCAAACCGCGTTGCAGGGCGAAGTCATCTCGCAGGTGCTCGAGGGTCAGCGAAAGTTCGACCTACTGGTTCGACTGGAAGAAGAGTACCGCACCGACTACGCCAACCTTGAACGCTTGCGGATCGACCTGCCAAATGGTCGAGGACAAATCGAGCTGAGCGAACTGGCTGACATCGGTCGCGGCTCCGGCCCGAACGCCGTGAACCGCGAGAACGCTCGCCGCCGCATGGTCATTCGATGCAACACGCAGGACCGCGATCTGGCCAGCACCGTCGCTGAGATCGAGCAACGCGTGCAGAGT
>JABMPE010000028.1 GCA_013203845.1 Rhodopirellula sp. | reverse complement strand
GGACACGCCGGTATCGCCTCGCTACGACGTGGTCTATCTGCTGGACGGACGCGGCTGGTATTACCGCTACAGCCACCTGAAGGAGATCGACAGCAACATCGTTCCCGGTCGCATCGTCGCGCAGGGCGATCGCATTGGTCTGCTGGGCAAGGAAGGCGGCAGCGGCGGTTGGTCTCATCTGCACTTTGAGATCAAAAGCCGTCAGCCGTCCGGCCAGTGGGGAACTCAGGAAGGTTACGCTTTTCTGTGGGAAGCGTATCGCCGCCAGCACAAGCCAGACGTGATTGCCATCGCTCGCCCGCACCATGTGATTTTCTCAGGCGACTCGGTCAAGCTTGACAGTTCCCGATCGTGGGCAGCGTCCGGAGAAATTGCCAGCTATCAGTGGCGGTTCACCGACGGTTCAATAGCCACGACACCGAGCGTCGAACGGACGTATGAAAAACCGGGGCGGTACAGCGAAGAGCTGCGTGTGACGGACAAGGCAGGCCACGTTGCATACGACTTTGCTGTCGTGATTGTGATCGATCGCGAACATCCTGAGCGCCGCATTCCGTCGATCCATCCGAATTATTATCCAACCAGCGGCATTCTTCCCGGTCATCCCGTCACGTTCAAAGTCCGCACGTTCAATACAACGGCCGGAAAAGAGTTATGGGACTTCGGGGACGGCAGTCCGCCGGTCGAAGTTCAATCGGATGGCAACGCGGTCAAGCTCGCACCGGATGGTTACGCAGTGACGACACACCGTTACGCCCAGCCTGGTGACTATGTCGTGCGCGTGACGCGTTCCAATGAGCACGGTGTCGCCGCCGTCGGAAAACTGCATGTTCACGTTGAGAATCGACACTGAGTCCGCCGCGGTATCGCAACCGCCGCAGGCTGGCAGAAGATTACTCGCCAGCCGAGCACAACGTCATCGTTGAGGTGAATCAGAAAGCGTCCCTGCGTGAAGGCATCGATTAACAATTTCGATCGGCTCGTCGCTGATCGACACCTGCGCCGGTTCGTGGGCTGCTATCATGCGTCCCATGTTATCGACCTATACATTCGCGAAAGTCTGAAACTCATTTGACTTAACTGCGTCCGTCGTCTCATCAACCGCTCGTCGCACGTTGTCGACTTCAGACTTAATTTCCTCAAGCTGGTTTGCGAGCAGAGCCAATTCGGCGATTACACGGACTCACAATTGTCAGCCCATGCCTCAGTGAAATACGAGAGGGGGGACTTGAACCCCCACGTCCGAAGACACTGGATCCTAAATCCAGCGCGTCTGCCAATTCCGCCACTCTCGCAACTGATATCCTGCTTCCGGCCAATAACGCAGCCAGCCGGGTTCTGTACCGCTTGAAATTACTCCGAAAACACGACACGGCGCGTAGGATACATTGACATCCCGCATGTCGACAACCACATCCGGCAGCTTCTTTTGAAGCCCGCTAAACCTCTCGCGGGCAACGTTGTGACATGAGCGTCGTCACGAGCATCGCCAGGCGAGCAATAGTCGTCAGGCTGCCGGTCGTCTGACGATTCAACGTTCTCGTCGGATTTCCAGGGTCAGCGGACTGACGTCCAACGCTCGCCTGCACGTCAGGGAGCTTCGCCAGAAACATCTCCTGAAAGCCGGAAAGTCATGTCGGACATGTTCCCTACTCCAGACTCGACACAAGGTCCGCGAGTCGCGAACCGCTGCACATGGACAGCAAACGGCTGGTTATCTACGCTCCGCGGCTGGTCTCAACAACTCAGAAGGAGCGCCGACGATGACCGAACGGATTCTCAGTATTTCTGGCCTGCGCGGAGTGATCGGCGACGGCCTCGACCCGCAATACCTCGTCCGCTTCGCATCGGCACTGGGCACGATGTTCGACGGCGGGACAGTCGTCGTCAGTCGCGATGGACGCTCGACCGGGGCAATGGTGAAGCATGCGGTCATCGCTGCTTTGACTGCAACAGGATGCAAAGTCGTTGATGCCGGAATCGCAACGACCCCCACCTGCGGAGTTCTCGTCACACATCTCGGAGCCGCTGGCGGCCTGCAGATTACGGCGAGTCACAACCCGGTTCAGTGGAACGGTCTCAAGCCATTTTCTTCGGATGGTTCTGTTTTCAATCGCGAACTCGGCGAAAAGCTGCTCGTCCTGATCGAGTCTCAGGAATTCAACTACGTTTCATGGAATCGCCTCGGTGCAGTGGAAACGTGCGATGCCCCGGCGGCACCACACATCGAACGCGTTCTCAATCTGGTGAACGCCGAAGCGATCAAGCAGCGGAAATTCAAGGTGGTGCTGGACTGCAACCACGGTTCGGGTGCGGTGGCGACTCCGCATTTGCTGCGGGAAGAACTCGGCTGCGAAGTGGTCGTACTGGGCGATACTCCGGATGGTCAATTCGAGCACATTCCGGAACCGACCGAGCAGAATCTCGGCGGACTCTGCGACGCCGTTCGTCAAGCCGGCGCCGACGTCGGGTTCGCGCAGGATCCCGATGCGGACCGCCTGGCCATCGTCGACAACAACGGTCGGTACATCGGCGAAGAGCTGACGCTGGCCCTGGCTGCTGATCACGTCCTGGCTCGCACGCCTGGTGAATTTGTCGTCAATGGCTCAACCAGCCGCATCAACGCGGACATCGCCTCGAACCACGGCTCGACGTTTCACCGCTCTGCTGTTGGCGAAGCAAACGTCGTCGCGATGATGAAAGCAACAGATGCGATCCTGGGCGGCGAAGGCAACGGCGGAGTGATCGAGCCGAAAGTCGGCTATGTTCGAGACAGTTTCGTCTCGATGGCGTACGTGCTGGACGGTCTGGCGTCCGGCAATCGGACGCTCGCCGAATGGGCGGATTCGCTGCCGCGTTATTCGATTATCAAAGACAAAATCGAGTGTCCCGCCGACCGAGTCGGAGCAGCCTGCGAAGCATTGCAGACCGCCTATCCCGATGCGGAAGCGACGACCGGCGACGGCCTGAGACTCGACTGGTCCGACCGCTGGGTGCAGGTCCGCGCGAGCAACACCGAACCGATCATTCGAATCATTGCAGAAGCCCCGGGAGCAGAAGTCGCCACAAAACTGTGTGCCGACGCCGTGGCGAAAGTGAAAGTAGCAGTGTCCTGACAGTGGCGG
>JABMPE010000210.1 GCA_013203845.1 Rhodopirellula sp. | reverse complement strand
GAACTCGGTCTTCTTCCGGTGTCGTAACCGTCAGTATTTGATCTTTGTGTTTTGCGATAGGCTCAAAGGAACCCTCAATTTCACGTGCAAATTCAGCAATCGGGAATTTGGATTGTTTGAGATCGAACGTACCCGCTTCCATCGCGGAAATATTTAGGAAGGCTTCAACCAATCCGTTCAAGCGATCTGCATTCCGTTCGACAAGGCGGATGTCCTTGATTTGATCCGGATGCAGGTTGCCACGTCCGTCAGCGCCCAGAATTTCAGAAATCGTGGTTACAAGCTGGAGTGTGTTTCTCATCTCGTGTGTAAGATGGCCAACGAATTCGCCTGTGCGCTGTTTTTCTTCTCGTAGAAATTTTGCTTCAACCTCGAAGTGCTCGGCGTTTATCTTGTCAGTAATGTCGACAATTACCACGGTAACTGTATTTACTGTCCCATTCTTCGATTTGATCGGCTCCAATTGCACGTCTATGACGGTGCCGAAGAATTCGATTTGTAAACGTCCAGAATCCCCACTTAGAGCACGGCTGAACGGTTCAGAGAATCCGTTGATGAGTCGAGAGTATTTGACGATGTTTCGGCCGAGCAATCGCTTCGGTGTAATTCGCGAACCTTCAAAACCGTGACCTTCGACCTTTTTTACGACTCCGTTCTTAGCAATCGTCAAAACTAGAACCGACGCGTTGGTTAGTATGGCCGGTAGTAGATCGCCCGAATTCGAAATCGTCTTTTTACTAATCCCGCTCTTCGAACTCGAATCTGCGGCTGACCTGGCCTTCGCTATCGAATCCATCATTTCAGCGGCTAATCGGCCGGCCATCTTCTTCTCAAGAGAACCAAATCCAGTCGGGGTGTTGGATGCACCGATGAACATCGCTGTGATCACTCCGCCGATTTGCAACGGAGCTGCAACTGCGGAACGCAGTCCTGCTCTATACATCCACCGACCTGCCGCCCGTTGACCTGGAGCGGCCGATTCAATATCTACAGTCGCTGGCCCGGCGGGTGCTGATTCAGTACCGGACGGAATTAGCAATGAACGCCGCGACACTTGAGCGCCGATTTTGAGTTCGGGCACATCAAGTCCATCGGTGAACTGCGTGGTTACATGATCGTTCTCGTGATCAATGTTCCCGAAATAGAGCCAGTCGGCTTTGAACATGTTTCTTACGAGCGATGCAATGCGAGGGTTATTCAGAGGAGCCCCGGAACTGTCGCGCCGAATCTGATCGCATACCCGGTTCAACATTTCGAGTTTCTCCAGGGTATTTCTGGATTGCTCAAGCTGTTTGAGATTCACGACTACAGGGGCGCAGACGGCGGATATTTGCTTGACCTGCGCAACATCTGATTCATCAAAACCTGCATCCCCGGCGGTTGCTTCGACAAACCCGAAGATACGGTCTGCAATTTTAAGCGGAACCCGTACCTGACTGAACCGCCTTATCGAACTTTCCTGAGTATCCGGATCCGACTCAACGAGCAATTCAACATCAGCGGTGTTGATCCAGGCCGAGTCCAGGACATCGCCAGATTTATCGGTGTCGAATCTGAGTTGCGTACGGCCTGATTTTTCTTCGAGGAAACCTACCTGCACCCTGACGGCACCAGTTCGTTTCGTGATCTGTGCAGCGATTACCCCGCAGGCGGGGATGAGTTCAGTCACTGCCGCGATTGAGGCGAGGTAGTCGGTTTTTGCCGGTCCTGTCCCACCGTCGGACTGTGGCTGCAACGAAATAGGCAAGTCGTTGGCGAAAGCCGCAGTTAGCGCCGGCATGAACTTGTTGGCAGTTGCCACCGAGTTGGATGGATACGCCTCGATGCGAGTCGAACCAAGTACCAAAATCTGAGACGAAGACGCGTTCACAGGTATTGCCAGGGTTGACTCGATGCCTGCCGACTTCCACGCTGGATACTGGTTCGAAAGTGCGGCGGATTCAGAATCGAATGTGGTATTTGATACGGCTACTCGCCGGCTCGCCGCCCGAGACTCGACAGAATCGAATCCGGAATCCGAAATCTCAAATGTTCGATCGGTGCCGACTGAAACCAGTCCATACGTGATAAAAGTACCGTCTATCTGGGCGCGAAGAGCAATCACGTCAATCTCGAAAAACTGCCTTAATTGGGTAACGAGCTTGGTCAGCATCGCGGGGTAATCGTCGGCTGCATCTCCTCCAAGTCTGGAAATGTGGTGGGTGGCCACGAGGAGTGCTTCGTCCCGCTGAACGATGCCGTCGGCGTTGGAGCGTGAAGCGGAAAGACTGAGGACTGCCGCAATTGTTTTCGCTGCTTCGGTCTGGGTTTCATCAAATCCGGTGCCCTGCTCAGTCAGCGCAATGATCAATCCGGAGATTCCCGTTATGCCGGGCACTGCAACCGCAAGAGCCGATCTGAACTCTGAACCCGGAGCGAATGCCGTGACTGCGGACAGCCGTGCTGGATCTGTATTTTCAATCGTTACCGGAAAATCTACGTCGGTCGGAGTCAGCCAGTCCGGAAGCCATATCTCAGACCCGACGACAGCGGAGTCCCCGCCGGAAATGGCCCGAACGACCTTGGTTCCAAATGCATTGACGTAGTCGACGATCATCACCGCGTCCGCGTTGAGTTCCGTACGGAGGGTACGAACTGCGTTTTGCTGGAAGGCCGAGGTCGAAGTGTGCGACGCAGCCTGTGCGGCCAATTGCGAAACGGTAAGCGATGTTCGACGGATAAAATCGTTTCCGAGAGATGAACGCCCACCACCCGATGTTTCGGGCGTGCCTGAAGTGGCCTGGAGGTCCGACTTCCGGCTGTCGGTGCGTTCCTGACTTTGGCTCACAGCAGTAGTAGAGAATCTTCCCCGGTCGAGTCCGCTTTAAGTGGTGGTCGGCGCATTGCGCGATTAGATCACCGTACACGGAATCGGTAACACATCTGCCAGAAGATTTTGAGCGAGTTTGATCTAAGTGGCTGGCCCTTTAAAGCCGCACTATCGCTCGCCGGTGAAATCCTGTTCCAATGTGAACGTCCCCGCAGTACGTTTCAACTTGGAACTTTAGCCTCTTCCCAGCGATCTCGAACAGCGTTGCGGTCGTGCGGACTTCGCTCCCCTGCGGAGCCGGAGCCAGGTGCCTGACGTCGACATGAAATCCAACGGTCGCTTCACCAACCGAAAGATGGTCGTGAACGGCGTCTACGCATGCCAGCTCCATCTCCATGATCATCGCTGGGCTTGATAACACGGAGTGTTCTTCTCGGCCAGTTGGGCTGTAAAGAGCTGCACCCTCGACGATCAAGTTTCGAGTAGAAGATATTCCGATCTCGATAACCGGGGGTTCGTCATCCATGTCTAGAGGGCGACAATTCCGTAGCCGGCATCTACCGGAATAATGGCGCCGGTAATTCCGCTTGACATGTCGCTCAGTAAGAACAGAGCTGTGTCGGCGACCTCGCCATGATTTATGTTGCGCCCAAGTGG
>JABMPE010000209.1 GCA_013203845.1 Rhodopirellula sp. | reverse complement strand
GTCGAAGTCCACGAAGCCTTCCCTCGCCGAATCAACGCCGAGTTCATTCAGGTCGTATCGCGTTCCGAAGTCATCATGCGAGTCTGGGAGCGAGGCTCGGGCGAGACGCTGGCCTGCGGAACCGGAGCGTGCGCATCGGTCGTCGCGGGAGTTCTGGTCGGACTTCTTGATCGCAAAGTGCTGGTTCGACTGACCGGCGGCGACCTGGAAATCGAATGGTCTGAATCCGGCGAGGTCTACATGACCGGCCCGGCAACAGAAGTCTTCTCCGGTGAGTGGCCAACGGTCGGTTGATCGCGATAATGAACTGCTTCATCGGCGGTTATGTTATCCGGAGACGACGGAATGCAGACTCCACTTAGCCCGGAGCAGGTCGAACTGTTCAACAATGATGGCTATCTCTTGATTGAAGGTTTCCTTGACGCCGAGGAAACATCACTCCTGCAGGAAGCCTGTCGTAAAGACGCAACATTGCAGAGCCATGCGATGGCGGTTCGAGATGCCGCAGGCCGCAAGACGAATCTATCGCTGTGGAATCATCCCGGCGACGACATTTACGGAACGATTGCCCGCTCCGAACGCATCGTCGACGCGACCGAGCAACTGCTGGGCGATGAGGTCTACCATTACCACTCGAAGCTGAGTGCCAAGCAGCCGAAGGTTGGCGGAGCCTGGGAGTGGCATCAGGATTACGGCTACTGGTACAAGAACGGTTGTCTGTTTCCGGACATGCTTAGCGTCTTCATCGCGGTTGATCCCTGCACGAAACAGAATGGCTGCATGCAGGTGCTACGTGGCTCGCACCGAATGGGCCGAATCGAACACGGGTTTGAGGGCGAGCAGACCGGCGCTCATCTCGAACGAGTCAACGAGGCCATGAAAGTCCTGGACCTTGTCTACTGCGAAATGTCAGCCGGTACAGCGTTGTTTTTCCACTCGAACCTGCTGCATCGTTCGGACGCGAATCTGAGTGACGACCCGCGGTGGGGGTTGATCAGCTGTTACAATACGAAGCACAACAACCCGTACAAAGAGCATCACCACCCGCAGTACACGCCGCTGAATAAACTGCCGGACTCCGCGATTCGGGAAGTTGGGGCGACGCCGACTTCGGCGGCACAGAAGTTTCTTGCCCAGGACGAAGATGACACGTCGCGACGTGTGGAGGTGGACGCGTGAAACGGAATCCTCACAAGACAGCCTTGCATTGTTTGTTACTGGCATGTCTGGCCGGGCTGATCGCTGTTCAACAGACTGGCGCGCAACAGGCAACGACTCAGCCTGTTATCGCGAAGAGCGACCGAGCGGTTCGCTTCAGCACGGACATTCATCCGATCCTGTCGGATCGATGCTTCGCCTGTCACGGTCCGGACGAGGAGTCCCGTGAGGCGGAGTTGCGACTCGACATGGCTCCCGAGGCAGACGACATCGTGGTCCCCGGCAAACCCGCCGACAGCGAACTCATGAGGCGGATCATGTCGACCGATCCCGACGAGCAAATGCCGCCTCCGGGACATGGCAAACCATTAACGAGGGCCGAGACAAATCTGATTCATCGTTGGATCGTAAGTGGCGGCAAGTGGGCGACGCACTGGGCGTACGAGAAGCCGGTGCGATCCGAGGTTCCTGTTATCGATTTTGAAGGGACGGCAAACTGGATCGATTCGTTTATTACGCAGCGGCTGGCTGAAGATTCGTTGGAGATGTCGCCGGAAGCGGATCGAGTGACGCTGATTCGGCGAGCGACTTTCGACCTCACTGGACTGCCGCCGACTCCCGAACAAGTCGCCAGCTTTGTCCAGGACGAGTCGACCGATGCGTGGGAGAAGCTCATCGATCGACTGCTGGCATCCGATGCGTACGGCGAACAAATGGCTTCCTATTGGCTGGATCTGGTTCGGTACGCGGACACCGTCGGCTATCACGGCGATCAGGATCACAACATCTCGCCGTACCGCGACTGGGTGATTGACGCCTTTATCGAGAACATGCCGTTCGATCAGTTTACGGCGGAGCAACTGGCGGGAGACCTGGTCGAGGGTTCGGGCGTCGATCAGAAAATTGCATCGGGATACAACCGTCTGCTGCAGACGACTCACGAAGGCGGTCTTCAACCGAAGGAATACCTGGCAATCTACGCCGCCGACCGCATCCGAAATCTATCGGAAGTCTGGATGGGCGGCACGATGGGCTGTTGTCAGTGCCACAATCACAAGTTTGATCCCTACACCATCGACGACTTCTACTCGATGGGAGCGTTCTTCGCCGATCTCGACGAGGCAAAGCATTTCAAGTCGGGTGGCAATTCGTTGCCGACGAAACGCGAACCGGAATTGAAAGTTCTGTCGCGGCGAGAACGGCTGCGGATCGACGAATTGAAGCAGGAAATCGCCGGAATCAAAATCGCGTCCAAACACGTTGCTGACGGAGACACCGATCAGTCGCCAGTAGATGCCCAGATCGAGAAGCTCGAAAAAGAAATCGAAGCAATCAATAAGAACGCACGGCTGACGATGATTTCTGCTTCAATCGAACCTCGCACGATGCGTGTGCTTCCGCGAGGCAACTGGCTCGACGACAGCGGGCTAATTGTGACATCCGCGATACCGAAGTTTCTCGGGCAGCTCGATACAGGTGGGCAACGAGCGACGCGGCTTGATCTGGCGAACTGGTTGACCGATGCCGAAAATGGCAATGGACTGCTGACTGCGAGAGTCTTCGTGAACCGGTTCTGGTACCTGCTGTTTGGAAACGGGATCGCCAGGAACCTCACAGACTTCGGCGGGCAGGGCGAACCGCCGAGCCATCCGGAACTGCTCGACAACCTGGCGATCGAGTTCGTCGACAGCGGCTGGAACGTGCGGCACATGCTCAAGCTGATCGCGATGAGCCGAACGTATCGGCAATCGTCTTTGGTCAGTGCTGAGCGGCATGACGCTGACCCGGAGAATCGATTATTTTCCAGACAGTCGAGATTCCGATTGCCGGCCGAAGCGGTTCGCGACAATGCGTTGTTTATCAGCGGGCTGCTTGTTCAGAAAGTGGGCGGCCCGAGCGTGAAGCCGTACCAGCCAGCCGGGTACTATCGGCATCTGAATTTTCCGACGAGGAAGTACGCTCAGCACAATGACGAGCGGCAATGGCGACGCGGATTGTACGTGCACTGGCAGCGGCAGTTTCTGCATCCGATGCTGAAAGCATTCGATGCGCCTCGGCGGGAAGAATGCACCGCGGAACGTCCTCGATCCAACACTCCGCTGGCTTCGTTGACACTGTTGAATGATCCCACTTTTGTGGAAGCAGCGAGAGTATTTGCAGCTCGAATCATGAAAGGTGCAAACGACGACAACTCTCGGCTGGATGTTGCGTTTCAGTTGGCGGTTTCGCGAGTCCCCGATGAATTCGAGCGAAAGATCTTGACGGAACTTCTGGCTGCCTCTCGCGATCAGTATCGATCGGATGAGCCGGCGGCGCGAACGCTGATTTCAACGGGGCTTGCTCCTGCGCCTTCGGATGTCCCGGTGGCAGAACACGCGGCCTGGACGACCGTCGCACGAGCCATTATGACGCTCGGCGAGACAACGACGCGAAACTGATCAAGTAGGGCCGGTTCCTACCGGCAGTGTATTCAGATTGGCCGGTGGGAACCGGCCCTACCAGACTGGATTTCGTTCAATGCTCGATTACGCATCCATCAACCGGCGGACTTTCCTGTCGAACAGCGGCGTGGGACTTGGAGCCGCGGCGCTGGGGTCTCTCATGGCAGGGGACACGGTCGCCGATGTGAATCGTCGCGGCATTGAAGGATTGCCCCACTTTGTTGGCAAAGCGAAACGCGTAATCTTCCTCTGCATGGCCGGAGGACCATCGCATCTCGAGACGTTCGATTACAAGCCGAAACTTGACGAGATGAATGGCCAGCCGATGCCGGAATCATTCACCGCCGGGCAGCCGATTGCGCAGTTGCAGGGAACAGCGTTGAAGGTTCAAGGGCATCTGACGAAGTTTCAGAAGTATGGCGAAAGCGGGCAGCTCATCAGCGACTTTCTGCCCTGGCACGGAAAGATGGCGGATGACATCTGCATTATTCGGTCGATGGTCACCGAACAGATCAATCACGACCCCGCTCACACGTTCATGAATACCGGCACCGGGCTGAACGGTCGACCGTCGATGGGGGCGTGGTTGAATTACGGTCTCGGCAGCGAGGCTGAAGACCTGCCTGGTTTTGTCGTGCTGACGAGTGTCGGTGGTCGAAATCCTCAACCGATCGCCTCTCGACAATGGGGTTCCGGATTTCTGCCGAGCCGCTTTCAGGGAGTTCAGTTCAACTCAAGCGGCGATCCGGTGAACTATGTTCGCAGTCCGGCTGGAGTTTCGAGATCTCAGCAAGGTCAGCTTGTCGACACGATTCGGCAACTCGATCAGTATCGAAACGCGAAGCTCGGTGACCCCGAAATTGCCACCAGGATCGCGGCGTTCGAAATGGCATTTCGTATGCAGAGTTCGGTACCAGAACTCGTCGATATGTCGGGAGAAAGTAAGGAGACGCTGGAGATGTACGGCGCGAAGCCGGGCGATGGTTCCTACGCTTCGAACTGCCTGCTGGCTCGCCGGATGGCGGAACGAGGCGTGCGGTTCATTCATCTTTATCACCGCGGGTGGGATCACCACGGCGGTCTGGTTCAGTACATGAATACCTGCTGTGGATTAACGGATCGCCCGACGTGGGCGTTGCTCACCGATCTGAAGCAGCGAGGCATGCTCGAAGACACGTTGATCATCTGGGGTGGCGAATTCGGGCGAACGCCAATGTTCCAGGGCAAGGGCGGAGCTGGCCGGGATCATCACATCAAAGGTTTCTCGATGTGGATGGCTGGCGGCGGAATCAAAGGCGGAGTTTCGTATGGAGCGACCGACGAACTCGGCTACAACTCGGTCGAGGATGTCGTCCACGTTCGAGACCTGCACGCCACGATGCTGCATTGCGTCGGAATTGATGCTCATCGATTTTCGGTGAAACATCAGGGGCTGGACTCTCGCCTGACTGGAGTCGAGCCCGCGCGAGTAATCACGCCGATTCTCAGTTGAATGGCCCCGACTGAGAACGATCCCAACTCGTCATGTGCAGCTGTTGGCGCGAAATTCGTACGTTCTGCCTGATAATTGACGAAACCAACGCGACTTTCGCGTGGTATCAGGGTTGAACGTACACGGGAACGCTTTGAGTACGTCGTCACGCCCTTGAAATCAGCAACGCGGGAAGGCATCCATGAAGAGTCGACTTCTGCCATTACTTGTGGTTGCGGCTGTGTTTGTGCTGTGCCAGTGGGCCGTTCGACCGTCGGTCTCACTGAATGCCACTCCGACAGAAGCGGTACTGGTTGATGCTGAATTGCCGACGACTGTGGCTCAAATCGACGGCTACTTCGAAGAAATCTGGCAGCGTCAGGACCTGCGGCCTGCCGATCCCGCTGACGAATTGTTGCTGCTGCGACGTCTGGCGTTGTCGCTGATGGGCACGGTTCCGTCGCTGGAAGAAATCCGGCAGTTTGAACTCGACGACCAGCCGGACCGGTTCGAGCGATGGACGCAGCGGTACCTCGATGATCCCCGGTTTGCCGACTATTTCGCCGAGCGTCTGGCTCGATGTTTTGTCGGTGTCGGTGGTGGTCAATTTATTGTCTTTCGGCGGGACCGGTTTGTCAGTTGGCTCAGCGACCAGCTGACGAAAAACGAACCGTACGACAGCATCGTGCGGCAGATGATTTCGTCCAGAGGGCTGTGGACAGGCGAGCCGCAGACCAACTTCATCACAGCGGCTGTCGCCAACCAGGACCTTGATGAGAACAAGCTGGCTGCTCGGTCGGTGCGGGCGTTTCTCGGACAAAGCATGGACTGTGCTCAGTGTCACGATCACCCGTTTGATGCCAACTGGAAGCAGGGTCACTTCGAAGGTGTGGCTGCTCAGTTTGGCCAGGTCGAACAAGGTGGATTGGGTGTCTACGACTCGGCAAAAAAAATGTACGAAGTCCAGGATCTTGCCGCGTTGGATGAATCGAAAGAAGAGCCCGACGACATCCCAATGCGCGAAGTCGCGGCGGCTGTTCCGTTTGGTAAGGAGTGGGTTCCCACTGAGGGCACGACTCGGGAGCAGTTCGCTCATTGGATGACACATCCGGAGAATCGTCGTTTTGAGCGAGCCATTGCCAATCGCGTTTGGGGGCTGATGTTTGGTCGACCGTTCATCACACCAGTTGACGACATGCCGAATCCGAGCGAGGACGAATCCGACCGCGACGTGCTGGACATGCTTGGTCACGATTTTCGCGAGCATGGCTATGACCTGAAGCGGATGATCGTGACGATTGCCTCACTGAAGCCGTTCCGACTGAAAAGCGTCGTTGAGGCTGACAACGATTCTCAGACGGATGTCAGCTACGAAGACATGGTTTCGCTGCTCGACGAGTCGTGGGGGCTGTTTCCGATGACGCGCCTGCGTCCTGAGCAGATCATTGGATCAATGCTGCAGGCATCGTCGATTCAGACGATCGACCAGAACTCGCACCTGTTCACGCGATTTCGACGTTTCACCAATGAGCGGGACTTTGTCAACGAGTACGGTGACCTCGGTGATCAGGAACTGGTTGAACAGTCTGGGACAATTCCTCAGGCACTGCTGCGGATGAACAGCAACATGACGCGTGGTGCCGTTAAATCGGGTTTCTTTTCAGCGTGTGGTCGCATTTCGAATCTCAGCACGACGAATGAAGAAGCTCTTGAAGCAGCCTTTTTTGTGTGCCTGACAAGACAGCCGACTCGTGAGGAACGCGAGTATTTCATGGGCTTGCTGGGAGAACTCACGGACAAACGTCGAACCCCGATCATCGAAGACATTTTCTGGACGTTGTTCAACTCACCCGAGTTTTCCTGGAATCATTGACGTCGCGATGAGTCGGTCATGACAAACGCCGCGCCGGCGCGACAAGACGTGCTTCTGAAATGGTATGACGGCGCTGCGCTTGTCATACCCTGCGGATACTGACAAGTCTCGATGGAATGCGGGACGTGATACTCTTCCTGGTGAGTCTGCTCATGACTATTGAAATCACTCGTCGATCTGCGTTGCAGGCTGCTGCCGGTCTGGGGCTGTCGTTTCTCGTGCCGGCTCTTGAATCGAAAGCGGCTCAGGAACGCGGTCCGCAGCGGCAGAAGTCGCTGATCGTGTTGTGGATGGCCGGCGGTCCCAGTCAGCTTGAGACGTGGGATCCGCACCCGCGTTCTGAGACGCCGGGCTTTGCGGGAGCGATTGAAACTCGACTGAAGGATCTGCAGATTGCGGACATGTATCCGCAGATGGCGGAGCAGATCCAGCATCTGAACGTCGTGCGTTCATTGATTTCGAAAGAGGGCGACCACGAACGAGGCACGTATTTCCTGAAAACCGGTTACCGTCCGGATCCGGTTTTCACGCACCCGGCCGTGTCGGCGATTGTGTCGCATCAGCGTCCGGTGGAAGGGTTGGAGATTCCAGCGCATGTGTCGCTTTGCGGCGGTCAATGGCCGGCCCGCGGAGGCTATTTCGGCGCTTCTTTCGACGCGTTTCGAGTATTCGATCCCGGGCGGCAGATTAACAACATGCGACCGCTCGTTGGTGAAGATCGTCAGGCTCGCCGCCTGGCGAGTCTGGATGTTGTCACGCAGGCCTTTGCGCGAGGGCGGCGGATTCAGACCGAGAACACGCTGCATCAGCTCACCGTTCAACGAGCGTTGACTATGATGAATTCCGAGCAGCTGAAAGCCTTCGAACTGGACGACGAATCTGCGACCGTCAAAGCGGCGTATGGCGATACTCGTTTCGGACGCGGGTGTCTGGTGGCGAGACGCCTCATTGAAACTGGCGTCAGGGCCGTCGAAGTGACGCTCAACGGCTGGGACACTCACGCTTCGAATCACGGCGGACATGTGACGCAGGCAGCGATTCTCGATCCGGCATTCGCGACTCTGACGGCGGAGTTGAAAGAGCGGGACCTGCTGGATTCAACCGTTGTGGTATGCATTGGCGAGTTTGGTCGGACACCAACAATCAACCCGCTTGGCGGGCGTGACCACTGGCCAAAGTGGTTCTCGTGTGTCATCGGCGGAGGCGGGCTGACTGCCGGAAGAGTCATCGGAGAAACTGACCCGGAGGGTAAGAAGGACGCGGTCGATCCGGTCGAGGTGAAAGATCTCTACGCGACAGTCCTGCAGACGCTTGGCGTTGATTACGCTGAAGAATTCATCACGCCGATTGGTCGCCCGATCGCGTTCAGTGATGGAACTCCGATTGAACGGCTGATGGTTTAGTCAGCCGTTGCTGGCGACACGCGGAGCGGCTTTCCGGTGCCGGACAGGGCCACAAGGGACACTCTGGAGAACCGGTACCGGCAGTCGTACGCGCCGAGAAACAGGGAGTTGGCGTTCGGCGTATTCCAGTAGTCGCCCAGGCTGAGTTGCTCGGGCTTACCGCGCCAGTCAATGATTTTCCGGCCATCACATTGCACGACGACTGAGTCTTTTCGCACGGTCACGATGATTTGCGAAGGTCGGTTTTTCTGCAGCAGTTCGAGCAGCATCGTTGTTGCGTTGCTGCCCACGTTTCGCCCGTCAATATTTTCCAGTGCGCTGGCTGGGTTGTTCTTCGAAGCCGCGTAATTGACGAGCGTCAGGAAACGGTGACCGTCCAGAAGTTGGCCGAGGACGAGCCCGTTTGGTTCATCAAGTGGCGTGGCGATCACGGTCAGTTCATACTCAGCTGGTGGTTCAAATGGGATTTCGATTCTTGCACCAAACTGTTTTGGCGATTCAACAAAGCCGTCAGCCTTGATCCACTTACCCGCGACAGCATCTTTCCCGACATCAATCATCGGCAGGAGGTCGATTGACTCGGTCGGCAAGGCCGTATCACCTTGCTCTTCGGTCGAAAGTTCCACGGCCTTGATTTGGGGCAGCAGTGACTTGTCGCCTGGTTCTCGTACCTGAAAGTAGCCCCAGAGTTCGACGGTCTCGCCGTTTTTTAATGTAGCATCAACCCGGTAACTGACGGGAGTTGGCCGGTCGAACATTCCGAGTGCGATTTCCTGGACGATGGCATCAGAGACCACGGCTGTGTTTGGCGACGTCACTTTGATCCACGGTCCCAAAAGCTCGGTCTGAATCTGAACCTTGACGACCGCTACTTTGGCGTTCTTCGGCCAGGTGAGTTTCAGGTTAACTGGTTCGTCTGGTTCTGGTGTGAGTGGTGAAGGGACTGCTGCAAACGACGAGAACAGATCGCTCGTTCGGTCGAAGTCATTGTCTGGATGCTTCCAGCCCAGACGCTTCTTTTGAGATTCATCGACGGATGATTCGCTGAGCCACCCGCGGTACTGAGCAAGGCTCATGACAGAACTGTTCTGCGGTTCCGGGTGCGGCAGACCGATCGGATGTCCGACGCCTTCGTGATAGATCACACAGTCAGTACCACAGTACGGAACGCGCCACCCATCGGCGCTGACCAGTCCCCAGCCCACTCCACGATCGGCCAGGTACGTTGCTCTGGCACCTCCAGATTTCGCCCCCGGAAAATGCCGGCCTTCGATGATCTGGCCTTCAAATTTCAGCAGGCCATTCTGCGGGCTGACTCGAAAGAAGTCGTCAAGCGGTCGCCAGTTGATTTCGCTGAGAACCAGCAGAATGGGAAACGCTCCATTTTTGTCGCGCCCGAACTGCAATTCCTGGTCGACTTCCCGCAGCGTCTGAAAGAAGATGAAGTTGGCGTCTCCTGCCCGTAACTGTTCCGTCGTTCGCGCTGACTTGAAAGGTTCTTCGAGCACAGTCGCTTTCAGAGTTGACTGGCCCTGGAACTCGCGAGCGTGAAACTGCTCGATGCGTTTCGCAAAGTAACGAACTCGATCTTTCCAGTCCGGTAGTGCCTGACGGTCTCGCGGGACGAAGTAGGCAACCGTGACGTCAATGTTTGAGATGCTGTGCAGCCCGTCCCAGGTCTTCAGTTCGGCTGACTGGGCTGTCCGGTGACCTGCCAGAAAACATGCGGCCAGAAAAACAAAGAGTACGACGGGACGGAATTGTTTTGGGGACGTGCGAGTCATGGAGCAATGCCCGTCGTGGAAGAAGCAATTTGGTTGTGAGGTTACGACACTGACAATCCAAAGAAAAAGGCCGCCCCCGTATTGGGGACGGCCTCGACTCAATACCGGTTTGATTAAACAACCGGAGTTTCTGGCTCAGTTGGCTTCTTTGTCGTCGCCGGGCCATTTAGCGTCGTCAAGCAGATCCTGGAACGTCTTGTCTGCAGTAGCGCTTTTTCCCTTGGCTGCTTCTTTGAGCGCCTTTTCCATGGCGTCCTTGTCGTCAGCCCATTTCTGCTTCTTTGTAACGCCAGCTTTTTCGAGAGCCACGCCGTAGTTATTTCGCTTCTTCTTTGACTTCGACGGATGGCAGACCGCGCAACTGGTCTTCTTTGCTTCACCAACTTTTGGGTAGGTGGCGTCAAACGCCTTCTTGATTTCTGGTGTCGCCTGGACACCCGACGTGAGCATTGATGCCAGCATGAGGCCGGCAATCGTTACAGCAATCGCTTTACGCATTGAGAAATTCCTCCAGTGTTTGAACCTGAAATCTTTCGAAGGTGAGCTGTCTGCATTCAGAGACCCCGGTCAGACAGCTTTACTCTTACGCCTGAGTATTCACGGATGCTTGCCTTCGAATAGGGGAACGCAATTAGAATCAGGGTTTTCTTATGTGTCAACTGAGTGACTGGGTACTCTGGTGAATTCATCACTGCTGATGTCTTGCGGACTTGATCACGTTTGACTCGTTTAATCACCAGACTCAGCAGCGTCAGGATGTCTTCACAGGCCGCTTTGTTTCGTGGATTCTGCTGGAGTTTGAATATTTCGTGGTTGCGACAAGGCCATCGCGGATCAAGAGTTTTTGCAAAACTGACGCATTAGCGTGAAGTCAGAGTTGCAGTTGTCATGTGAGTGCGAACAAAATGACGCCACGACTGGCTGGGATGACGTCCGAAAGTGTCGAAAATGGTCCAGACATTCTACACACCCGCCCGGGACTTTTGTTCCCGACCCTGATCTTGCCTCTACAGCCAACCTTACCTCTACCTCTAAACAGCGTGGTTTGAGGGTTGCCAATCCTGCGGCTGACCCGAAATCCACACCACACAGGTCCAGACATGCTTCTTCTGATTATTCGGGTCCTGTACGCCTTCATTTGTGCCGGCGCAATCGCGGCGTATCTCGGTACTGATGAGGCCATGCTGCCACTGTTCGCACGGCAGCATGCATTGGCCACGTTTTTCATCATGCTGCTGGTCAGCCAGTCGGTCACGATCATTGACGTCCTGTTCGCCGAAAACGAATTGAGCTGATTTCGGCGATTTACTTTGGGCTTCTGATCGGCGTGCTGCTCAGCTTTCTACTGATGCTGGCGATCGGACCGGTGATTAACTCGCTACGGATGCAGGTCTGGCAGCCAATTATCGGAGCCATGTCGACGCTGATCCTCTCGTACATGAGCATGTCGTTTCTGCTTCAGACGAAGGACGACTTTCGTTTCGTGATTCCGTATGTCGAGTTTGCTCGGGAACTAAAGGGGGGGAGGCCATTGATTCTCGACAGCAGTGCTCTGATTGACGGTCGAATTTGCGATGTCGTTGAGACTCGGATTATCGATACTCAGATGATTGTGCCCAGCTTTGTGCTGAAAGAAGTTCAGGACATTGCCGACAGCAGCGACAAAACGCGTCGTACCCGAGGTCGCCGTGGGTTGGATGTACTCAGCAAACTCCAGTCGATCCCCAATGCCGAGATTGAGGTACGAGACGCTGACGATCGCGACAATGTTCAAGGTAAGGGAGTCGATCAGAAACTGGTCTCGCTGGCCAAGTTAATCGGAGCGGGGATTGTCACCAACGATTTCAACCTGAATAAAGTGGCTAGTGTGCAGGGTGTTGACGTCATCAATCTGAATGATGTGGCTTCGGCATTGCGACCGCGATACCTCCCGGGCGATACGCTGGCCTTGAAGATTCAGCGTGAAGGTGAGTCTCAGGGGCAGGGCGTCGGCTATCTGGATGACGGTACGATGGTTGTCTGCGAACAGGCTCAGGCGTTGATCGGGACCGATATTGAAGCGACCGTCACGAGTGTTCTGCAGAGCAGTGCCGGCCGGATGATCTTTGCTCGACCTGCTGGGGTTGAGCCCGCCGGCGGCCCCGGAGACTACCGCGCTCGTCACAAGTAATGGCGCATGCAGTCGTCGGACTTGCGCAATGGAGCTTCACTCGACAGATCCGTTTTCGCAGCGCTTACGCCGTGGAGTTTTGGCGATTCGGGTGGGCGCGGATCGCTGTTACTCAGCGAGGGAGCCCGGAATTCTGTTCGGACTACTCGCACTGAATGGCGACGGTGACCACAACGACTTTTAGCTGCGGTTACGTCCCCGCGTTTCGGTCCTGCTCGTTTTGGGGCCTGTTCGCTCCGAAAGCGATGAGTCTTTGCGCCCCCTTGGTTGAGTTGTACTCTCGTGGTGCGTCATCAATTTGAGTGCGCAGCGGTCGATTCGATCTACTTGAGTCCAAATTGCCCGAGTTCGAGATTGTCGCGAAATGTTTTTAAGTCTTTACAGGAAACAGGTTGCATTTTTTCTTCGGATTCGTGCTGCATTCTGGCATCATGGATGCAACAAAGAATTCAAAGTGTTTGGCAGGGACGAATGGACGCGGCCGGCCAGTTTTCGAGACAGAGACTTCCATCCCGCTGGAGAGTGTTTCTCCTGAATTACTGAGCGAAGATGGAGCGATCATCAGCCGTTTCGCGAGATGGTCGAAGAAAATTCTGATTGAGGAGAAGAGCCATGAAACGTCGAATCGCACTGGGAGCTGTTGTTGCCGCCATCGCTCTGATGGGATCAGTGGACTCTGCGAAGGCTGGCCACTGCCAGACCTACGGACACAGCTACGGGTACTCGCCAAGTAGCATCTATCGACCCAGCTACAGCTATGGTCCGGGTTACAGCTACGCACCAAGTTACGGCTATGGTTACGGCAGCAGCTACGGGTATGGCAACAACTACTACCGCCCCAGCTACGGGTACTCAGGGACATCGTTTGGTTACTCTCGACCTGGATTCAGCATCTCGTTCGGGTCGCGTGGTAGCGGTCTGGGCTTGGGCTTCGGCGGTGGTTCTCACGGACGTTCAGGTCATCATGGGCACCGTCACTAAGAGGATGTTCCTGGACACTCTCTAAATACGTCGCTTGGCTGACGGCCACGCCGGACATTTCACTTTGAAGTGTCCGGCTTATTTTTTGTACCGTCACTCCTGGTGGGCATCGCGCTTTCGTTTGACGCCGTCTGCGATGGCTCATCGCTTTCGAAATTCAATCGCTTGACTGACAACGTGGTGACCTTGCCATCCCGTTCCACTTCAAGACGGATGGGATCTGGAGCCTCAATCAGAAGCTTTTGGAACTGGTCTCGATTCTCAATTGACTGTCCGGCGACGGCTCGAATGCGATGCTGCGGTTTCAGTGTGGCGATTGCCGCAGGAGATTCAGGAGCCACGTGCGTGACAATCACTGAGCCGGGTTCTGCTGTGTTAATCGTCCAGCGAAATCCCAGCAGTACGGGGTTGCCGCGGAGGGTCGCGGGAATTTCCAGCTCGGCTTCGTCGCGTTTGACTTTGAAGATAGTTTCTGTCGGAGCTGTCATCACCAGCGATCGGAAATCAGACGACCTGGTAATTGGCCGATTGTTCAAAGCGAGAACCCTGTCACCGACATGCAACCC
>JABMPE010000208.1 GCA_013203845.1 Rhodopirellula sp. | reverse complement strand
CGGCTCCATTGGGACCGAGGAGTCCAAAAATTTCGCCCCGCTGTACGTCGAAAGTGACGCCCTGCAACGCCTCAACTTTTCGGCGGCGGAACAGCCCGCTGCGGTAAGTCTTTTTCAGATCGCTGACCGAAACGGCCGGTGAGTCATGCACAGCGTGTTCTCGGGTTCTCGCAAGATGAAAATCGGTTTCGAAAAACTCATTAACCTGAGAATCCAAAACTCGAACTGACAGCAGACAGAGAATCCTCGCAGTTTACAGAGAATTTCGCATCCGACGCGGGCATGACATCGCCGGTGTCCGGTTATTGCTTCGCAGGGCTTTCGGCAGGAGTTGCCTTCAGGCGGTAGCGTTCGACCTTTGAAATCAGGTCGACGTACCGGTTGTCGGTGTCGATGATCATCGAATGAAAACCGGCTTCACCGGGCTCATCGTGTGTGTCGAGCAGAACTTTTCCGTCGCGTTTGTCGAGAACGATGATTCGCCGAATCTCAGACGGCTGGCGAATGAACTCACTGCGATAGCTGGTTGTGATCAGGAATGGCAGCTGATCCAGCCGCTCCGTCACGAGATGCTGGCCATGCACTTCCTGCGTCCACAACTGCTTGCCGCTGGTCACGTCAAACGCAATCACGTATCCATCCAGACGGATGCTCGGGAGTCCGGGCTGGCTGGCATCTGCCGTAGAATCCCGTTTGAGAATGGCATAGAGAATGCGACCGTCCGACAGAATGGTGTATTCGGGACTGCCAACTCGAAGAAGCGGATGGATTTTTTCGAACTCTGTCAGATGCCCGACCCGGAGGTCCAGCAGCTTGATACGCCCCAAAGGAGCCAGGATGGCCAACTGACTATTCGAGATCAACCGGACCTGGAGTTTTCCTGAAAGAGTATGACTCCAGAGTTCCTGGTGAGTGGCAGGGCTCTGGGCTCGCAACGTTGTCGCGGGTTTGGACTCATCGTCGTTCCTGGCAACGGTGACGATCACATGGTCGTCGACTTTGACGACGACCGACGACTCGGGCACCTGAGATTGAAATGGTCCCGGATCAACGTGCTGGCCATCGACGGCGTTGTGAGCGGCGAAGATCGTTCCATCCGGTTTTGTCAGATAGATAGTGTCATGTGTCCCGAAGATACGCAGGCTTCGTTCGAGTGGCTCCAGTCGCCAGCGAAGTTCGCCGGTACGCGCATCCAAAACAGCCAGCGAGCGTGAGGCGCGACTGCACAGGTAACTCGAATTGGCGACAGGCACGGCATCGGAAGAACCCGCCCGACGGCGAAGTATCCACTCGTCGATGTCTTCCAGTGGACGACCTCGTCGTGCTGAGCTGCGACGGGCGTCGTCGAGTTCGTCGACCGGCTGCGTCCACAGGACTCGACGTTCGGGAACAGATAACATGTTCAGAACGCCGCGGCTCATGACGGGGTAAAACTGTCCGGTTTGATACACAGCCAGCCCCTGACGGCTAACTGTTTCTCCGCTGTTGTTCGAGCGGAGCGAAACGGTCCAGAACAATTTGCTGGTGGCACGGTCAAAGAAGCTGAGACGGTTTGATTCAGTCCCGGAACGATGCGTCTCGATACGGAAACGACTCGAAGGACGATCGGCGATCAGACGCGGGCTTCTAGTATTCTGTTGGGAGGCTGCCGTGCGAATGCCGGTCAAAGTAAATTTTCCCCAGTCGGTCGGCGAGGTGGTCGACGTCTGATTGAGCGATTCCTGCAGCGGTTGCATCGCGACTGAAACCAGCGTTTTGTCGGGTAGCGATGTTGACGCAAATTCGCTGCCGAGGCGTCGTACCAGATCCTGAGTGTCTGCATCCGCAACGGCATACTCACTTCGTAGTCGCAGTTGCTGCAGCAAAACCGCTGCTGTCTGAGACTCATCTGCCGATTCGGCGATTTGTCGCAGCCAGTGTTCCGCGTCCGCGAAGCGGTGGTCGGCGATCGCTTCGTCGGCCAGTTGTCGAGCCAGCTGCAGCGAGCTGGGATGAAAACTGAATAATGTTGCGAGACGCTCGGTCGAGTTTGCTGAGACGCCAGTCTCATCACGCTGCCCGGTCAGCCTGGCAATCCGACCGTTCAACGAATTCTGATCGGCGACTGACAGGCGAACCCAGACATTCTGGAATTGATGTTTCAGCCACGGGTCGATGGCGACGGTAATTCGCGGGTCGTCGACACGGTTCATCGTACCGGCGGGTGACGACGTCACCAGATCAAGCAGCGCTTCAAACGCTTCGCCCAAACGGTTCAACGTGAGCAGCGTTTCAAACTGCAGTTGACGCCGCTGGAGTTCAAACGTGGCTCCTTCGACACCGGATGCCGCGAAAAGTGGCCTTACCTGCTCCAGTAACGCGAGGCCATTCTCCGGCTGCGATTCGACCTGTCCCGCCGAGGCCCGCATCAACAGGCTGAGGATCGACTGGTGCAGGATCGTGTCTGGATTTGCCAACAGCCGCGGCAACAGAATGTCGATCGCGGTCGAGTAATCTTTTCGCGAAAGAGCCAGCTGGGCTGCGAGGACATCGGCTTTTTCGGAATCGCCTGCCGAGCGGATGGAAGCCAGTCGCGAACCAAGCGACTCTTCCAGTTCCCACGCAGTGACGCCTTCCGGCGCGTGCGAAATCAGCAGGCCCTGATAGAAAAACAGATTCCCCAGTGCCGGATACCCAGCAGTCACTTCGATGCGTTCAGCCAGTTTCGCCCGCTGAAGGTCAAACCGCAGTAACACGTGCTTCTGAAGTGGCAACCAGAACGAACCTTTCGCAGCGACTCCACGACCGCACGGCAGTCCGTCTTCGGAATCGAATTCGATTTCAGCTCGCACCGTGCCGTCGGCTTTGAGTATCGCGATCGACTGCGGCCAGGTAACAACCGTTTCACCATCAGCGGATCCGTTAACAGCAAGAGCCTGGCCGCGTGGTACTGACCAGATTCGCTCTCCAGTGAAAACGTTGACGCAGTCAACAAACTGAGTGGTGTCATCGGCTTCTTCACGAGGCTCCGTTGGTGTGTAGACGACACGGTCGCCCATGATGATCGGAGCCGATGGAACCCAGGAATCTCCGATTGGTTCGTTGGCCAGTTCGATTCCGCCCTGGTTACCACGGAACAGTTGAGGACTTCCGATGCGGCCATCGAGACGCCGCTCCGAATACCGATGCGACCAGACGAGGGTGCCGGTCGAACGGTCAACGCCAACCAGCCAGCCGACCGTCGTCGGACACACGATGATTCCGTGAGCGGTTGCCAGTTGAACTGACCACAAACGACGATTCAGATTTCGTTCCAGACCTTCTTCCGCAAACGCAATCTGCTGCGACCATCTGGCGGAGCCGGATTGAGGGTCAAGACAGAAGAGCCGAATGACGTTCTCTTTTTGCGCGACGATAAACAGGTCACCTCGATCAGGCAGCGGAGCGCCCAGAAAGAACCAGCCAGCCAGCGGCGGTTCGAATGCTTCGCCTGTCGCCGGACCGCCGATTTGCCAGACGGGCTGACCGCTTTCAAGATTATAGGCTTTCAACTGGTTGGACGTTGTTGACTCAGGTCTGGGCGACGCGTTGCCACCACCGACTCTTCGGATACTTGTTCGGCCCAGCGTGAATACCGGATCATCTTCCAGAAAGTAGACGGTCTTCTGATCGCTGCTGATCAGGCCATGGGCCGCATTCTGAAACAGGAACTGGCCGATTGGTCCACCGGTTCGGTCAACGGCAGCGGCTGCGGATAACAAAGGCGTCATGTTCGGCATCAGGTCAGCGACGCTGCGGCTGTCGGGTGTTGCCGAACCAAGCAGGCGTTCGACAGAAGCCGACTCGGCAGTCGTCCACAGATGTCGTCCGGACGCGGCATCAACAACTTCAATCCCCCGGAATGTGCGGCAGATCAGTTTTCCGTTGACCAGAATCGGAACACCTGCCGGGATCGTCGAGACTGATCGATAAGTCAGATCAGCGATGAGCTGGTCGATCGTTGACTTCAGGCCGGCATTCGACGTCGTTGGAAACTCCCAGCGACGAATCATGATGGGCCGGCTGGAGACTTCCGGTTCGGCGTACCGTCTGGAATTGCCGCCGAGCAACGGCCATTGCGAAATCACTTCCGGCTCGGAACTGACAAATTGCTCGCGAAGCATCTTGAGCGTTTCAGACTGTGTGCCCGGATCCAGAGAGCTGTCAGTCAGTCCGAGAATCAGTCGTGTCTTCTTCTGCCACACGACGGACCTGGCAATCTCCGCATCGGAATCCAGTAGGAGCTTCAACCAGTTGGCAGCCAGAGCAAACTCGCCTCGATCGATCAGTTGCGTGGCCAGTCGATCGGCAGCGTGATACCCAACAGGCGTGCCGAAAAATCGGACGGCGACATCGTTAAGTTGCCTCAGACTGTTTTCCTGAATGGCGTGTTCCAGCAGCGACTTGCCCAGAGTGGCTTCGGTCCTTGTCCTGGCGACGCGAAGATTTTCCGGCATGTTGCCCAGCAGTTGCGCGATGCTGAGTCTGGCGGATTTCAGGCTGCCGTCGGCATGTCGGATAACGTAATCCTCAGAGGCCGGGCGATCGGCAGGACCGATGAACCGGTCGAGTCGTTGCAGCGCCTCGTTCCAGTTTTGTCCCTGCGCCGCTCGTTCGATCTTCTGCCAGGCGGTCTGCTTCGATCGATTGATCGGGGCACGGAAATCGATGCTGTCCAGATTTCGTCGGGACCGCGGGTCTCCTTCGTCCTCATTCGTTTCCGTATCCTCTTCTTCAACATCTTCGTCTTTGGAAACGTTGCCTTTCGCGGCTTCCGTCTGATCCTTCCCGGCCGCGCCTTTGCCAACCTGCGCGAACCGCTTGTCGTCGTCATCAGGTGTGACGTTTTCACCAGGAGCGCCGTCCGGCTGCAGTGGCAATTGAATCTGACAGCGAGCAGTCGTTTGCAGACTCATGAGAAACATGACCGCCATCAACAGCCGTACCGTATTCCGAGTGGCCAATTGAATCAGCCGACTGATCAGGGAAAGGTGATGCTGACGGTTTTGCGAGGGCACGCAGTATTCCAGTCAACCCGACAGGCTCGATGTCGAATCATCAGGTGAAGGTGTGAGTGCAGAATCTCAGACGCGAGAACAGGCTTGCGAGTATATCTGCGACGGTGCCACTTGCCAGACGCTGGGCGTTTCGAGGGCATTTCCCGGCAGAACTGCCGTCGAACGGAGCGTCCAGGCAAACGGATTCGAAGGAGCCGTCCGAAGCAGTCGTTACACCTGAAAGGACCGCTCGCGAGACGCGTTTCCTGCATGACGAAGCGGGATTAGGGGACGGGCCGATTACACAGGTCGACCTGTAACGATGCTGCGGGCTGGTCGAAATCTAAGACGCGATCTGGTGCGAAAGAATCGCACGTGCCTGCAGTTTCGAAACGATCGTCGTCGCACGCAGCATGCTTACGGCAACCAGAAGTCGACTGATCCACTTTTCGAGAGCAGCCGCTGTGACGGTTGCCACCGTGAGGAAGTCGGCGAATCAATCGTTTCTCCGCATGTTGATCATGACTTTCTACTTGACTGTGACCGATCTGCAGAAAGGTCTCGTTCGGGTCGTAAGAAACGAGGTTCCAGGAGCTTGAACAGCTCCTGCGTTATGACGGAAGAACTTAAAGGAGCGCGCTTCAATGGTGAATCTTCATCGCTGGTTGAGGAGAACTTCGCCACATCTTGTGATCGCCGGATCTCTTGTGATTACGGGACTGTCCGGATGTCGCAGCGTGCAGCATAGCGCCGTCAACTTTGAACCGGCGACATCCACATCGACGTATCCTGCGCCACTCTTGACAAAGGAAACCTTGTCTGACGCAGATTCGAATGTCGCTTCTGCTGAGACTGATGGCGATCTTTTCCTTGAGCCACCCGCACCGCCGCTCCCTGTATCTCGAAGTAATTCCCTGGCCGAATCGCCGCCGAAGCTCCCGTTACCGGAAATCGACACGCTGGAAGGGCCTCCTTACGAAGCGTCGACCGAAGTGGATTCCGAGTCAGAAAGCGTGGCGAAGGAAGTTCCCGGAGAAACGACAGCCACCGTTGCAGACACCGACCCACTGGCCGAGTCAAACCTGTTTCCAAACGACGATCCGCAGTCGGCTCAAAAATCGACAGACACTGTCGTGACCACTGATGATCAAAGCACAGGTCGCGATAAGGCCTCAACGAATTCAGAACCGATCACCGATCCCTTCGCGGACTCATTGGAGCCAACAGTTGCAAACCCGGAAATCCCCGTACCGAACCCAGGGAAGAACGTGGCGAACGACGTGAGTGCTGAAGAGCAGGGATCGCCTTTGATACCGGTTGAGCCTCGGAAGACAAAACCAACTTTCGAAAATGATGCGCCGATAAAGGAACCATCCAGTCTGTTTCCTCCGCCAGCAACAACGCTGCCACAGCCACTGATTGAACCGGATGCTGGCGAGCTTCCTGTCACCTCGCCGAAAGCAGACTCCACTGACGCATCATCAGAGCTGAACGCGGAAGCCGCTGCTTCACTGCCAACAATCTCTCCGGCAGTCGTTGCTGACATCTCCCGGTCAACATTGCGTTTGAATATTCCGCTCCCCGAAATATCAACAGCGACAACGTCCGAAGAGACATTGGAGAGTGACCGACTCGAACCGGAGCAACTGGCTTCCATCACGAAGCCAGACAGTACGATTTCGACGACGGAACCGTTAAACAGTTCGTCGGCAATCAATCCGCTTTTTCCAACGGCATCGCCCAGGTCGACGAACCGGCCGGACGTCATCTCCGTCGTCGCTGAGGTCTGGTCGCCAGCAGACACGGTTGTCTTTGATGACGCTGGAAACGCATTTGTTTCTCACGGCAAACACATCTCGAAAATTTCGTCCGATGGAATCGTCGAGCCATGGGCCACGATGGTTGCACCGCGAGGCCATGTCGTACTTTCCGACGGAAGTCACCTCGTGGCTGATGCCGGCCAGCGAGCGATCGTCAAACTCAATGCGAATGGTGAACAGCTTGGCAAGCTGGCCACGCGCAGCGACGGACACTTTCTGAGAGCACCAAATGATCTGGTCGTGGACTCGAACGGCGGTGTCTACTTTACCGATCCTGGATACGCGCGCATTCGAAATCCAATTGGGCGAATTCACTACGTCGCTGCTGACGGGACGGTGACGGTCGTTGCTCAGCGACTGGCGTTTCCTGAAGGAATTGCTTTTTCGTCGGACGGATCAAAGTTGCTCGTTGTCGAGAGCCAGAGCCGGCAGGTCGTCGCGTTTGAAATCCGATCACCGGGCCAGGTCGGACCGAAACAGGTCTTTGCGGAGCTTCCGGCAGGCGTCAACAGCTCAGCAGGCTTTGCCAGCGGTCTGATCGTCGATCAGACGAGTGGCCGGGTTTTTGTTGCACTCGGCGAACGTCAGCAGGTGGAAATGCTCTCACCCGGAGGCCAGCTGCTTCGCTCGTTCAAACTCGGTGCGACGGTGAACGACGTCGCGTTCAAAGGGAACGATTTCAGCAGACTCTTCACAACCGGCGGAGCTCAATCCGGCAATAAAAATGTCGGCCAGGTCCTGGAAATCCCAGTCATCGACTGAATCAATGAAATGATCGAATTGCGGACGGACGCCGACATCCACGACGAATCCTCCAAACGATCATGAATTCGCGATTGAATTCGCAGTCACCGTTGATCGATATTCGCAATCACGTCACCACGTCTCCCACACGTCCGACACGTTCGACGCGTTCGACGCGTTCGACACGTTCGACACGTTCGACACGTTCGACACGTTCGACACGTTCGACACGTTCGACACGTTCGACACGTT